>JBPBQE010000449.1:0-16200 GCA_050954595.1 Janthinobacterium lividum | reverse complement strand
CGCAGGCATTGCTTGCTGTTATCTTCCGCTAAGCCTACGCATGATTCCGTGGTCGGCTGTTCGGCCGGAGACAAGTTCCGTACCGTCCCCAGTTGGGGTCAACCTTCCGCTCAATAAACGAAAGCGCCGCGCACTGTCGCACGGCGCCGATCCGGAGACTGCACTATGCCGACAGGCACCGTTAAATGGTTCAACGCCCAGAAGGGCTACGGCTTCATCCAACCCCAGGATGGTTCCAAGGACGTTTTCGTCCACATCTCCGCCGTCGAGCGCGCGGGCCTCGGCTCGCTCAATGAAGGCCAAACCCTAACCTACGAACTCCAGCCCGGCCAACAGGGCAAGACCTCCGCGGTCAATCTGCAAGAGTCCTGATCGCAGAGGGCGGCGCCTCACGGCGTCGCCACCTTCGCCAATCCGGCTTCGACCCTCAACTCCGTCAATATCCAGCGTGCGACTTCCAATTCCGCCGCAGCTGATTCGGCCGACACCAGCCGTCGTTTAACCGACAGCTTGCCTTGTTGCCGCCGCCAGAAATCCAACGCCGGCTCGAGCGCATCGTCCAGATACGGATCTGCCCGCCGCAACCGCCGCCGAATCGTATCGGCCATCCCGCCTTCCGCCCGCCCGACGATCCGTCCCGACACCGCCACCTCGATCTCCGGCGCATGCCTGATCCGGGCGCCCGCCGCCTGCAGCGCCGCAAAGAATCGCCGGTCCTCCGAGATTGGCGCCGCCGGCATTCCGCCCACCAGCCGATACGCTGCCAGCGTCACCGCGATGCTCGCCCCCGAATGCTCCGTATGCCGCGGCCACGGGTCCCAGGCTTGTGGCATCATCACCGCCGCGATCTCGTCCAGCGCCGCCGCATAAGCGCATTCGAGCGCATCGTCCGCATGGAGCCGCTCCGGGATCGCCGCGGCATCGCCGGGCTCCAATATCGCACGACCTGCTACCGCATCGGCGCCCCGCCGCAGGTGGAACAGATTGGCCGCCACCCAATCTGGCGGCACCCGTCCATCCGCATCCGTCGTCAGCAACGCCCCACCTAGGCCGGCGAGCTCGGCCGCCCGCTCCATTGCCATCCGCCGCGCCGACCCCGCGCTCGCCCGCTCCGGCGGAAACTCCACCTCGATCACCTCCACTGGCGCATCGCCGGCGACGCTTCGAGCGATTGCCGCCGTCGCGTCCCGCGTGTTGTTTACCACCAGCACGATCGCATCGGCCTGCACCTCGCGCTGACCCAACAGCGCCGCCAGACAGGTTCCGATCCGCTCCGCCTCGTCCTTTACCGGCACCGCGATCACTGTCCGCATCACGGCGCGCTCAGAAATGTTTCGAAGCGTTCTGCGAACAAGTCCAAGAACCCGGCCTCCAACTGGAAGCCGCCAGGATCGTCATCCACCAACCCGGCATATTGCGATCGATGCGCCCCGATCGCCCGCTCTTTGACAGCCCGCTCATCCGAAACGTCCAACCGCCACCCTGCCACCACCGGCCCCTCCAACGTCACCGCCGGGTCCAGCGTCCACCCCCACACCGGATATGCGAGATGCCCCAACCCGGCCCGCTCGGCCGCCGCGCTCGCCATCAGATGTGCCGCCTCGTGATCGCAATGCGGATCATGCCGCCAAGGCGCCAGCAACACCCCGCAATCCCACTCCCGGGCCACCGAGAGAATCCGTTCCACCGCCGCCTCGAACTCGGCTCCAGCAACCGGTGCCGCCGTATCCGCCAATCCCAGGAAGCCGATCCGCTCCACCCCCAGGATCGCCACTGCCGCCCGAGCCTCCGCTTCCCGCACCGCCCGCAGCCGCGCCGGCGGATACCGCACCGACCCAGGATGCGACCCGGCCCCATCCGTCAGCACCAACACCCCCGGCTGCAACCCGGCAGTCGCCGCCTGCGCTAACAATCCCCCGCATCCCAAACTCTCGTCATCCGCATGCGGCGCCAGTATCAACGGCCGCCGCCCACCCAGGATCGTCTCCAAGCCCGCCACCGGCAATTCCCGCATCGCCGCCAAGGCTTCCCCGGCAGTCATCGCGCCAAATGCCATGCTGCCGCCTCCAGCAGCACCGCATCCGGCGCCGGCTGACGCAGGTAGATCCCGAGATCCCGCACCATCCGCTCCACCGGGTTCGGCGCCACGAACGCCCCCAACCCCATCGACCGCTGCGCCAGCCTAATCCCATCGAGACAAGCCCGCTCCACCGCCCCCCGCCCCAAATTCACCGTCGCTACCTTCTCCGCCTCGCTCGCCTCGTTCCCCTCCGCCACCTTGGCCATCCGCTCCACCCACAGCCGCGCCGTCTCCCGCGCCGTCACCATCTCCCCGAACCGCGCCAACTGCATCGGCGCCTCTGTCTGCCCCTTCCGTCGCAACCCCTCGCCCACGGCCTCCACCAGCCCGGCCAACGCGCCCGCCGCCGCGGCCGACGCCCGCCACGCCCCGCACGAGAAATCCGGCTCTACCAGGTAATCCCCCGCGATCCCGACCCAGTCCCGCACGGTTGCCCCATCAAGATCGACCACCCCGTTGGCCGCCCCCCGCATCCCCTGCATCCCCTGCACCGGCACCACCGCCTCCGCCCCGCTCAACGCCACCACCGCCATCCGTATCCCGTCACCCGCTTCCGCCGTCACCAGCGCGCGCGTGCAATGCCCCGCCCCGCTGCAAGGCCCCTTCTGCCCGCTCAACCGCTCCCCATCCGCGACCAGAGCCCGGCGTCCATCCGTCACCCACAGCCCGAACAAATGCCCTGCCCGCGCATCCGCCACTGCCGCCTCGACCGCCCGCTCATCCCCGAACCGTACGATCAACCGCAGCGCATTCACGTGCGCCTCGATCAGCCGTGCCACCGCCAGATTGCCTCGCCCCAGGGCCAGCATCAGCGCCAGCACCGCCTCTGCGCCCACCGGCTCCGTCCCCATACCGTCACCGCCGAACGCGACCGGCACCGGCGCCGCCAGCACCCCCGCCTGCCGCAACGCCGCAACGTCTTCCGCCGGAAACGCTCCCGCTGCATCGAGCACACTCGCTCGCGCCAGCATCGCCGGCAGAATCGTCTCAAGAGTTTGAAGGCAGATCACACCCTGGGAACGTCGCGAAAGACGAACGAGTTGCCGCCGCAACCACCGGCCCCTCGCATCCGTTCATCAACTATGATGCTCTCGGACAAGTTACCTGGCCCGCAAGCATGGCTGTTTTCGGTCCGCACCTTTGCCGCAGCCCTACTCGCGCTCTTCATCTGCTTCGCCTTCGACCTAGACCGTCCCTATTGGGCCATGGCTTCCGTCTACATCGCCTCCCAACCCCTTTCCGGCGCCACCCGCTCCAAAGCCGCCTACCGCTTCGGGGGCACGATCATAGGCGCCGCCGCCGCCATCGTCCTGGTGCCCAACCTCGTCGACGCCCCACCCTTGCTGGCCCTCGCCATGTCGCTCTGGACCGGCGCCTGCCTCTACTTCGCCCTCCTCGACCGCACCCCGCGCAGCTACGTCTTCATGCTCGCCGGCTATACCGCCGCCATCATCGGCTTCCCCTCCGTCGACAGCCCGGCGACCATCTTCACCACAGCCGTCGCCCGGGTGCAGGAAATCGGCATCGGCATCGCCTGCGCCAGTATCATGGCCTCCGTGGTCTTCCCCCGCCGGGTGCAGCCCGTGCTGGCCGACCGTCTCGACCATTGGCTCGACAGCGCCGCCGAATGGAGCCTGGCGATCCTGCACGGCGACGAAACCGGCATTGCCAACGCCAAGCGCCAGGCCCTGGCCGGCGACCTCGCCGAGATCGACCTACTCACCTCCTATCTCGCCTGGGACCCGACGGCCCAATCCGACGCACTCCGCACCCTGAACGCTCTCCGCCGCCGCTTGCTGATGCTGCTGCCCGAACTCTCCGCCCTCAACGATCGCACGACCGCCCTCCGTCAGGCGGACGGCCTCGCGCCGTTGCAACCCCGCCTCGACGCCGCCGCGGCCTGGATCGCCGACAAGAACACCGACCGCGCACCCGACGTGCTTCGCCAACCGGAGCCGGATAATGCCCCCAAGGCGAGCTGGAACGACCTGCTCCGCATCGGCCTGCTGGACCGCCTCGGCGCCACGATCGATCTCATCGAGGATTGTCGCCGCCTGCATCGGCACCTCCGCGATGCCGGCCCCTTCCCCAGCCCCCTCGCCTACGACCGCACGCAGGGCGCCGCCCTCGTCCGCCATGTCGACCATGCCCGCGCCCTTTGGTCCGCGGGCGCCGCGGCATTCGCCATTCTCGTCATCACCGGTTTCTGGATCGCTACGGCCTGGACATCCGGCGCCAACGCCGCCGTCCTCGCCGCCGTCGTCTGCAGCTTCTTCGCCGTCCAGGACGACCCGGTTCCCGCCATCCTCAACTTCCTTTACTGGTCTCTCGTCGCCATCGTCGTCGACGCGATCTACCTCTTCGTCTTTCTGCCTCCGTTGTCCGACTTCCCCATGCTCGCTCTCGCCCTGGCCCCCATCTTCCTGACCTACGGCGCCCTCTGCGGAAATCCGAAGACCGCCTCGATCGGCCTGCCTTTGGCCGCCAACGGCTCCACCCTGCTCAGCCTCCAATCCACCTACGACGCCCAGTTCGCCCCCTTCGTCGACTCCTCCGTCGCCCTCTTCGTCGGCATCGGCATGGCCGCCATCATCACCGCCGTTATCCGCTCCGTCGGCGCCGAATGGAGTGCCACCCGCCTCATCCGCCAAAGCTGGGCCGACCTCGCCGATGCCGCCGAACAGCACGGCGCCGGCAACCGCGCCCGCTTCGCCGGTCTCATGCTCGATCGCATCGGCCTACTCGCCCCGCGCATCGCCGCCGCCGGCCCGGACAGCGCCATTAACACCGTCGACATGCTTGCCAAACTTCGCGCCGGGCTGAACATCGTCATGCTCCGCAAGGTCCGCCGCAGTCTGCCCGACGACATCCGCCTCGCCGTCGAACACGTTCTGACCACCCTCGCGCGTCATTTCCGTGCCCGTGCCGCCGGCAAGCCCGGCCTCCCCGACGACACCCTGCTCGCCGCCCTCGACGCCGCCCTGGCCAAGACAACCGCCGCCGACCGCACCCGTGCCATGCTGGCCCTCATCGGCCTTCGCCGCGCCCTGCTTCCCGATGCCGCCGCCTACCGAGCGGACGCCGTCTGATGGCCGAGATGTCACTCGGCGGCGGCGTGCTCTTCCCCGCCCTGTTCGCCTGGACGACCATCGCCATCCTGGTCACCATGCTGCTCCGTCGGATCCTGGCCGCGACCGGCTTCTACCGCCTCGTCTGGCACCGCCCGCTCTTCGACTTGGCGCTCGGCATCATCATCCTCGGCGCCACCGTCGCTCTGGCAACATCACTGGTTGGCCCCTGAAATGAACGCTCCATGAAATCGCTTCTTCGCATCGGCATCACCCTGGCCGCCGTCGCGGCCGCCATCTTCGTCGGCTGGCGGCTTTGGACCTATTACATGATCGAGCCCTGGACCCGCGACGGCCGGGTCACCGCCGACATCCTGGGCGTCACCCCGGATGTCAGCGGCCTCGTTGCTGAAGTCCTCGTCCATGATAACCAGCCTATCCGCGTGGGCGATGTGATGTTCCGCATCGACCGCGCCCGCTTCGACCTCGCCGTCCGCCAGGCTCAGGCCGTCGTCGCCAGCAAGCTCGCCGCCTTCCAGGAAGCCGAGCGCGAGAACAACCGCTATCAATCCCTCAACAATATCGCCGTCAGCCAGGAGAAGCAGCAGCAGACCGGCGCCAACCTCGCCCAGGCTTCCGCCGCCTATCAGCAATCCCAAGCCGATTTAGGCGTCGCCCGCCTCAACCTCGACCGCAGCGAGGTCAAGGCCACCGTCAACGGCATCGTCTCCAACTTCGACCTCCGACCCGGCGATTACGTCGCCGCCGGCCGCGCCGTGTTCGCCATGGTCGATACCGACTCCCTCCGCGTCGATGGCTACTTCGAGGAAACCAAGCTCGGCGCCATCCATCCCGGCGACTCCGCCACCATCCGCCTCCTGGGCGGCGAGCCGAAGCTCTCCGGCCACGTCCAGAGCATCGCCGGCGGCATCACCGACCGCGAGCGCGCCGCCGGCCCCGACCTGCTTGCCAATGTCACCCCGACCTTTGCCTGGGTTCGCCTTGCCCAACGCGTTCCCGTCCGCATCAAGCTCGACGCGGTTCCCACCAACGTGAGTCTAATCCCCGGCCGCACCGCGACCGTGGTCATTCACCCCGCAGCAGCGGCCCGGTAAAGGCGAGCAGGTCGCCGCCCGGAAATTGGTGACCGGCGACCCCGGCAGACGCCGCGGCTTGAAGGTCGGTTGGCTGGTCGCCAACCAAGATGCAGCGCGCCGGCTCCAGCTCCCAGGCGGCGATCAGCTCGTCGAGCATGCCGGAGCCGGGCTTGCGGCGCGAATCGACCCGGCGATACACCTCCAGCGGCGCCTCCGGATGCGTCGGGCAGTAGCGGAGCGCATCGATGTTGCCACCCTCGGCGCGGAAACGGTCGATCATCCAGGCCGATAGCGCGGCGAACTGCGCCTCGTCGTATCGCCCGCGCGCGATGCCGGACTGGTTGGTGACCACGAACACGTGCCAACCGGCATCGGCCGCAGCCCGCGCAGTGGCAAGAGCGCCATCGACGAAATCGAACCGCTCCTGCTCCCCGACCCAGCCATGGTCATGGTTGATCACGCCGTCGCGGTCGAGAAACAGCGCCCGGCGATGCAGCCGCGCCGGCAACTCGGTCTGTGCCCGCTCCAGGTCGGCCGGAATGCCGATATCGATGAAGTAGCCATCACCGACAGTGCCACGGACCAGCCCGGCTTCCGCGAGCTTGGGCAGCACTTCGCGTTCGAGCGAGCAGGGATCGGCGATGTGATCGAGCACGCTGCGGCGCAGCAGGTAGACGCCCGCATTGGCCAATCCAGGCTGGCCAAGGACGAGAGGCCGCTCGCGGAACGCCGTGACCCGATCGCCCTCCAACTCGGCCACGCCGGCGCGGGATGCATCGGGAAGCTGCCGCAGCACCATGCGAGCGACGATCTCGGGCCCGTCGGTCGCAGCATCGGCCAGCAGACGGGCGAGATTGAAGTCCAACCACGAATCGCCGTTGCACAGCAGGAAGCGGTCGGCGAGATGCGCGCGCGCCTGGTGCAACGCGCCGCCCGTGCCCGCCCTGCCCTGCTCGGGGCAGCAGATCAGCCGCATCGGCGCCGGCAGCCGGGCGGCGATCTCCGGCAACACGCGCTCGACCTCCTCCGAGAGGTAGCCGGTCAGCAGCAGCGTCTCCTCGATGCCGAACCGGCAGAGCTCGCGCAGCACCCATTCAAGGAACGGCCGGTCGCCGCAGGTGAGCAGCGGCTTCGGCGTGTTGGCCGTGAGCGCCCCAAGGCGGGTGCCGAGCCCTCCGACGAGAACGGCGGCTTGCTTGACGGTAACCGACATGGCTCAGCCCTCGCTCAGCCTTGCGGAAACATGGTCCGTTCGACCAGGGCGCAGACGATGTGGGCCGCGGTGATGTGGATCTGCTGAATGGTCGCGGTCTTGGCGGAGGGGGCCGCGAGCACCTTTTCGCAATGCTCGGCCATCGGGCCGGGATTGGCGCCGGCAAAGGCGAAGCAGACGACGCCCTTGGTCTTGGCTGCCTCGAACGCGCGCAACACGTTCTTGGATGTGCCAGAGGTGGAGATGCCGATCAGGATGTCGCCGGGCTGGCCGAGGCCGAGCACCTGACGCTCGAAGACTTTCTCGTAACCGTAATCGTTCCCGATTGCCGTCAAGTTGGAGCTATCAGTGGTCAGGGCAATTGCCGGCAACGGGGCGCGGTCGAACATCAGGCGCGAGATGAATTCCGCCGCGATGTGCTGTGAATCCGCCGCGCTGCCGCCATTGCCGCAGATCATCAGCTTCCGGTCGGCGCGGAAGCACGCGACGATGGCGTCCGCCATCTCCTGCATGACCCGGCGCTGCTCGGCGCTGTCGCGAAATGCGGTGAATGTCTCGACCGTCTCGTCGAGAAATGATGCCATGAAATCCATGCCGGCCTTATGGCAGGGTACGCCGGAGGCGCAAAGCTGGCGCGGCTGAACCGCTTGGGCATGCGAAAGATTCTATGCTATACACGCTCAGGTTGTAGTGCATGTAATCTGGATCAGGAGCGGCGATGCCGAGTTCGATGACGAACGCCACGGGAGCCGGTAAGCCGGCCTGATCATGCGCAATCTATTGTTCCTCACCCAGCGAATCCCTTACCCGCCCATCAAGGGCGAGAAGATCCGGCCGCTGCAGATCCTGCAGCATCTGCGCCAGAGCTACGATGTCCACCTCGGCTGCCTGGTCGATGATCCCGACGACGAGCAGCACATCGGCACGGTGGCAGCGCTCTGTACCACCTCGCATTTCGCTCGGCTCGATCGCCGCCGGGCCAAGCTGACCTGTCTCGCCGGCCTGCTGACGGGCGATCCACTGAGCGTCACCTTTTATCGGGATCGTGGACTGGCGGCATGGGTCAAGCGGACGCTGGCGGAAATCCAGCCCGCGGCAATCTTCGTGTGTTCGTCCAACATGGCCCCCTACGTGCTGGGCAACACGCGCGGCGCGACGGTGACGCTGTGTGATCTTGCGGACGTCGATTCCGAGAAGTGGCGCGCTTACTCGCAGACCGGCAGCGGGCCGATGAAGCTGGTGCATCGGCGCGAGTGGCACCGCGTCGCGGCGTTGGAAGGGCGGATCGCGCGCGAGATGGACTGGAGCACCTTTGTCTCGGCCGAAGAGGCGGCGTTGTTCCGCACTCAGCGGCCGCGCGAGGCGGACAAGATCAGATCGGTGCCGAGCGGCGTCGACTTCGCCTATTTCGACCCGGCCATCCCGCAGCCCGCGCCCTACCCGACCGACCAGCTCAATTACGTCTTCACCGGGACGATGGATTACCCACCGAACATCGACGCGGTACGCTGGTTCGCCACCGAGATCCTGCCAATCATTCAGCGCACCCGGCCGGCGTACTTCCACATCGTAGGCTCCAGCCCGGCGGCCGAGGTGCAGGCCCTGGCGGGCGACCATGTGACGGTCACGGGCCGAGTGCCGGACGTGCGGCCCTACGTTGCCCACGCGACTGCAGCGGTGGCGCCGATGCGGATTGCACGCGGTATCCAGAACAAGGTGCTCGAGGCCATGGCGATGGGTCGTCCCGTTGTCGTGACACCGGACGCCTTGGAGGGGATCGATGCACGCCCGGGAGTCGAACTGCTGTTGGGTGACGGAGCGGACGCACTGGCGGTGCGGTGCCTCGAAGCGGCTGCCCCGGAAGCCGCGGCGATCGGTGCGGCAGCACGACACCTGGTCGAGCGTGACTACAGCTGGGCCGGACGCCTGCTCGGCTTCGATGCCCTGCTCGGAGGCGACGGCCTAGCTCGTTGACCCCGGTCACGCCACTGTCTCGATCGTTCTCGTTTAATGGGAACTTTCATAAATAGAAGTTAATCTCGCCATGTTAAATTGATGGTATGAGATCATTATTTAGATGATCGAAGTTCCAGAGGTTTAATGCATCGTGAAACCGTTCAACGCCGTCTCCTGATCGATGACGGCGTCTCGGCTTATCTCGACTTCACCCGGGCAGCTGCGGCGGTCGTGGTCGTGTTCTCCCACCTACTCCCGATCCTGTTCAACACCAGCGCGATCCCGGGAAACGACGCGGTCATCGTTTTCTTCGTCATCTCGGGATACGTCATCGCTTACACCCACAAGCACCGCGACCTTGCTGCAGGTCGTTTCTTCTTCAATCGGCTTGCCCGCCTTTGGTCGGTGCTGCTGCCATCCCTGATACTGTCGGCGCTTGCCGCGGTCATCGTCGGGCACAAGACGGAGATCTTGTTTGCTCCTTCCTTGCCGGATTTGCCGTCGTTTCTGACCGCCGCAGCGCAGAACGCGGTTTTCCTCGGCCAGAACTGGGGCTGGCACCAAGCGGCGCCATACAACGAACCGACCTGGAGCCTGAACTACGAAGCCTGGTATTAAGTGATCTTCGGCGCCTTCGTTTTCACGCCGAGGCCATGGCGCTGGCACGTCACGACCGCCTGTGCCGTCCTTGCCGGCCCGCCGATCATGGTGCTGATGCCATGCTGGCTCGTGGGCTCCTGGCTTTACTACCGACGCAACGATCTCCGGATGTCTGCACATGGGGCGGTTTGGCTGTTCGCGGTCTGCACCGCAGCGTATGCCGCGACCTATCGGTTCGACCTCAACACGCATTCTCGGGCATGGCTGAACGCGGCGAGTTTTGGCCTTTCATATCATCTGAGAGGGTCCACCGCGCTGATCGCAGACATCATCGGTGCTTGTCTGTTCGGCGGGACCATCATCGCCATCCAGAACATGGTCGCCGCGAACAGGGTCCTCGCCTCGCTGCGATGGCTCGCCAAGAAGGTGTCGTCGCGGACGTTCTCGCTTTACCTGTATCACATGCCGATCTTCGCGATCTTGCACGGCGGCTTCGGGTTCGGCCGCGGCTCCGGCATTGAGGCCGGGCTTTGTATCGCGACGGTCATCGCTACCTGCGTTGCACTGGGCAGCGTCACCGAAGCGCAGCTACCCAGTTGGCGTATCGGCCTAAGCACCGCGTTCCGCCCGATTTCTCGCTACATGCTGCCCCGCCCCGCCAACCTCTCGGTCGATTAAAAGCTAACGAGGCGTCATCCGCAGCGCGCCGTCGAGGCGGATGGTCTCGCCGTTCAGGATTGGGTTGCCGATGATCGACAGCACGAGCTGGGCGTACTCGTCGGGTTTGCCGAGCCGGCTCGGGAACGGAACCTGCTGCCCGAGGGAGTCTTGGACCGCCTGCGGCATGCCCGAGAGCATGGGGGTGAGGAACAGCCCAGGGGCTATGGTCATGACACGGATGCCGTGCTGCGCCAGGTCGCGCGCCAGCGGTAGGGTCAGCGCTGCCACGCCGCCTTTGGATGCCGCGTAGGCCGCCTGGCCGATCTGTCCGTCGAACGCGGCAACGGAGGCCGTGTTGACGATCACACCCCTGCCCTCGCCGACCGGGTCCGCCTTGGTGAGACGGGCGGCAAAGGCGGCGGCGACGCAGAACGTACCGATCAGGTTTATTTCTACAACCTTACGAAACAGCGCCAAGGCGTGCGGCTGCCCCTCGCGGTTGACCACGCGGGAGGCCGGAGCGATCCCGGCGCAGTTGACCAGCACGCGGGCGACGCCGTGGGCGGCCTGTGCGGCATCCAGCGCAGCGCCAACCGCTGCATCGTCCGTCACGTCGACGGCGTCGAACCGGCCGCCGATCTCGGCCGCATGCGCCTCGCCGCGCGCCCGATCTAGGTCCAGCAGCGTCACTCGAGCGCCAGCAGCGGCCAGTGCGGCACCGGTCGCCGCACCGAGGCCGGACGCCCCGCCGGTGACGATGACGGCAGTATCGCGCAGGTTCATCTACTCGGCCGCCGCGGCTGTCATCACGGGCACCGCCTCGAGATGGCGGTCATGGCGCAGCATCAGCACGATCAGCATCGCGATCAGGGCCAACACGGAGAGCATGATCAGGCCACCCTGGTAGGAGTTGGTGGCATCTTTAATGGCGCCCATCGCGTAGGGCCCCACGAACCCGGCAAGGTTGCCGATCGAGTTGATCACCGCGATGCCGCCCGCGGCGGCCATGCCGGACAGGAACGAGGTCGGCAGCGTCCAGAACACCGCCAGGGTGCCGAAAATGCCGAACGAGGCGACGCAGAAGCAGATCATCTTGACGAGGGGGTCCTCGATCATGGCGGCCGCGCCGATCCCCACCGCAATCAGCAGCAGTGCAGTCGCGGTCAGCCCCTTGCGGTTGCCAGTCTGGTCCGACAGCCGGCCCCAAACCAGCGTCGCAATGACGCCGATGACGAACGGCACGGCGGAGATGAACGAGTTCTGCAAGGTCGAGACGCCGAACTGCTTGACGATCTGCGGCAGGAAGAAGCTCAAGCCGTAGAGGCTGGCGACGACGCCGAAATACACCAGGCTGAGCGCCAGGACGCGGCCGTTGACCAGCGCGCGGCCGACGGAGAAATGCTCCGCCGACGTGCGAACCTGCTCTTCGGCCGCGATCCGGCGCATCAGCCAGGTGCGGTTTTCGGCCGGTAGCCAAGTCGCATCGGCCGGACTGTCGGTCAGGTAGTAGAACACCACGACCGCGAGGATCAGCGCCGGGACTGCCTCGATGACGAACAGCCACTGCCAGCCATGCAGCCCGCCAAAGCCGTCCATGCCGAGCAGCGCGCCGGAAACTGGCAGGCCCAGCACGGAGGAAAGCGGGATCGCGGCCATGAAGTAGCCCAGGATGCGGGCGCGGTAGGCAGCCGGGAACCACAGGGTTAGGTAGAAGATGATGCCCGGGAAGAACCCGGCCTCGGCGATGCCGAGCAGGGCGCGGACGATGTAGAAGCTCCGCTCGCCCCCGATGAACGCCATCGCGCCGGAGAGGATGCCCCAGGTGAACATGATCCGGGCAATCCATTTCCGGGCGCCGAACTTGGCCAGGAAAAGGTTCGACGGCACTTCGAACAGGAAATAGGTGAAGAAGAACACGCCGGCGCCGAGCCCGAACGCAGTTTGCGACAGGCCGAGGTCGCGGTTCATGGTCAGCGCCGCGAAACCGACGTTCACCCGGTCGAGATAGGCGATGAAATAACAGACGATGAGGAACGGCACGAGCCGGATGGTGATGCGTCTGAGCGTCTGGTTCTCGAGTTCCATCGCGGCGTCCCCCAATTGATCTTTGAAGGACGCTTGCGTCAGCAGATCGAGATTTGCAAGCTACTTCACCGGGTCGTGGCCCCAGTTCATCAACGATTTGCGCCACCGCGTGTCCGACACGTCGCCGTCCGGACGCTGGGCCATGTGACGGTGGATGTAGCCGACGACCTTGCGCATGTCGGCGTAGTCCTCGTCGGTGAGATCGGCGCGCTTGGTCGATTTGATCTCGCAGATGCGCTCGCCCATGTGGTGACCGACGGCTTCCGCTTTACCGGGCGCGGTCACCTTCTCGCCGCCCTTGGTCATGCCGACGGACTTGCTGTCCTCGGAGGCGAGCCACCGCTTCAGCTCCGCCGGTGTCATGTTGACCGCGTCTTCGAACTCCTGGGCGGTCTGTTTCAGGTCATGGTCGGTCATGCCGCTTCCAGCGCTTTGAGCAGTTGCGCCTTGGTCATCTTGGAGCGACCGTTGATCTTCGCCGTCGCTGCTTTCTTGCGCAACTCGGCGACACTCATACCTTCCAGCCGAGCTTCCTTGGTGACCGACGCAGCGTGATCGGGCTGCTTGGAGAACTGCTCGCCCTTGGCGGTGTCGGCGCGCTTCTTGGCCGTGGTCTTCTTGTAATCGGCGTCGCTCATCTTCTCGCGCGCCTTCTTCGGCAGGTAGCGCTCGCCGGTGTCCTCGCTCTTGGCGCCGGACTTGGTGTCCCATTCCTCCTTCGTCCATTGCGAAAGATGGTTGTCTGCGGTCTTCTCGCCTTCGAAGCCGCCGCCCTCCGCCTTGTATTCATGGACGGCGAGTTGCGCCTTGCGGGCGGACCATTGACCGGCCTTGCCACCCTTATCGCCGGCCTCGACCTCTTCCTTCACCTTTTCCCAGAGCTTCGGATCGGATTTCTCGGCTGTTTTCGACATCGTTGCCTCCGAACCGGCAACGCGGGCATCGCTGCCCCGGTTTAGTCTTCCGCGAACGGATTCTTCGTGCCGCGCTGCTGCAGCCGGATCGGCACGCCGGGCATCTCGAAACGCTCGCGCAGACTGTTGACCAGGTAGCGCTGGTAGTCCTCTGGCGTCAGCTCGGCGCGGGTGCCGAACATGATGAATGTCGGCGGCCGCGCCTTGGCCTGCGTCATGTAGCGCAGCTTGAGCCGGCGGCCCTCGACCATCGGCGGCTGGTGCCGTTCAAGCGCCGTCTCGAACCAGCGGTTCAGTTCGCCGGTGCCGACGCGCTTGTTCCAGGTCGCGTAGACAGCACGCACGGTCGGCATCAGCCGGTCGAGCCCCTGCCCCGTCATGGCCGAAATCTGCACCACGGGGATGCCCTTCATCTGCGCCAGGCTGGTCTCGAGCCGGTCCGAGATCGCCTTCTTGGTGGCGCTGCGATCGACCACCGCGTCCCATTTGTTGAGCGCCAGCACGCAGGCGCGACCCTCGCGCTCAATCAGGCGGGCAATCTGCAGGTCCTGCTCATGGATGCCCAAGACGGCATCGATCGCCAGCACGACCACTTCGGCCATCTTCAGCGCTTCGATGCTGGCGCTAACCGACATCTTCTCCAACACTTCCTCGACGCGAGCCTTTTTGCGTAGCCCGGCCGTGTCGACGATTTCGATCGGCCCCACGGCGTCGCGCAGCAGCACGGTGATCGAATCGCGCGTCAGGCCAGGCTCCGGCCCGGTGATCATGCGCTCCTCGCCGAGCAGGCGATTGAGCAGCGTCGACTTGCCGGCGTTGGGCCGGCCGACGATGGCGAGCTTGAGCGGTTTGTCGTCGGCCTCGTCGGGGTCGACCGGGTCGGGCAGGCGGTCGGCGATCTCGGCCATCAGGTTGGATAGCCCGTCACCATGTTCGGCGGAGACGGCGACCGGTTCGCCGAGGCCGAGCGAGAACGCCTCCATCGCCATTGACGCGCCGAGGCGACCCTCCGCTTTGTTGGCAACCAGCAGGATCGGGCGGCCCTGGCGACGCAGCCAGTCGGCGAAGTGCCGGTCGCCGGAGGTCATGCCGGTGCGGGCATCGACCACGAACACGATGAGGTCGGCCTGTGACACCGCCGTCTCGGACGAAGCGCGCATACGGCTGGCCATCGTGTCCGGCGCGGACTCCTCGAGCCCCGCCGTGTCGACCAGGCGGACCCGGCGGCCGCGCAGCAGCGCCTCGGCGTCCTTACGGTCCCGCGTCACGCCGGGCGTGTCCGACACGATGGCCGAGCGGCGACCGGCCAGCTTGTTGAACAGCGTCGATTTGCCCACGTTCGGGCGCCCGGCGATCACCACCACCGGGAGATTGGTCGCCGGGAGTTCGCTCATCGGAATGCCTGAAGTGTGCCGTCGTCGCAAAGGATCAGCACCGTGCCGGACGCCGCGACGGGCGCAACGGAAACGGAGCTGCTCATGGTCTGGGTGCCGAGGATGCGGCCGTCGATCGGGTTGACCGAGACGGCGATCTGACTGTTGCCGGCGAGCACAAGCTTGCCGTTGGCCATCAGCGGGCCGCTCCAGAAGATCGGGTCGCGCTGCTTGGCCGGGTCGTCCCAGCGGGGAAGATCCTGCGTCCAGCGGATGCGGCCATCGTCGACGCTGATCGCGGTCAGGGCTTGGCCGCTGCTTTGCACGAATAGCCAGTCGCCAGCGATCCACGGGGTCTGGCCGCCGCCGATCTCGCGCTCCCACAGACGACGCCCGGTGCGTAGGTCGAGCGAGACGATCAAGCCGCCAATGCCGATCGCATACACCCGGCCGCGGTCGATGACCGGCAGGGCACGGATGGCCGAAAGGTCGACGCTGCTGTTGCGGCCACGCGAGGAGGCGAGCGTATCGCTCCAGGCCAGCACGCCGCTATCGGCGCGGATGGCGATGAGTTCGCCGGAGCCGAAGCCGGCGACCACGAAGCCGTCGCTAATGGCCGGTGCGGCGTCGGTCAGCACGGTGGTGGACGAGTTGTTGGCGCTGTAGCCCCAGGCGCGCTCGCCGGTGGGCAGGCTCAGCGCGATCAGCTGGTCGTCAATGGTGGTGAAATGCATGCGGTTGTTGGACAGCGTGGGACCGGAGCGGGCGGGAACGCCGATCTCCTTGCGCCACACGATGCGGCCGCTATCGGCTTCGAGCGCCAGGGCTTCGCCACGCCCGGTGGTGGCGTAGACGCGGCCGTTCTCGATGGCGATGCCGCCGCCGATGTTAGTACTGCGGTTGTCGTCGGCCTCGGTGCTGGTGCGCCAGCGGCGGCTGCCATTGGCGAGGTCGAAGGCGGAAACCGTGCCATTGCTGTCCATCGCGTAGACGGTGCCGTTCAGCACCAGCGGCTGGGAGGTAAGCCGTGCGCGGTAGCCGCCGCCGGCGCCGATATCGGCGGTCCAGGCCGGGTTCAAGCCGGTGACGGCGATGTTGCCGGATGCATGGGTGGCGTTGCCGCCGACTTCGGTCCAGGCGGCGACCTGAACGGG
>JBPBQE010000472.1:0-16225 GCA_050954595.1 Janthinobacterium lividum | reverse complement strand
GGCGAGCGCGTTGCAGGCGCAGACGATCTTGGCTCTGGATTTCCTGGGCAAGCCGTTGACGCCGGAGTGGGGCGCGCCGGTGCGGCTGCGAATCCCGGTGAAGCTCGGGTTCAAGAGCGCGAAGAACATCGCCTCGATCGAGGTGGCGGACCGGCTGGAGAAGAAGGGCGGGTACTGGGAGGACCAGGGTTACAACTGGTTCTCAGGGTCCTAGCTCGGGATTGGAGTTAAACCCTCTCCCGCTAGCGGGAGAGGGTGAAGACGGCGTTAGCCGTGGGCGCGGTTGGCGCGCTTGAAGGCGACGTAGGCGCGGACCTTGCGCGGGTAGGGCTGGTAGGCGGAGGTGCCTTCGAAGCGGGCGAAGGGCGGAACCTTCTGCGGGGTGACGTTCAGGGCCTTGGGCGAGGCGGCGATCGTCGCCTGCGTCTTGGTGAGCCAGTCATGCGACAGCGGGGTCAGGGCGTTGATGTTGGCCGGGGCTTCGATGTTGCCGACGCGGATGGCCTTGCGGAGGATGCGGACGGAGACGCCGAGGCGGCGGGCGGCGGCGGGGAGGTTCAGGTCGCTCATTGGTTGGTCTTTCTACTGCGGAAGGAAATCGGGCACGGAGAGGTAACGCTCGCCAGTGTCGTAGTTGAAGCCGAGGATGACTGCGCCGGGCTTTAGCTCAAGCAGTTTCTTCTTGATAGCGGCCAGGGTGGCGCCGGAGGAGATGCCGACGAGAATGCCTTCCTTGCTGGCGGACTGGCGGGCCATCTCGCGGGCTTCCTCGGCGTCGACCTGAATGACGCCGTCGAGGCCAGCGGTGTGCAGGTTGCCGGGGATGAAGCCGGCGCCGATGCCCTGGATGGGGTGAGGCGCGGGGCTGCCGCCGGAGATGACGGGGGAGAGGGCCGGCTCGACGGCGAACACCTTGAGGTTCGGCATATGCGGCTTGAGGCCTTCGGCGCAGGCGGTGATGTGCCCGCCGGTACCGACGCCGGTGATGATCACGTCGATGCCGTCGGGGAAGTCCTCGAGGAGTTCCGGCACGGTGGTGCGCATGTGAATGTCGATGTTAGCCGGGTTCTCGAATTGCTGCGGGATCCAGCTGCCGGGGGTGACGGCGCGAAGCTCCTCAGCCTTGGCGATGGCGGCCTTCATGCCGCCCTCCTTGGGGGTGAGCTCGAAGGTGGCGCCATAGGCCTGCATGAGGCGACGGCGTTCGACCGACATGCTTTCCGGCATCACGACGATCAACTTGTAGCCCTTGACCGCGGCGGTCATGGCCAGGCCGACGCCGGTGTTGCCGGAAGTTGGCTCGATGATGGTGCCGCCGGGCTGGAGGTCGCCGGATTTCTCGGCGGCTTCGACCATGGCGAGGGCGACACGGTCCTTGATGGAGCCGGCGGGGTTAGCGCGTTCGGACTTCACCCAGACCTCCGCGTCGGGGAACAGGCGGGAGAGCCGGATATGAGGGGTCCGGCCGATGGTCTCGAGGACGCTGTTGGCTTTCATGTGGGCTCTCCCGGTCTGTGAACGGTTAGGCGTCGGCGGTCTGTTGGGCGCGGCGGCTCTGCCAGAGGGCGACGAAGTCGATGGGCTGGAGCAGGACGGGCGGGAAGCCGCCGTCGCGGGTGACGTCGGCGAGAATGTTGCGGGCGTAGGGGAACAGGAGGCGGGGACACTCGACAAGCAGGATGGGCTCGATCGATTCCGCCGGGATACCGTTGAGGGTGAAGACGCCGCAGAAGGCGAGTTCGGCGATGAAGACCGGCTTGCCGTTGGCGGCGCTGCCGTTAGCATTGCCGTTCGGGGCTGCGGGAGCCTCCATAGCTTCGGCCTTGATCTGGAGCGTGACCTCGAAGACATCCTGGCCGTCCTGCAGGCGGCGGGCCTGGACGTCGAGGTTGATGTTGACGTTGGGCTGGGCCTTGAGGGTGGAGAACACCTCGGGGGCGTTGGGGACTTCGAAGGAGAGGTCCTTGATGTATTGGGCGTTGACCATCAGCGGCGGGGTCTGGGGCTGGGCTTGACCCTGGTCTTGCTGGACGTCGGACATGGTCTTCCTCGAGGCTAGGTGGTCGCGAGCGCGAAAATGGCGGGCGGGGGGGCGGGTAGCATGGGCGGTGCTCGCGCGCCAGGATCGAGGGTAATTTAGGAGCGGGCCGGCGGGGCGGCGGGTCAGTGTTTCCAGACGATCTCGGCGGGGGCTGGGGCGGCCGGGTCGAAGAGGAGGTGGTCGCCATTGCCGACGCTGCGGTTGGTGAGCGCCAGGATAAAGCCCCAGTGGCTGACGACCAGGGTGTGGGCGCTGTCGGGGTGGGTGGACCAGTAGGCGCGGAAGGCGGCGGCACGGTCTAGGATGCCGGCGGTGGTTTCCTCTTCCGTGGGCCACCAGCGCTCGTCGATGGCGTCGAAATCATGCGTGGGCCAGGCGGATCGAAGGTGAGTGCGCGGGGAGCCAACGTCGCAGACAAAGGCGTAGCGCTCGCGCACCGACGCCGTGACGGTGACGGGGAGGCCGAGGGCGCGGGCGACGGGGGCGGCGGTCTGCAAGGCGCGGGTGTAGGGCGAGACGACGATGCGACGCAGCCCGGCGCCGGCCAGGGCGGCAGCAGCGGCTTCGGCCTGCTCGTGACCCAAGGGCGTGAGCACGGGGTCCTCGATACCGGGGTCGATCCGGGTGCGGCTGAAGTGGAGGTTGAACTCGCTTTGGCCATGTCGCAGCAGGATCATGAGCAGCAGCTAGTGCGACTGTGTGGATCGAGCAATGTGGAGTGGCAACATTCGGGGCTGGCCGTCGTTGTTTCGTCACGGTGCGCCGCTTACCTGTGTGGCATCAGTAGGAACGACTCTTATGGGCGGAACCGGTAGCTTCCCGATCGATCTTGTACTCTTCGGCATGATCGCCGCATTTTTGGTGCTGCGGTTGAGGGGTATCCTCGGCAAGCGGAACGGCTTCGAGCGGCAGGAACAACCGACGCCGCGCGGCCCCGTCGCGGTGCCGGGCATGGGTCGGCCGGTGCCGCCGACCATCGATGCGAAGGCCGAGCCGGCCGCGCCGTTGCGGCCATTGCCGGAGGCGAGCACGCCGGCCGGAATGGCGCTGCAGCAGATGCGGCAGGTCGACCGTAACTTCGACCCGGCCCCCTTCATCGCCGGCGCGGATGCTGCATTCCGCATGATCGTGACGGGGTTTGCCCAGGGTGACCGGGTTGCGCTGCGGCCGTTGCTGGGCGACGAAACCTATCGCAATTTCGAGGCGGCGATCGCGGCGCGCGAGACGGCCGGCGAGACGATGAAGAGCGAGATCCGCTCCATCGAGCACGCCAGCATCGAGGCCGCGGCGCTGACCGGCACGATCGGGACGATCACGGTGAAGTTCGTGTCCGACCAGGTGTCGGAGACGCTCGACAAGGATGGCAGGCCGGTGCACGGGACCGATGCGGTGACCGAGATCACGGACATCTGGACCTTTGAGCGCAACCTGGCGCAGTCCGACCCGGCCTGGCGGATGACGGAAGCCCGTTCCGGCTAGGTGGTGGAGATACCCGGCCCGCTTTCGCTGGAAGAGCGGGTCGATCACTACGTCAAGACGACGAAATATCCGCGGTCGCTGTTCGTCAGCGAGGACGGCCGCCTAGTCGGCACGTGGATCATGGGGAATAACTACACCGTCCG
Source organism: Janthinobacterium lividum (assembly GCA_050954595.1). GTDB lineage: Bacteria > Pseudomonadota > Alphaproteobacteria > Acetobacterales > Acetobacteraceae > JAVVHH01. The sequence continues at coordinate 12,562 of JBPBQE010000472.1, read as the reverse complement.
GAGTTCGTATTACGGCGGGTATCCGGCTGGGTACCTGCGGCGGATCAAGGCGTTGTTTCCCGACAAGAAGCGGGTGCTGCACTTGTTCAGCGGCCGGGTCGAACTGGCGGTGCTGCCGGGCGATACGGTGGACATCAACCCGGCCTTGGCGCCGACCTACGTTGATGACGCGCAGACGCTCACGGGCGTGCCGCTGGAGAGTTACGACCTGGTGCTGGCGGACCCTCCGTACAGCATCGAGGATGCCGAGCGGTATCGGACCACGATGATCAAGCGGAACGTGGTGATGCGGGCGCTGCAGCGACTGCCGGCGGGGGCGCATGTGGCGTGGCTGGACCAGGTGCTGCCGATGTATCGCAAGGAGGCGTTCGAGCTCGACGGGGTGATCGGGATGGTGAAGTCGACGAACCACCGGTTTCGGGTGGTGACGCTCTTCCGGCGGCGGTAAACCACTCCTAGGTTGAGGTATGGCTAAAACTAAACCGCGCGTCGGATTGTATGTGACCTGCCTGGTGGACCTGCACCGCCCGAGTGTGGGGTTCGCGGCGATCAAGTTGCTCGAGGAGGCCGGGTGCCTCGTGGAGGTGCCGGCGCTGCAGACGTGTTGCGGGCAGCCGGCGTACAATTCTGGGGATCGGGCTACGGCGCGGGATCTGGGACGGCAGGTGATCGCGGCGTTCCAGGGGTTTGATTACGTGGTGGTGCCGTCGGGGTCGTGCGGGGGCATGATCCGGCATCATCTGCCGGAGTTGATGGGCGACGATCCGAACCTGCGGGCGCAGGCGGATGCGCTGGCGGGCAGGACCTATGAGTTGGTGAGCTTTCTAACCGACGTGCTGAAGGTCGAGCAGGTGCCGGCGCTGTATTCGGGGCGGGTGACGTATCACGATTCATGCGCCGGGCTGCGGGAGATGGGGGTCAAGGCGCAGCCGCGGGCGTTGCTGCGCAGCGTGACCGGGGTCGAGCTACGGGAGATGGCGGACCCGGAGGTGTGTTGCGGGTTTGGGGGCACGTTCTGCGTGAAATACCCGGACATCTCGACGCGAATGGTGAGCGACAAGGCGGCGGACATCATGGCGACCGGGGCGGACACGCTGCTGTCGGGCGACATGGGGTGCCTGTTGAACATGGCGGGGCGTCTGAGCCGGCTGGGAAGCGGGATCGCGGTTCGGCACGTGGCGGAGGTTTTGGCCAATATGACCGATGAGGCGCCGCCGATCGGGCAACCGGAGGGGGCACGCTGATGCAGATCACGTCGACGAAATTCAAGCAGAATGCGACGGCGGCGATGGCGGATGCCGGGCTGCAGAAGGCGCTGGCGTTCAGTAAGCCGCAATTCATGGCGCGGCGGTCGGCGGCGGTGGCAAACCTGCCGGAGTTCGAGCAACTGCGGGAGATCGGGCGGGAGATCAAAGACCACACGCTGGCGCACCTGGATTTCTATCTCGAGCAGTTCGAGGCCAACGTGAATCAGGCCGGCGGCACCGTGCATTGGGCCGCGGATGCGGACGAGGCGCGGGCGATCGTGCTGGGCATCTGCCGGGATGCGGGCGCCAAGACGGTGACCAAAGGCAAGTCGATGATTTCCGAGGAGCTGGGGATCAATGCGCACCTGTCGAAGCATGGGATCGCGCCGATCGAGACGGATCTGGGCGAGTACATCATTCAGCTGCGGGACGAGACGCCGAGCCACATTATCGCGCCGGCGTTCCACCTGAACCGGGAGGATTGGGAGGCGCAGTTCCGGCTGTCGCACACGGATCTGCCGATCGATCGGGTGTTCGGCGAGCGGCGGGACATCCTGACGGAAGCGCGGTCGCGGCTGCGGTCCAAGTTCCTGGCGGCGGATGTGGGGATCACGGGGGCGAACTTCCTGATCGCCGAGACCGGCAGCTCGGTGATCGTGACCAACGAGGGCAATGGTGACCTGACCCAGACGCTACCACGGGTGCATGTGGTGCTGGCATCGATCGAGAAATGCGTGCCGACGCTGGAGGATGCGACCAGCCTGCTGCGGCTGCTGGCGCGGTCGGCGACGGGGCAGGATTTCTCGGTTTACACGACGTTCTCCACCGGGGTGCGGCGGCCGGCGGATCTGGACGGGCCGGAAGAATATCATGTGGTGCTGATCGATAACGGGCGATCCTCGATGTTGGGGACCGAGTTCCAGGAAATGTTGCGCTGCATCCGGTGCGCGGCGTGCATGAACCACTGCCCGGTGTATGGCGCGGTCGGCGGGCATGCGTATGGCTGGGTGTATCCAGGGCCGATGGGCTCGGTACTGACGCCGAGCCTGATCGGGGTGGACAAGTCGGCGCAGTTGCCGAATGCGAGCACGTTCTGCGGCAAGTGCGAGAGCGTGTGCCCGGTGAAGATCCCGCTGCCGAAGCTGATGCGGCATTGGCGGGAGCGGGAGTTCGAGCGGCATCTGACGCCCAAGGCGACGCGGAGCAATCTGGCGCTGTGGGCGTGGTTCGCGCGGCGGCCGGGCTGGTATCGGGCGGCGACGCGGCTGGGGGCGTTCGGGCTCGGGTTGATGGGGCGGAAGAAAGGGCGGTTCACCAGCTTGCCGTTCGCGGGGGGCTGGACCGGAGGGCGGGACCTGCCGGCGCCGGAGGGTGCGACGTTCTTCGCGCAGTATAAGAAGCAGCAGAAGGCTCGGCAGCGGGCATGACTAGAGAAGCCGTCCTTGGCAGCATCCGGCGTAGCCTGCGCCGGGGTGAATTGCCGGCGGATCAGCAGGCGATGCTGGGCGGGCGATTGGCCAGCCATCCGCGGCATCTGATCCCGGAGCGGAGCCGGGTGCCGCGGCCGGATCAGATCGATCTGTTCGTGCGCAACCTGGAAAAGGAGTTCGGCACGGTGGACCGGGTGCCGGACGCGGCATCGGTGCCGGGGGCGGTGGCCGACTATCTGGCATCGCACAACCTGCCGGGCGAGATGGTGATGTCGCCGCATCCGGAGTTGCAGGCGATCCCGTGGGAGGATCGGCCCATGCTGCGGATCTGGATGGGTCGGGCGGAGGATACCGATCTGGTCAGCGTGCAGCATGCATTCGCGGCGGTGGCGGAGACGGGAACATTGATGTTCCCGAGTGCGCCGGAGCGGCCGGTGACAATCAACCTGCTGCCGGATACGGCGGTGGTGGTGTTGCGGGCGTCACGGATCGTGGGTCCGTACGAGGACGCGTGGGATCTGTTGCGGGCGGAGATCGGGGGGATGCCGCGCAACGTGATGTGGGTGACGGGGCCGTCGCGGTCGGCGGATATCGAGCAGACGCTGGAGTTGGGGGCGCACGGGCCGCGGCGGCTGCATATCGTGCTGATCGAGGACGACCCGGCGGCCGTGTAGGCTTTGTCGCTTCGCTCCTCGCAATGACGAAGACGGGAGTTACGGAGCGCGGCGCCAGGTCACGTCCGTGACGTAGCGGGCGATGTCGGGGATGCCGCCGGTGACGGCTAGTTCCACGGCGCGCTCGCGGCCGCGGCGGATTGGGTAGTCGGCGATGGTTCGGAAGGTGTCGGGGCCGCGGAGGGCGGCCTTGCGGATGGTGCTGCCGCTGTTGATGCGGCTCAGGGTGATGACATCGCGGTAGGCGGCGACCAGCCTGGCGGTGTCGAGTTGGAGGACATCGTGTTCGTGGGCGCGGTAGGGGCGGGCACCGAGCAGCTTGGCCAGGCGCGCTTCCGTGAGCCAGAAAAACACCTTGCCGTTCAGCAGGCGATACCAGTCGGGCGGGGTCATGCCGCCGGTGAGGCAGCTTTCGAGGGCGCGGTCGCTCATCGGCTTCTGGTCACGGATGGCGATGTCGGGGAAGCCGGGCTGGGTTAGGGTCGCCGTATCGGGGCGGCGGGTGGCTTCGAGGGCGACCCGGGCCGCGCCGGTGACGCCGTAGAGGTCGAGCAGGGCGGAGGTGCTGAGCAGGCCGTGACGCTGGATGGCCGGCCAGGCCCCACGCTCGGCCATGTGGAAGAGCGTGGGGTTGGCGTGGACGAGATCTTGGAGTTCGGCGTCGGTCAATGGTGAACGGTGTGGAGGCGGCGGGCGCCGTCCACTGACCAGGCGCCGGCACCGGCGGCGGCGAGGTAGAGGAAGATGAAGCAGTAGAGGATCGCGCCTTCGCCGCCGTTGACGAGCGGAAAGAAACCGCGCGGGGCGTGGAACATGAAGTAGGCGACGGCCATCTCGCCGGCCAGGACAAAGGCGACCGGGCGGGTGAAGAGGCCGAGCACGATCAGCAGGCCGCCGACGGATTCGAGGATGGCGCCGATCCATAGCATGCTGAAGACGCCCGGCAGCGGGAAGGCGGGGGCGATCGGGAAGGCGAACAGCTTCTGGGTGCCGTGCTCGATGAACAGCAGCCCGGCCACCATGCGCAAGACGGCGAGTGCGCGGGGAGCCCAAACGTCTAGGCTGGTCGTGGTTGGGAAGGCGGTGGTGGCGCTCATGGGTGGTCTCCGGTCGTGAAGGCGATGGTGGTGCCCCAGGGGTCGATCATCGGCGGCTGGGGAGATGGTGCGCGCAGGGTAACGGCGGCGAGGCCGGCGCGGGTGGGGTCACGGGGGCCGGCGCCTCCGCTGTTCCAGGTGTTGAGGGCGAGGTGGTGATGGTAGCCGTCGGCCGAGAGGAACAGGGCTTGCGGCATGCGCCGGGTGATGTCGAGGCCGAGGCCTGCGACGTAGAACGGTTCGGCGGCGGCGATGTCGCCGACTTGGAGGTGAACGTGGCCGATCGTCGTGCCGGCGGGGGCGCCGGTCCAGGGTGCCGCGTCGAGCGCCATGAGGGCGCGCAGGTCTAGGCGGGCGTTCGACATGGCGACCTCCGTACCGTCCCAGCGCCAGGCGGCGCGGGGACGGTCGGCGTAGATCTCGATGCCGTTGCTTTCCGGGTCCGCCAGGTAGACGGCTTCGCTGACGAGGTGGTCGGCGGCGCCCTGAAGCGTGATGCCGCTGGCGGCGGCGTGGGTAAGCCAGCGGCCAAGATCGGCGCGGGTGGGAAGGAGAAAGGCGGTGTGGAACAGCCCGGCGCTGGCCGGGTCGACCGGCCGGAGGTCCGGGCGGTGTTGCAGCCGTAGGAGTTTGCGGCCGCCGGTGCCGAGCCAGACGGAGGATGTGTCGGACGCGATCGGACTGAGGCCGATCACGTCCTGATAGAAGCGGGCGATACGGTCGAGGTCGCGGACGTCCAGGGTGACGGAGTCGATGTCGAACATAGACCCGATATGAAACTGCACGGCGATACCGGCAATGCCGCGTTTCTCGTGAAGCTCGATACCATTAGTATCGATCCATGGACCAGATCGGCGAACTCACCGCTTTCGTGCGGACGGTCGAGTGCGGCAGCCAGGCGGGCGCGGCGCGGCTGATCGGAATCACGCCGGCGATGGTGGGGCGCTACTTGCGGGCGCTGGAGGATCGGCTCGGGGCGCGGTTGCTGAACCGGTCGACTGCGACGCAGAGCCTAACCGAGGTGGGGACCGTGTTCCATGGGCGGGCAGTCGCGGTTCTGGAGGAGTTGGCGGCGGCGGAGGCTGCGGTGACGGACCGGCAGGCGGAGCCAGTGGGGACGCTGCGCATCAGCGCGCCGATGGTGTTCGGAACCCGGTATCTGGCAGCGGCGCTGGCGCGGTTCGGGGCGGCGCATCCGGGGTTGACGATCGAGCTAACGCTGAACGACCGGCTGGTCGATCTGGTGGAGGAGGGGTTCGACCTCGCGCTGCGGATCGGGCAGTTGGCCGACAGCACGCTGGTGGCGCGGCGGTTGGCACCGTGCCGGCTGATGGTGGTGGCGGCTCCGGATTATCTGACGGTGCATGGCGTGCCGGAACGGCCGGAGGCGCTGAGCGGGCATGAGTGCCTGACCTATGCGTATGCGCGAGACGGCCGGGTCGTGCGGTTCCTGGGGCCGGAAGGGCGGAGCGTGGCAGTCGAGCTGCGCGGCCGGTTCGCGGCCAATAATGGCGACGCGTTACTGGAGGCGACGATCGCGGGGGCCGGCCTCCTGGTAACGCCGACATTCATCGCCGGCGACGCGTTGAGGAAGGGGCAGGTACGGCAGGTACTGGAGGAGCGGGAGTTACCGGCGTTAGCACTCTATGCAGTGTTCCCCTCGGTGCGGCATCTGGCGCCAAAGGTGCGGCTCTGCGTGGACGCCTTGGCCAGTTGTTTCGGTGAGAGCCCGGCGTGGGATGCCGGGCTCTCACCGTGAGACGGGTTACGGCTTGAAGGAGAACAGTTCGGTCTTCTGCGAGATGGAGGCGCCGGGCTTGAACCAAGACGTGTCCTGGATGTGACTGGCGGTGACGTAGATCGTGCCGTCGGGGCCTTCGGAGAAGGTGTCGGGCCAGCGGAGGCGCTTGTCGGTCAGCACGGTCTCGACCTTGTCCTTGGCGAGGCGCTTGATCGAATAGTCGGACGGCGAGGTGATGTAGAGCACGCCGGCCTTGCTCATCCACAGGCCGTCAGTGACCTGGGTCGGGGCAACGGTAACCACGGCGGCGGCGCGGTCGGACTCGCTGACGCCGTCCGTAAGCTTCGCGGTCGGGATCGAGTAGAGCGTCTTACCCTCGAGCGCCTGATAGTAGAGCGTGGCGCCGTCGTTGGAGATGGCGATGCCGTCGACGCCGAAAGCGGGCTGGCGGTTGTCGGGCCGGCGCAGCGGCTTGCCCTCGATGGCGACGGTGACGGTCTTGTCGAGCTGGGTGGAGGCGTGGCCGTCGAGCGCGCGCCAGCTCTTGCCGCTCTCCAGGTCGACGACGACGATGGCGCCTTTGGTGCCGCTATCGGTCAGGTAACCGGTGTGACCATCGGGCGAGAAGCGGATGTCGTTGAGGTAGGTGCCCTGTAGCGCCACATCGGCAGGGACGGGGATCACCTTGGTAACGGCGTTGGTCTTAAGGTCGATGCGGACCAGCTTGGGGGCTTGCGGCAGGATGCGCTCGTTGCCGGGGGCGCCGGGATCGACCACCCAGAGATTGCCGTGGCCGTCGGGGACGATGGACTGCACGCAGACAAAGTAGTCGCCCGGGGTCATCTCGTTGGCCTTGAGATTGCGCCAGCTATTCCACTTGGCGTCCGGATAGGGGCGGAGGCTGCCATTGGGCAGCACTTCGGCGACGGAAACGGGGGAGTCCTCGGTCCAGCGTGGAAAGTTGACGAAGCGGCGGCCATCGGCGGTGACGGCGACGCCGGTGACCTGGTGGTCGAACTTGGCGACCTCGTTGAGGCGGGGTGCGTCGGCGGCATGGGCGACGGGCGCCGCGGCGAGCAGGCCGAGAGCGGCTGAGAGGGCGAGGCGAGATAGCATTTGAATCCTAGGCGGTCGTGGTCCTCTCCCTAAAGGCCGCCGCCCGAGCAGGGTTCACCACATAAGACCGTGAGTGGTCATCGCGAGGCGCCGTCCAGAAACGACTCGCGATGACTGATGAGCGAATTACTCGCGGTAGGTAGGGCGGCGGGGGCGACTGCCGGGCTGCGGAGCGCCGCCGGGGGGTAGGGCGGGCTCGATCTTCGGGTCATGGGCGCCGGCGGAGCCCACGCTTTCGGTGAAGGCGGCAGCGGCACCGGGGAGGATCTCGAACTTAGTTTCGCTGTCGAAGATGCGGATCGAGCCGATTTCGGCCTTGGTGATGTTGCCCTGGCGGCAAATCAGCGGGATCAGCCATTTCGGGTCGGCGTTGTTCTTGCGGCCGACCGAGACGCGGAACCAGACGCCACCTTGCATCGGCTCGCGGGATGGGCGGCGGGTGTCGCGCGGGGCGCCATCCATCGTTCTCTCGCGGGCAGCGCTGAGGACGCGCTCGCTCCGGAAGCTCTGTGGCGCGGCAGCGAAGCCGTCCTCCGGGGCGGGCAGCTCGGCGCGCCAGAAGCGGGACACGGCAGCGGCGAGCTGCTCGGGGGAGAACTTCTCCAGCAGCTCCTGCGCGGCGGTCTTGTCCTCGTCGGTCAGCTCCTCCGCGAGGCGCTTGTCCTCGAGCAGGCGCTCGTTGTCGCGGGCGGCGATGAGGTCGGCGCTCGGCGGGTCGGACCAGCCGGGCTCGACGGCGGCGGAGGCGAACAGCATCTCGGCGCGGCGCTTGCGGGGGAACGGCACGATGACGACGGAAACGCCCTTGCGCCCCGCGCGACCGGTGCGGCCGGAGCGGTGCAGCATGGTTTCCTTGTCGCGCGGCAGGTCGGCGTGCACGACCAGGTCGAGCGCCGGCAGGTCGAGGCCGCGGGCCGCAACGTCCGTGCAGACGCAGACGCGGGAGCGGCCGTCGCGGAGGGACTGCAGCGCGCTGTTACGCTCGTGCTGGCTCAGCTCGCCAGACAGGGCGACGGCGTCGAAGCCGCGCTCGAGCAGGCGGCCCTGCAGGCGGCGGACGGCTTCGCGGGTGGCGCAGAAGACCAGGGCGGCGCCGCTCTCGAAGTAGCGCAGCACGTTGACGGCGGCGCGCTCGATGTCGTGCGGGGCGACGGTGATGGCCCGGTATTCGATGTCGCCGTGCGGCTCGTTGCGGCTGCCGACGTCGAGGCGGAGGCTGTTGCGCTGGTAGCGCTTGGCCAGGAACGCAATCTCTTTCGGGATGGTAGCCGAGAACAGCAGGGTGCGGCGCTCGGGGGGCGTGGCGTCGAGCAGGAACTCCAGTTCGTCCTTGAAGCCCATGTCCAGCATCTCGTCGGCTTCGTCGAGCACGGCGACGCGGATCTGGCTGAGGTCGAGGCGCTTGCGCTCGGTGTGGTCCTTCAGGCGACCCGGCGTACCTACGACGATGTGTGCACCGGCGCTGAGCGCGCGGGCCTCGGCGCGGGCGTCCATGCCGCCGACGGCCGACGCGATGCGGGCACCGGTCTTGCCGTAAAGCCAGGTCAGCTCCGCTTTCACCTGGATGGCGAGTTCGCGGGTCGGCGCGATGACCAGGGCCAGCGGGGCGGCGGCGGGGCCGAAGCGTTCGGCGCCGTCGAGCAGCGTGGGGGCAAAGGCGAGGCCGAAGGCGACGGTCTTGCCGGAGCCGGTCTGGGCGGAAACGAGCAGGTCGCGACCCTCGGCTTCATCGACAAGGACGGCGCTTTGGACAGGCGTCGGCTCGGCATAGTTGCGCGCGGCGAGGGCTTCGGTGAGGGCGGCGTTGAAGTCAGGAAATGGCATGGTGGTTCTAAATTACTTTCCCTGGAAGCGCGGCTTGCGCTTCTCCATGAAGGCCGTGCGGCCCTCGGTGTAGTCGGCGCTGTCGAAGCAGGTGGCGACGGCGGCGGTGACGGAGGCAATGTCGCGATCGGCCGGGTCGCGGAGGGCCTGGCCGAAGATATGCTTCATGCCCTGAAGAGAGAGTGGGGCGTTGCCTGCCATGATACGAGCAAGTTTCTCAACCGTGGCATCGAGTTCGGCATCGGGAACGACCTGATTGACCAGGCCGATGCGGGTCGCCTCGGCCGCGCCGAAGCGTTCGCCGGTGAAGAGGATCATCCGGGCATTGGCATGGCCGATGAGGGAAACCAGGCGGCGGACCATATCCCAGCCATAGGCGATGCCGAGCTTGGCGGCAGGGATGCCGAACTGCGCGCCGTCCGACGCAACGCGGATGTCGGCGGCCATGGCGATGCCGAGGCCGCCGCCGAGGCAGAAGCCCTGGATGCGGGCAATGACGGGCTTGGGGTAGTCGGTGAGGGTGGCGCGGCCGGAACTGGTGCGCTTCTCGTATTCCTGCTGGGCCTCGGCGTTGGAGCGGTTCTTCTCGAACTGGCTGATGTCGGCGCCGGAGACGAAGGCCTTGTCGCCGGCCCCGGTGAGCACGACGCAGCGGACGGAATCGTCATGTTCCCAGGCAGCGAGGATGTCGACCAGACCGCCCCACATCTCGATGGACATGGCGTTGCGCTTCTCGGGTTGATTAAAGGTGATGGTGCCGACGCCATCCCGAACGGCGGCCAGCATCTTGCCGGATGCGTAGACCGTGCCGCCGCCAACCACCTGATCCATGTCGATCGCCCCGTTAATCCCGACCGCCTATGCGCCGCATCGTTGCCTCAATCAACCGTTGGGGCTGCGGTGGCAGCTTCGCGAATTGGTTGGTCACGCAAACGGATGCGCGGCCGGTCGCGAACGGTGGAGGCGTCCGGCGCCATGCGGCGGATGTCGGCCTGGAAGCGCGCGCGCCGCTCGTGGATGGAGACCAGCACGGGACCCATGGGAATGCCGAGGTCGACGAGGACGGTTTCGCTGAGCTGCAGGCTGGCTTCGATGGTTTCGGGCACGGCGTCGGTGGCGCCGACGCCATAGAGATGCGCGGCGTGGGTGGCGTCGCGGGCGCGGGCGACGATCAGGAGGTCGGGGCGAGCGGCGCGGGCGTTGGTCACGATGGTGTCGGCGCGTTCGCGGTTGTCGATGGTGACGACCAGGGCGCGCGCGGTGTCGAGGCCGACGCTGGCAAGCAGGGCGGGTTGGGTCACGTCGCCGTAGAACACGGATGGGCTGGCCTTGCGGGCGGCGCTGACGCGGGCGACGTCGCTGTCCAGCGCGACCCAGGCGATGTCGTGAGCGTCCAGCATGGACGCCACGGTGCGGCCGACGCGGCCGAAGCCGGCGATGATGACACCGCCATGAGCCGGGTCGTTCGGTGCCAGCATGGCGGGATCGATTGGCTTGGCGCGCGGCTGCGGGGCGAGCTTGCGGCCGAGCCAGGAGAGCGAGGGGATGAACACCATCGACAGGGCGGTAGCGAGGAACAGGCTCTCGCCCAGCGTGCCCGGCAGCAGGCCGAGGCCACCGGCCAGGCCGATGATGACGAAGCCGAACTCGCCGCCGGGCCCGAGCAGGAGGCTGGATTGCATGGCGGCGGTGCCGCGAACGCGGAAGGAGCGGGCGAGGCCAAAGGTGATGGTCGCCTTGAGCGCGACGATACCGACGACGCCGCCCAGGACGATCAACGGGTCCGCAGCCAGGCGCACGAGGTCGAGGCGGAGACCGACGGAGATGAGGAATACGCCGAGCAGGAGGCCCTTAAACGGCTCGATAGTGACTTCGACCTGGCGGCGGTATTCGGTCTCCGCGAGCAGCACGCCGGCGATCAGGGCGCCGAGCGCCATCGACAGCCCAGCCGAGGCGGCGGCTAGGCTGGTGGACAGGACGACCAGCAGGCAGGCGGCCATGAACAGCTCGGGGCTGTCGGTGTTGGCGACGCTGCGGAACAAGGGGCGGAGCACGAGACGGCCGATGGCGGCGAGCAGTGCTACGGCCAGAACGGCTTCGAGCACCGCCCCCAGCAACCCGGCGACTCCGGTCTCGCCACCGCCGAGCATGCCGAGCAGGAACAGGATGGGGACGACGGCAAGATCCTGGAACAGGAGCACGGCGAAGCTGGCGCGGCCGGCGAGGCTGGACATGCGGCGCTCGTCGGCCAGCACCTGGGTGACGGTCGCGGTGGACGACATCGCCAGTGCCAGGCCGGCGACGAAAGCGGGGCCCGGGTGGGTGCCGAACAGCATCAGTACCCCGGCGAGGGCCACGGTGCAGAGCAGGACCTGCAGCGCTCCGAAGCCGAACACCAGACGGCGGAGGCTGACGATGCGCTCCCACGACATCTCCAGGCCGATGGCGAACATCAGTAGGACGACGCCGAGCTCGGCGACGGGCTCGATGCGGGCGCGGTCGGTGATGGTGACCAAGCCGAGCGGCGGCCAGTAATGCGCCAGGGCGCCGAGGCCGGACGGCCCGGCGATGAGGCCGACGAGCATGTAGCCGATGACCGGGCTGAGGCGGAGGCGGGCGAGCAAGGGGATGACGATGGCGGCGGCGGCGAGGACGACGAGGGCTTCGCGCATGGGAGCGCCGATGACAGCGTGTTCGGCGATTTGGTGCATCGCGGCAGTATAGCCGCGCTAGTGGGTGATTCGCGCGTTACATCGAGAGTTCCCGGCTGCCGAAGATGGCGCTGCCGACGCGGATATGGGTGGCGCCATGCTGAATGGCGGTCTCGTAGTCGCCGGACATGCCCATGGAGAGGATGCCAAGGCCGTTGCGGCGGGCGCAGTCGGCGAGCCAGGCGAAGTGCGGCGCCGGGTCGGCGTCGGCGGGGGGAATGCACATGAGGCCGGTGAGCGCGGCACCAAGGCGGGCGCGGGCGGTAGCGATGAAGGCGTCGGTGTCGGCGCGGGGGATGCCGGCCTTTTGGGGTTCGTCGCCGACGTTGACCTGGATCAGGATGTCCGGGGTGCGGCCTTCGGATTGGATGGCGGCGGCGATCGCGTCGAGCAGGCGGGGGCGGTCGAGGCTTTCGATCACGTCGGCGAGGCGGACGGCGTCGCGGGCCTTGTTGGTCTGCAGGGCGCCGATGAGGTGAAGGCGGAGCGCCGGGTCGGAGTCGCGCAGGGCGGGGAACTTGGCAGCGGCTTCCTGAACGCGGTTTTCACCAAACAGATGCTGATCGCAGTCCATGATCTCGCGGACCGCGGCGGCATCGTGGGTTTTCGAAACGGCGACGAGGGCGACCGTGACCGGGTCGCGGCCAGCGGCGGCGGCCGCGATGCGGTGCCGAACGGCGGCAAGGCGGTCGGCGAGGGTCGGTGGGGGAGTGGGGGAAAGC
>JBPBQE010000448.1:0-16231 GCA_050954595.1 Janthinobacterium lividum | reverse complement strand
CCTCAAGGGCACCAGAAGGGAGAGACCGTCATGACCATATCGCGCCGGCTGTTACTGGGTGCTGCCACCGCAAGCGCGCTGCCGCTCGTCGGGCGGGCACAGACCGAGGCCAAGACGTTGCGGATCGGGGTGATGAACGACCAGTCGGGGCCGTACCGTGACGATGGCGGGCCGACCGGCGTGAGCTGCGTCAAGCAGGCGGTGCAGGAGATGTCGGCGACGCTGGGCTTCAACGTCGAGGTGCTGACGGCCGATCATCAGAACAAGCCCGACATCGGGGCCGGGATCGCGCGGCAATGGTTCGATCAGGGCGGCGTCGATGCGATCGTGGACGTGCCGACCTCGTCGGTGGCGCTGGCGGTCAACACGGTGTGCCGCGAGAAGAACAAGGTGATGCTGAACAACGGTGCTGCCACGACGGACCTAACGGGCGCGCAGTGTTCGCCCAACACAATCTGCTGGACGTACGATACATACATGCTGGCCAAGTCGACCGGCGGCGCCATGGTGCGGGCCGGCGGGGATAGCTGGTATTTCATCACCGCCAACTACGTGTTCGGGCAGCAGCTGCAGCGGGACACGACGCGGTTCGTCACGGAGGCGGGCGGCAAGGTGCTCGGCGCCAGTCAGTATCCGTTTCCGGACACCACCGATTTCTCGGCGCTGCTGCTGCAGGCGCAGGAGTCCGGCGCCAAGGTGCTCGGCCTGTGCAACTCCGGCGGCGACACGATCAACTGCATCAAGCAGGCGCACGAGTTCGGCCTGCAGAACAAGATGAAGATCGCGGCCATGCTGTTCTACAACAGCAACGTACATGCGCTGGGGCTCGATACGGCGCAGGGCTTGCTGCTGACGGAGTCGTTCTACTGGGACCTCAACGACCGCACCCGCGCCTTCATGAACCGCATCAAGAGCAAGACGCCGAACCAGTGGCCGAACATGGTGCAGGCCGGGGATTACGCCAGCACGCTGCACTACCTCAAGGCGGTGAAGGACATGGGCGTCGCGGCAGCCAAGGCGGATGGGCGGGCGGCGGTGGCGCGGATGAAGGCGATGCCGACGGATGACGATTGCTTCGGCGTCGGCAAGATCCGCGAAGACGGGCGCAAGATCGAGCCGAGCTACCTGTTCCAGGTCAAGAGCCCGGCGGAGAGCACCAGCTCGTGGGACGGGTTGAAGCTGGTGGCCACGACGCCGGCCGAGGAGGCGTTCCGGCCGATGAGCGAAGGGGGCTGCTCGCTGGTCAAAGGCTGACGGCGGGTCCGGCGAGGAGGCTCGCCGGACCCTGCCGGCTTACTTGGAGGCGGCGGGCTTGCCGACGTTGGTGATCTCCGTGACGGAGTCCGGGTTGATCACCATCATGATCGGGTGACCGGTCTTGTCCTTGGCGCGGACCAGGAACGAGCTCGGCATCACCTGGATGTCGGTGAACCCGGCCTGCGAGAGGTCGTGTTTGAGCGCGTCCTGCATGGCGCCGGGTGCCATCGGGGTGGCTGACGTGGTTGCCCCGGAGGTCGCGGTGTTGGACATGCCTGACGTGGCGGCCGTGCCGGCGGGGTGGGTGGCGGTGGTCTGCGCCATGGCCGGAGCGAGCGCCAGACCGAGGATGGCTGCCGTGGTGATGAAGGTGCGCATGATGGGTTTTCCTGTCGCTGTCGGTTGCCGAATCGGACGGCAGGCAATCAACGCGGCAGAGACAAATTAATCAGTAATATTAACGGCTTGTAAGCTAAAATCGCAGTAATTCCGGCAAGGCAACCACCATGGTCACCTTGCCGAAACGTTTAAGCGTTGTCGCCGTCGAGAGCCTGCAGCACGGCGTCGGTGACGCTGCGGGTGGTGGCGGTGCCGCCGAGGTCGGGGGTGTGATGCGCCGGGTCGGCGGTGGTGCGTTCGATCGCGCGCATCAGGCGCTGGCCGGCGCCGGGCTCGCCGAGGTGGTCGAGCATCATGGTCGCGGTCCAGAAGGTGCCGATCGGGTTGGCGATGCCCTTGCCGGTGATGTCGAAGGCGGAGCCGTGGATGGGCTCGAACATCGAGGGGAAGGTGCGCTCCGGGTTGATGTTGGCGGTGGGCGCGATGCCGAGCGAGCCGGCCAGCGCGGCGGCGAGGTCGCTGAGGATGTCGGCGTGTAGGTTGGTGGCGACGACCGTGTCGATGGTGGCGGGTTTGTTGACCATGCGCATGGTCATCGCGTCGACCAGCATCTTGTCCCAGGTGACGTCGGGGAACTCGGCGGCGATCTCGACGGCGACTTCGTCCCACATGACCATGGCGTAGCGCTGGGCGTTGCTCTTGGTCACGACGGTGAGCAGCTTGCGCGGGCGGGACCGGGCCAGCGCAAAGGCGAACCGCATGATGCGGGCGACGCCGGCGCGGGTCATGATGGAGGCGTCGGTGGCGGTCTCGATCGGCATGCCCTGGTGCACGCGGCCGCCGACGCCGGCGTATTCGCCCTCGGAGTTCTCGCGCACGATCACCCAGTCGAGCTCGGGGCCGGAGACGGCGCGGAGCGGCGAGACGATGCCGGGCAGGATGCGGGTCGGGCGGACGTTGGCGTATTGGTCGAAGGGCTGGCAGATGGCCAGGCGCAGGCCCCAGAGGGTGATGTGGTCCGGCACGTCGGGGGCGCCTACGGCGCCGAAGAAGATCGCGTCGTGCTTGGCGATGTGGTCGCGGCCGTCAGCGGGCATCATGATGCTGTGCCGCTTGTAGTAGTCGGTGCCCCAATCGAAATGATCGAACGCGAACGTGAAGCCACCATCGCGCGCGGCGAGCCTATTGAGCACCTCGATGCCGGCCGCAATGACTTCGACGCCGATGCCGTCGCCGGGGATGGCCGCGATCCGGTATTGTTTCATGTTTCCTCGATATTCTTTCTCTATCGCGAGCACGATCCTGCGGGAAAGCGCCAAGCACAAGGACACCGACGCCGAATGACCCCGGATCTGGAGCGTTTCGTCACGGCACAGGAGAAGGTGATCGACACCGTTCGCCGGGAACTGGCCGCTGGCAACAAGCGGTCGCATTGGATGTGGTTCATCTTTCCGCAGCTACGCGCGCTGGGACGGAGCGAGACGGCGCGCTTCTACGGGCTGGCCGGATTGGAGGAAGCGCGCGGGTACCTCGCGCATCCCGTGCTCGGGCCGCGTTTGCTTGAATGCGTCGGGCTGGTCGACCACGTGCAGGGCAAGACGGCGCTGCAGATCCTCGGCAGCCCGGACGACCTGAAATTCCGGTCCTGTCTTACGCTGTTCGCGGCGATACAGCCTTCGCCGTTCACCGCGGCGTTGGAGCATTACTACGCGGGCGTGCCGGACCCGCTGACGCTGGAGTTGCTCGATGCCGCTTGATCATTTTTCGACGCCGCCCACCCCATCGATCGCGTTCGACAATAGCTATGCACGGTTGCCGGAGCGGTTCTTCGCCGCGCAAGTGCCGACGCCGGTGGCGGACCCGCAGATCGTGCGGGTGAACACCGCGCTTGCCGCCGAGCTCGGCATCGACCCGGCGGCGCTGGATGCGGCATTGCTGTCGGGCAACCGGGTGGCGGACGGATCGACGCCGATCGCGCAGGTGTATGCCGGGCATCAGTTCGGCAATTTCTCACCAATCCTGGGCGATGGTCGCGCGGTGCTGCTGGGCGAGGTTGTCACTCAAGCAGGCCAACGGTTCGACCTGCAGCTCAAGGGTGCCGGGCGGACGGCGTTCTCGCGCTCGGGGGATGGCCGGGCGGCGCTGGGACCGGTGCTGCGGGAATACATCCTGGGCGAGGCGATGCATGGGTTGGGCATTCCGACCACGCGGGCGCTGGCGGCGGTGACGACGGGGCAGCCGGTTTTCCGCGAGACGCCGCTGCCGGGGGCGGTGCTGACGCGAGTGGCGGCGAGCCATCTGCGGGTGGGGACGTTCCAGTTCTTTGCTTCACAGGGAGATCTGGAGGCCGTGCGGGTGCTCGCAGACTACGCGATCGAGCGGCATTACCCCGAGTGCGCCGGCGACTACCCGGCATTCCTGCGCGCGGTGATCCGGCGGCAGGCGGAGCTGGTGGCGCACTGGCTGCTGGTCGGGTTCATCCACGGGGTGATGAACACCGACAACGTGTCGATCTCCGGCGAGACCATCGATTACGGACCATGCGCGTTCATGGATGCCTATGACCCCGGGACGGTGTTCAGCTCGATCGACCAGGCCGGGCGGTATGCTTATGGGCGGCAACCGCGGATCGCCGGGTGGAACCTGGCACGGCTGGCCGAGGCGTTGCTGCCGCTGTTGGCGCCGGAGCAGAAGGACGGGATCGAGATCGCGCAGGCGGCGATCTCCGGGTTCGGAGAGCGGTTCGAGGCGGTGTATCTGGCCGGGCTGCGGCGCAAGATCGGGTTGGAGACGGAGCGCGACGGGGATGACGACCTGACGCAGGCGTTGCTGAAGCACATGCAGGAAGGCGCGGCGGATTTCACGCTGACGTTCCGGGCCTTGGCGGATGCGGTCGACGGCGACGAGGCGCCGGTGCGGGCGCTGTTCAGCCCGGCGGCAGCGTACGATGCTTGGGCGCCGGCGTGGCGGGCGCGGTTGGCGGCCGAGCCGAATCCGGGCCGGGCGGCGGCGATGCGCGCGGTGAACCCGCTGTATATCGCGCGTAACCACCTGGTCGAGGCGGCGCTGGCCGCCGCGACCCAGAGCGGCGATGACGCGCCGTTCGCAACGTTGCTGGAGGTTCTGGCGCGGCCGTTCGAGGCGCAGCCGGGACGGGAGCGATATGCGCTGCCGCCGACGGTGGATGAGCGGGTGTTGGCGACGTTCTGCGGGACCTAGTCTTTCAGCGAAGCATTGTCTTGCTTCGCTTTGCTCGCGGTAGTGGGTTTCTAGCCGCCATTATGATCGGCGCCGGCCTTTGAAGGGGCGTTTGCCTTTGCCGGCTTTCGAGCCGGGATCGCGAGGGGCGGGCTGGTTCGATTTCGATGTGGCCGGCGCCTCGCCCTCGTCGCGGGGTTTGCCGTTGCCACGCTGGAAGCGGCGGGCGCGGCCGATGGCTTGCTGGCGGAGCACCGTCTCGATGAAGGTGTCGAGGCGGCGGCGTTCCTCGGTGGCGCGGTCCATCTCGGCGTAGGTCTCGGGATAGTGCTGGGCGAGCCAGCGCCAGGTGACCAGGCGTTTGGCGACTTTCTCGGCGCGTTCGAGGGCAGTCTGGTCGGCGCGCTCCGGCGGCGGGAGGTGGCCGATGCTGGGGGGCGCGACCTCCGTGCCCCCGGCGTGCTCGACGCCCCAGCGGAGCAGGCGCTCGATACCGGCGTCGCGGAGGTCGACCGGGCAGAGGGCGTAGGTCCAGCGGTCCAGCAAGGAGAGGCCGGTGCCGTCGAGGGCGGCGGCGATCTCCATCTGCTGTTCCAGGTCGGCGAGGCGGTAGTTGGGATCGCCGGGTCGGAGCACGGCCTTGCTGATGCGGCGGAGGGTCTCCAGCAGGGAAACGGTGCCGAGTTCTTCGGCGACACCCTGGACGATGCGGCGATCCGGCGAGACTAGCGGGCGCAGGTCGGCGGGCGGCATGGGCTCCGTGTTCATCAGGGTGCGCAGGCGGCGGGGTTCGCCGCCGCCGGACAGCACGGCGACGATGCCTTCCTCGTGTTGACCGAAACGGCCGGCGCGGCCGCCGATCTGGCGCACTTCGGCTGGGGTCAGCGAGCGTTCCTCGCGGCCGTCCCACTTGACCAACGAGGAGAACAGCACGCGGCGGATGGGGAGGTTGAGGCCCATGCCGATGGCGTCGGTGGCGACCAGCACGGGGGCGCCGCCCTCGCGGAAGCGGCGACTTTCGGCGCGGCGGACTTCCGGGCCGAGGGCACCGTAGATCACCGCCGGGGTCAGGCCGCGGGCGACGACCTGCTCGCGCATGGCGAACACCTCGCGGCGGGAGAAGGCGACGATGGCGTCGCCGGGCTGGATGGCGCCAATGCCGACGGACTCGTCGGCGACGCGGAGCGGGCTTTTGCGCTCAAGGCGGATCACTTCCACCGGCTCGTCGCAGAGTTCGGCCAGGCGCTGCACCAGCGGCAGGCAATCGGGGGCGCCGAGGACGATCACTTCGCGGGCCGGGATGCCCATGATGGCGGCGGTCCAGGCGGCGCCGCGGTCGGGGTCGGCCAGCATCTGGGCTTCGTCAACGATGGCGACGTCGACGATGCGGCCGGTGTTGGCCATCTCGACGGTGCAGGCGACGTGTTGCGCGCCCTCAACGATCTGGCGTTCCTCACCGGTGATGAGGCTGGTGGGAACGCCGCGGGCCATCAGCGCGTCCTGGAACTCGAGCGCTAGCAGGCGCAGCGGGGCCAGGGCGGCGCCGCTCTCGGCTTTGGCCAGGCGTTCCAGCGCGTAGTGCGACTTGCCGGAGTTGGTGGGGCCGATGACGACGGTGATCTTGCGGAGAAGCGCGCGGGCTTCGGCGAAATGGGCGGCGAAGCGGTCGAGGCCGGCGCGGCGGGCGATGGCGCCGTTGGGCACCCGGCGGCGCTCGGTGTCAGGTTCGATGCCCTTCCAGCGGGCGACCTGCGGCAGCAGGGCGGTGATCTGGTCGGGGTGGAAGTCGAGTTCCTCGACAATCTCGCCGTTCTTACGCGTGGTGGTGGTGCGGGCGACCGGGATCAGGCCCTCGCCGAGCCAGCGTTCGACCAGGCGTCGAGGCGCGCCGAGCAAGGCGGGCAGGTCGTCGACGCCGATGAGTTCGCTTTCCCACTCGCGGCGCTTCTGCTGCTCGGAGGCTTCGAGCGTGCGGGCGCGGTCCTTGGCATTCTTGGCAGCGGTGCGGCGGCTTTGTTCGGCGGCGACGAGGCGCTGACGCAGCAGATTGGCGTCGACCGGGTCGAGCCCGGCGGCCATGGCGATCAGGCTCGCCAGTTCCTGCACGGCGGGGATGGTGGGCTGGCGGCCGCTCAACTCCTCGCTGCGTTCGGCGGCTTCGGCGAAGGCCACGTCGGGATTGCGGCGGGCGACGGGGGCGAGGCGGTCGGCGATAACCTGGCGCAACGCGTCGACCAGGGCGGCCTCGTCGGCGCCGGGCGGGG
The DNA here is from genome assembly GCA_050954595.1 of Janthinobacterium lividum. GTDB lineage: Bacteria > Pseudomonadota > Alphaproteobacteria > Acetobacterales > Acetobacteraceae > JAVVHH01. The sequence goes on along the minus strand of JBPBQE010000448.1, from coordinate 9,173 downwards.
CAGAAGCAGCGGCGGCGTCGGCGTCGGACAGGGTGGCAGGAAGGTCTTGCCGGGCGCGGGCGAGCGACATGAGTCGCGCGGCGATGCTGGCGGGGTTAATGGCTTCTGTCATGCTGTTCCGGCCGTCGGGATGAGGGAGGTGATGTGCCGGGTATCCATCTGATCGGGTTGAGCCAGGCGAACCTGGAGAGGGTTCTGCTCTCGGCGGGCGTGTTGATCGCCATATGGGTGCTGCGCCGCCTCGTGCGACTCGGCTTGAAGCTGATCCTATCCGGCGAGAGCAAGCGTGCCATCGTTGCGCGATTCTGGGGCCATCAGATCATCAATACCGGATCGTCGGTGGTCGGCGTGTTCACGCTGGCGTCGATCTGGTTCGAGGACCCGGCGCGGCTGGCGACGGCGCTGGGGCTGATCGGCGCCGGGCTGGCGTTCGCGCTGCAACGGGTGATCACGTCGTTCGCCGGGTACGTAGTTATTCTCAATAGCGGGCTGTTCGCCATCGGCGACCGGATCAACATGGGCGGGGTGCGCGGCGACGTGCTGCGGCTGGGCTTCATGCAGACCACGTTGATGGAGATGGGGGTGGCGCCGGGCACCGATGCGGGGCCGGCGGTGTGGGTGAAGAGCCGGCAGTTCACCGGGCGCATCGTCACGGTAAGCAACGCCAAGATCTTCGAGGACCCCGTCTATAACTATACGCGGGACTTTCCGTATATCTGGGAGGAGCTGCACCTGCCGGTGCGCTACGGCGATGACCGGCGAAAGGTGGAGGCGATCATGCTCGCGGCGGCGCGGGAACATGCGCTCGACCCGGCCGTGCTGACCGAGACAGCGGAGCGCACGCTGGAGCGCCGGTTCGATGTCCGCCGGCTGGACTTCGTGCCGCGGGTGTATTGCAGCCTCACCAGCAACTACCTGCAGATGTCGGTGCGCTTCGCGGTCGAGGATCACGGCACGCGGGCGGTGAAGGACCGGATGGTGCGCGACATCCTGGACGGGTTGGAGGCGGCCGGCATCACGGTGGCGACCGATGCGCTGCGGCTGGTCCGCGAATAGGGGTCTACTCAGGAGGCGATAACGGGACGGGTGGCTTCCGCCAGCTCCCGGTCGCGGCCGAGATTGCTCATGAAATCCCACAGGAAGGGGCGGATCTCGAGCTGGCGCTGATAGATGGCGTGGGCAGCGCGGGGGAACTCGCCGTCGCGGCCGAGCATGGCGTCGCCCATCTCGAGCATGCGGAGGTTGGGCCAGGCCTTGTCGCGGATACGCAGAACCTCGGCCAGGATCGCCTCGGCGGAGAGGTCGGGGCGGTGCTGTGCCAGGATGAGCGCCATCGACGCGGTGGAGCGGGAGATGCCGGCGTGGCAATGAACGAGCAGATGGGCATCCTGCGGCGGTTCGGCCATGAGGTCGCGGCCGAAGGCGAGTAGGGCGGCGACGTGGTCCTCGGTGGGCATGGTCTCGCTGGGCCGGGGGTCGATGTTGTCGTGGAAGCGCAGTTCCAGCTTCTCGTGCTCGCCGAAGGTGCCGAACGCCTCGGGGATGGGGTGATCCGGGTCGAGGATGGAGAGTACGTGGGTCGGGCGCGCCGCGCAGTGGCTGAACAGCTCATCGATGCCGCAGACGGTCAGCTTGAACGGGGCGATGGTGTCGACGGTTTGCATAGGTCCGGGCTAACGCGCGAGTTCGGCTTCGGCAAGCCCCGCTGGCGCGGTCTGGCGCCATCTGGCGCCTGCACGTATCTTGTTGATCGTTAATGCGGAGGATCGATGACCCTGCTTCGAAGGCTGCTGTTGTCCGGCCTGGCTTTTGGTGCGCTTGGCCTGGCGCCTGCCAATGCAGCCGATGTGCGTGTTCTGGTGTCGGGTGCGTTCCGCCCCGTGCTCGAGGCAATCATTCCCGCGTTCGAGGCACGTAACAGCAGCAAGGTGATCGTGACGACGGATACGTCGGGCGGCGTCGCCGGCCGGATCGGGCGGGGCGAGGTGTTCGACATCGCGATCCTGACGCCCGCCACGGTTGAAGGGCCGGCACGGGACGGGCAAGTGATCCTGGTGACGCCGATCGCCTCCGTGGGGATCGGCGTGTCGGTCAAGGCGGGGGCGGCCAAGCCGGACATCTCGACCAGCGGGGCGCTGAAGCAGACGCTGCTGGCGGCGGCGAAAGTCGCCATGGTCGACCCGGCGTCGGGCGGAACCAGCGGCGCCTACCTCATGGGCATGTTCGACAAGCTCGGCATCGGCGACCAGATGAAGCCGAAGCTGGTGCTGACGCAGGGCGGGCTGGCCGCCGAGAAGCTGCTCGACGGGCAGGCGACGCTGGCCCTGGGCCAGGCCAGCGAGTTGATCGCGGTGAAGGGGGCGACGCTGGTCGGGCCGCTACCGGCGGACCTGCAGAGCCGGACGACCTATGTGGCGGCGATGAACCCGAAGGCGGCGGAGACGCCGATCATCCTGCTGGCGATGCTGGCCGGGCCGGAGACGCTGAACATCCTGGCCGCGAACGGGATGGGCCCGCCCTGACCCTAGCGGTAGGTCAGGGTGCCGTCGTCCAGGTCGGCGTTGGGGATCGTATGGTTGTCCTCCCAATAGTCGTGGGTATGGCGCCACTCGGTTTTGTTGCCGCATTTCGGCAGTAGGTGGATGCCGCGGTTGACGTAGCCGGGATTGAAGTTGTCCGGCGCGATCCAGGGTTCGAGGGTCATGTCGGCATCTTCGGGGCGCAGCGTCGGGACCACCATCTCGGCACCTTGGGCCTTCATGTGGCCGAGCAGGCGGACGATGAAGTCGGCCACCAGGTCGGCGCGTAGCGTCCAGGAGGCGCGCAGGTAGCCGAACACCCAGGCCATGTTGGGAACGCCGGTGAACATCAGGCCGCGATAGGTCACGGTCTCGCCGAACGCGAGCGGCTCGCCGTCGACCGTGAAGTCGATGTCGCCCAGGACGCTGAGGTGAAAGCCGGTGGCAGCGACGACGAGGTCGGCCTTCAGCACCTCGCCGCTCTGCAGTTCGATGCCACCGGGCACGAAACGCTCGATCACGCCGGTCTTGACCGAGGCACGGCCGGCCTTGATCTGCTCGAAGAAGTCGGCGTTCGGCACAAAGGCGATGCGCTGCTGCCAGGGGCGATATTTGGGGGTGAAGTTGGCGGCGATCGTTTCTTCGGAGCCTTCGCCCAGCGCGTCGCGGACCAGGCCCAGCAACTCGCCGCGGACGGTCTCGGAATCGGTGAAGCTGCGGCCGTTGAACACCTTCTGCTCGTAGAGGATCTTGCGGCGGACAATCTCGTGGATCCAGGTTTCGTCGACCTCGAGGCGGCGGAGTTCGTCGGCGATCTCGATGGCGTTGCGGCCGGTGCGATAGAAGATCGGCGTGCGCTGGAGCATGGTGACGTGAGCGCAGTGCTCGGCGATGTTTGGCACGATGGTCGCGGCCGAGGCGCCGGAGCCGATCACCACGACGCGCTTGCCGGACAGGTCGGTGTCGGGGTCCCAGTGCATGGAGTGGACGATCTGGCCCCCGAAATCCTCCGTGCCGGGCCATTGCGGCATGAAGCCGTCCTCATGGCGATAGTAGCCCTGGCACATCCAGAGAAAGTTGGCGGTGAAGCGGACGGGCTGGTCGGTATCCGTGCAAATGGCGTCGATCGTCCAGCGTTTGGCCTCGGTCGACCAGGCGGCGCGGAGGACCTTGTGCTGGTAGCGGATGCGGCGATCGAGGCCGTTCTCGGCGATCACCTCGCCCATGTAGCTGCGGATCTCGGCGGCGGTGGCAATGGGCGCGCCGGTCCAGGGCTTGAAGCGGAAGCCGAAGGTGTAGAGGTCGCTGTCGGAGCGGATGCCGGGATATTTATGGGTGTACCAGGTGCCGCCGTAGCTCTTTTGCGCTTCGAGCATGGCGAAGCGGGTGCCGGGCATCGAGTGCTGCAGGTGATAGCCGGCGCTGACGCCGGAGATGCCGGCACCGACGATCAGCACATCGAGGTGTTCGACGTCCGTGGTGTCGAGGCGATCGATCGTTGGTGCTTCGCTCATGGGGCGGCCTTCTTTTGAAAGGCAGTCTGCCGGGTCGCGGTCAGGGGCGCAAAGGTTATCGTTGCGCCACGACCCGGCGGCTGAGCAACCAATTGAACACTGCGCCGGCGGCCATGATCAGGGTGGTGCCGATGAACACGGCGCGCATGCCGATCTGGCCGCCGACGAAGCCGCCGGCCAGTGGGCCGAGGACTTGGCCGGCATATTGGGCGGAGATGCTGTAGCCGAGGATCGTGCCGGCCGCGGCTTGTGGGACGTTGTGGCGGATCGTGGCCGTGATCGCCGGCATCAGGCCCGCCAGCGCGATGCCCATCAGGAAGCGCAGGCCGATCAGCTGCCAGCTCGAGGTCACGAAGGCTTGCGGGATCAGCAGCAGGCTGCACGCGGCCAGGCACCAGACGATCAGCCGCCAGTGACCGATACGGTCGGCCAGACGTCCCAGGCGCGGTGCGGCCAAGACGCTTCCGACCGCTGCCGCGGCCATGACCAGCCCGGCCGTCAGCACCACGTCGCCGTTGAATGGGTGCAGCTGGCCGACATAGACGGTGATGATGGGCTCGACCGACATGTTGGCGAATAGCAGCAGCGTCGCCGTGATCAGCATCGCCACCACCGGGCGGCGGTCCGGCACCATGGACCAGGCGCCGCGCATGACCTTGCGGACCTCTTTGCGGAAGTCGGTCCGGTCTTCCCGGACCAGAAACGCGGTAGCCAGGAACGCCAGGAAGATGACGCCGCCGGCAACGAAGAAGGTGGCGCGGATGCCGATCAGCCCGGGCATGATGCCGCCCATCAGCGGGCCGAGCAGGGTGCCGGCGAGCGTTCCGGTCGACAGCACGCCGAGCGCCCAGCCGGAGCGTTCCTTGGGCGTCTGGGTCGCGACCAGCACGACGGCGCCCGAGCTGTAGCCGCCGAGCAGCCCGGCGGCGAGGCGGAGCGCCACGAGCTGCCAGATGTTCTGCGCCATGCCAATCAGCGACATGCAGACCGCCATGGCCAGCGCGGCGCGCATCAGGATCGGCTTGCGGCCGTAGAGGTCGGCGACCTTGCCCCAGAGCGGCGCTACCAGGCCGGCGCCGAGAAAGGTGATGCCGTAGGCGATGCCGGACCATTGGACGATGGCGGCATGCCCCTCGACGCCGAGCTGCTCGACGTAGATCGGCAGGAACGGCAGCAGCAGCGTCATCGCCAGCAGCGTGGTGAAGGAGCCGAACAGGCAGACGTAGAGGTTGCGGCGCCAGTACAGCGAGTTATCAGGCATGGAGGGCTCGGCTCACTTCGCGCTTGAGGGCGGGCAGCACCTCGTCGGTGAACCACGGGTTCTTCCGCTCCCAGATGCCGGTGCGCCAGCTCGGGTGCGGCAAGGGGAAGTAGCGGGGCAGGTATTGCTCGTAGTCACGCACGCGGTCGGTCATGCGGCCGGGACCCAGGGCGTCGGCCTGGGAGTAGCCGCCGACGAGGAGGATCAGTTGAATCGCCGGCATCCGCTCGAAGAAGCGATGTCGCCAGCGGGGGGCGCAGGGTGGCGCCGGCGGGAGGTCGCCACCTTGGGCGTAGCGGCCGGGATAGCAGAAGCCCATCGGCAGGATGGCGACTTGGGCCGGGTCGTAGAAAGTGGATTGGTCGAGGCCGAGCCAGTCGCGCAGGCGGAAGCCGCTCGGGTCCTGGAACGGGATGCCGCTAGCGTGGGCGATGCTGCCGGGGGCCTGGCTGGCGATGACCAGGCGGGAGGTGGGGGAGGCCTGCATGATCGGGCGGGGACCGGCGGGAAGCTCGCAAAAGGTGCAGGCGCGAGCGTCGGCAAGGAGGTCATCGAAGGTCTGGTGATTCCACGTCGGGGCTGTTGATGGGCTGAGGGTGGATGTGGGATCGGAGCGGGTACTCGACTTCGGCATCGTAAACAGCTTGCTCCTTGCCGAGCCGCGAGCGGAACAGCGTGAAATGTTCGATCGGCACCGTGTCGCTCCGGAACAGGTTCCGGCCCTGCATCCATTCGGCCACCTTGTGGGCCGGCACCTGGTCGACGCGGGCGAGGGTGATGTGAGGATTGAAGCGCCGCCGTTCGGACTCGAGGCCAGCGCGCTGCATGGCGGTCTCGATCTTGGATTGAAGGTGGTCGAGCGCGGGGTTGCGGTCGACGCCGATCCACAGCGACATCACCTTGCCGCCTTTCTCGAAAGTGCCGACGCCGGAAAGCTGCAGGTCGAAGCCGGTGGCGCGCAACCCGGCCAGCGCGAGGTCGATCTCCTCGGCGCGCCAGGCGGGCACCTCGCCGATGAAGCGCAGCGTGACGTGATAATTCTCCGGCGGCACCCAGCGGGCGCCTTGCAGGCCACCCGACATCCAGGACAGCCGCGTGCGGAGCGAGGACGGTAGATCCAGCGCGACGAATAGCCTCATTGCTGCGAACCCGGGGGCGTCACCATCCCGATCAGCTTCTCCATATCAGGCAGCAGGCGTGCAACGATGATCTTCACGCCGGCCGGGTTGGGATGGATGCCATCGGCCTGGTTGAGCGACGGCACGGCCGCGACGCCCACGAGGTAGAACGGGTCGAAGATGATGTCGGGGCGATGGCCGAGCGCCGTATAGACGGCCTTGAACGCGTCGCCGTACTCGGCGCCGAGATTGGGCGGGGCCAGCATGCCGCTGAGCAGGATCGGCAGGTGCTTGGCCGATAGCGCATCGAGGATCGCGGTGAGGTTGGCTCGGAGATCTTTGGTCGGCAGGCCGCGGAGGCCGTCATTGGCGCCGAGTTCGACAAAGGCGGCGTCCACTCCGTCGCCGAGCGCCCAGTCCAGGCGGGATCGGCCGCCGGCGCTGGTGTCGCCGGAGACGGCGGCGTCGACGAAGCTGACGTCGTGGCCCCGCGCCTTGAGGGCGGCGAGCATCTGCGCCTGGAAGCCGTCGGGCGCAGCGAGGCCGTAGCCGGCGGTGAGGCTGTCGCCCAAGATCAGGACGCGGATCGGGCGGGCGTTCGCAGTTGCAGCACAAAAGAGCGCTAGTAGCAGCACCAGCGCGTTGGTTACGGCGCGGCGCGCGCCATATGGGGCCATCATGGACATTAACCCTAGTCCCCCATCAAGCCCGCCAGCGACTCTCGTGCATGTGCGGGATCTACATCTGACCGTGCCTTCGGCCGCCGGGTCGGTCAACATACTGTCCGGCGTGGACCTCGATGTGGGGGCGGGCGAGGCGGTTGGCATCGTCGGGCCGTCGGGATCGGGTAAAACTAGCCTGCTGATGGTGCTGGCCGGGCTGGAGCAGGCGACCTCCGGGACGGTGGAGGTGGCGGGCCAGAGCCTGGTCGGGCGCGATGAGGATGCGCTGGCCAAGTTCCGCCGCGCCAACGTGGGTATCGTGTTCCAGGCATTCCATCTGATCCCGGCGATGACGGCGCTGGAGAACGTCGCCGTGCCGCTGGAGCTGGCGGGCGTGGCCGATGCCGGCGAGCGGGCGCGGGCCGGGTTGGCGGCGGTGGGGCTCGGGCATCGGCTGACGCATCTGCCGGGGCAGCTTTCGGGCGGCGAACAGCAGCGCGTGGCTTTGGCGCGGGCATTCGCGGCGCGGCCGCGGCTGCTACTCGCCGACGAGCCGACCGGCAACCTGGATCATGCGACCGGGATCTCGGTCATGGACCTGCTGTTCGAGATGCGGGCGACGCTGGGCACCACACTGTTGCTGATCACGCATGACCCGGCGCTGGCCGCGCGCTGCGGCCGGACCATCAGGATCGTGGACGGTCGCGTGTCGGAGCAAGTCGTCTGAGCCCGGCCGTCACCTTTGCGCGGCGGGAGCTGCGCACCGGCATCCGTGGGCTGCGGATCGTGTTGGCGTGCCTCGCGCTCGGCGTGGCCGCGATCGCCGCGGTGGGCAGCCTGCGCGACGGGATCGAGCAGGGGTTGGCGACCGAGGGCCGGCGAATCCTGGGCGGCGACCTGGAAATCCAGGGTGGGGCGCAGCCTCTGCCGGAGGAGTTGCGGCAGTTCCTGCGGGGCCGCGGCGCGGCGGTGTCGGACGTGCTCTCGATGCGGTCGATGGCGATCGCGGCCAATGGCGAGCGCCAGCTCGTCGAGTTGAAGGCGGTGGATTCGGCTTACCCGCTGGTCGGCTCGGCGGTGACCAGCGCGGGGCCGTTGCAGCCGGCGTTGGCGGACGGGATCGTGGTGGATCCGCTGATATTGGAGCGGCTCGGCATCAAGACCGGCGAGACGTTGCGCTTGGGGCAAGGTAGTTTTGCCGTTCGCGGAACGCTGACCAGCGAGCCCGACCGGGTCGCCGGGCCGGCAATCCTGGGGCCGCGGGTGATGATCTCGATGGCGGCGCTGCCGGCGACCGGGCTGGTCCAACCCGGCAGTTTGCTCACTTATAATCTTCGCACCACGTTGCCGGCCGGGACCGATCCGGCTGCAACCGCCGAGGCGATCCGCGCTGCATTCCCGAACACCGGCTGGCGCATCCGGCAGACGAGCGAGGCGGCGCCCGGCGTGGGGCGGTTCGTGGACCAGACCGGGCTGTTCCTAACGCTGGTGGGGCTGACGGCATTGCTGGTCGGCGGGATCGGGGTGGCGACCGGGGTGAGGGCGTGGCTGGAGGCGCGGGCGCGCAGCATCGCGACGCTGAGGTGCCTCGGGGCGTCGTCGCGGACGATTTTCTCGACCTATTTGCTTCAGATCGGCGTTCTGGCAGGGGCAGGCGTGCTGGCCGGGGTCGTCGGCGGGGCGATCCTGACGGTGGCCGGGGTGTGGCTGTTCGGCGATGCGTTGCCGATCCCGCCGCGGCTCGGGATCTACCCGGCACCGCTACTGTTGGCGGCAATCTACGGCTTGCTGACGGCGGGGGCGTTCGCGCTGTGGCCGTTGGCGCGGGCGTCACAGATCTCGGGCGCGGCGCTGTTCCGCGATGCGCTGCTGCCGACGCGGTTGCGCAACCGGCCGGCGCTATTGGCGATGAATGCGGCGCTGGCGCTGCTGCTGGCCGGGCTGGTGATCGCGACGTCGCCGGAGAAGCGGTTCGCGGCTTGGTTCTGCGGCGCATCGGCGGCGACGCTCGGCTTGTTCTGGCTCGGTGGGCTGGCGCTGACGGCGTTGTCGCGGCACCTGCCGGCACCGCGGGCGGCATGGGCACGGTTGGGACTCGC
>JBPBQE010000086.1:0-16305 GCA_050954595.1 Janthinobacterium lividum | reverse complement strand
TCGGCGCCATCCTCACCCGCCCCGTCCGCTGGTTCGCCACCGCGTCCAACGTCGCCGCCGAGGTGGACCGCCTGCTCGACCTGGTCCACCTGCCGCGCCGCTACGCCACTCGCTATCCGCACCAACTCTCCGGCGGCGAGAAGCAGCGCGTCGGCATCGCCCGTGCCCTTGCCTCGAAACCGGACTTTCTGGTCTGCGACGAAGCCGTCTCTGCGCTCGACGTCTCAGTGCAGGCGGCGGTGCTGAACCTGCTGCGCGACCTGCGCGACCAACTCGGCGTCGCCTACCTGTTCATCAGCCACGACATCGGCGTCATCGCCCACATCGCCGACCGTATCGCCGTCATGTACCACGGCATCCTGGTCGAAGAGGGCCCGGCCGACGCGGTGCTGAATCCGCCCTATCACCCCTACACCGAGCTGCTGCTCGCCTCCGTTCCGCTGATCGGACAGCGCCGGACGGCCCCACCCCGCATCGAGCGCCCCGCCCTCACCGGCGGCTGCAAGTTCGCCGCCCGCTGCCCGCGCCATCTCGGCCCCGTCTGCGACACCGTCCCGCCCCCCTCGCAGCTCGCGGGACCCGGGCACGCCATCCGCTGTCACATCCCCCTGCCGGTGCTGGAAGCCGTCCCGCACTGGCTCGCCACCCCGACCGACGCCGCGCCGGAGACCGTCCCATGATGCATCTCGCCACCATCCCCAGCCTGGTCGGCGGCCATCTAGGTGGCTGGCGTCATCCCGACGCGTTCGATCACAGCGTGATGAACCTCGAGGCCGTGATCGAGATGGCCCGCACCGCCGAGCGCGGAAAGTTCGACGCCGTGTTCCTTGCCGATGGCAACGGCGTGCGCGAGATGGAACGTCCGGCTTTGTTCGCCGCCAACTTTCCCTCTGCCCGCCCGGCCATGTTCGAGCCGACTACGCTGCTCTCGGCGGTGGCGATGACCACCAGCCGTATCGGCCTGGTCGCCACCGCCACCAGCACCTTCGAAGAACCCTGGATGGTCGCGCGCCGCTTCAGCTCGATGGACCATATCAGCAAGGGCCGGGCCGGTTGGAACCTGGTCACCGCCTCCAACGCCGGTGACGCGCTCAACTTCAGTCGCTCCGAAGCCGTTGGCCGCGAGGACCGCTACGCCCGCGCCACCGAGTTCTACGAAGTGGTAACCGCCCTATGGGACAGCTGGGCGCCCGATGCCTTCCCCCAGGATAAATCCTCCGGCCTCTACCTAGATCCTGCCCGCGTCGCCCCCATCGACCACGCCGGCCCCCACTTCCAGGTCAAAGGTCCGCTCAGCCTCCCACCCACGCCGCAGGGCCGGCCAGTCGTGTTTATGGCCGGGCAATCCAGTCCCGGCATGGAATTGGCGGCCCGCTATGCCGACGCTCTGTTCGGCGCCGGCAGCACCAAGGAGGACTGCATTGCTGCCTATGCCGACATTAAGGAACGCATGGCCAAATACGGTCGCGATCCCAATTCGCTGAAGATCCTGCCCGGCATCAGCATCTTCGCCGGCCCAACTAGTGCAGAGGCGGAGCAGCTCTACGAGGAGCTGCAATCGCTAATTTCACCGACGCTCGGCGTCCACTACCTGTCGAAGCAACTGACCTGCGACCTGTCCGGCTGTGACGTCGACGGCCCGGTCCCGGCCGACATCCCCACCGAAGTCGTCGGCGGCAGCAGCCTGCGCCGCTACATGCTGGATATGATCCGCCGCGAGAACCTGACTGTGCGGCAGGCCTACGAACGGCTGCTGCCCTCTATCGGCAGCCCGTTGTTTAAAGGCAGCCCTACGGAGATCGCCGACCTTATGGAGGAATGGTGGTGCGATAAGGCCGGCGACGGCTTCACAATCATGGCCCCGGTGCAGCCCCGCGGCCTGCGCGACGTGGTGGACCTCGTGGTGCCAGAACTGCAGCGACGTGGCCTGTTCCGCACCGAATATGACGGAACCACGCTGCGTAGCCACCTGGGCCTCCCGCGCGCGCCGAGCCGTTGGCCCTCATCATGATCCTGGTCGTTAACGGCAACGGGCGGGATTCCGATTTGCCAGGGCGGCGGCATTGTGATGCCCATCCTATGCGGCGTGATAGGTCCACTTGAAACGTCCCAAGATGGCGCGGACCCGGTCCAGCTCGGGAAGGATCTAGCCGTTGGACGAACCGCTGGCGCGGAATGATGCTTCGGCTCGTGACGTTCTCCGGTATTTCGTGACGTTCATGGATTGAGATTGAGTGGGCAGCGGCCGGCTCCAACGATGAGGGCTCCTTCAACCCGAGGAGCTCTCCATGGTCGTTTTCCCTCCTGTTCACTCTGTTGGCACCCTTCGCGAGCGCTTCACCGCCGACATGACCGTGCGCGGGTTCTCCGCCAAAACCCAACACGACTACCTGCGCACCGTCGCCGGGTTTGCCGCCTTTCTCGGCCGCTCGCCCGTCACCGCCACGGCTGAGGACATCCGCTGCTACCAGATCGAGCAGTCCGAGCGTGGCATGAACCCGCCGGCCATGAACAGCGCCGTGGCCGCACTGCGCTTCTTCTTCAACCACACCGTCGATCGGCCGGATCTCGCCGGCAAGCTCATCCGTCTGCGTTACCCGCGCAACTTGCCGGTCGTGCTCAGCCCAGACGAGGCAGGGCGGCTGATTGCAGCCACGACCTGCCTTAAGCATCGGGCCGCGCTGTCGGTGGCTTATGGCGCCGGGCTGCGTGTCGCCGAAGTAGCGCAGCTCAAAGTGGGCAATATCGACAGCGAGCGGATGCTCATCGTCGTCGAGCTCGCAAAAGGGGGACGGCAGCGGCACGCCTTGCTTTCGCCCAGCCTGCTCGTTCTGCTGCGGGCTTGGTGGCAGCAGGGTCGTCAGCAAGGCATCATGCGACCCGGCGGCTGGCTGTTTCCCGGCCAGGACCCGGCCAATCCCATCACCACGCGTCAGCTCAGCCACGTGGTTGAGGACGCCGCCAAGGCGGCCAGTCTGACCAAGAACGTCAGTCCGCACACGCTGCGGCACAGTTTTGCCACCCACCTGCTTGAGGACGGCACCGACATTCGCGTCATTCAGGTCCTGCTTGGACACGCGAAGCTCGAGAATACGGCACTCTATACCCGCGTGGCGACCAAGGTCGTGCGCACCGTGATCAGCCCGCTCGACAAGATCATGGCACGCATCGAGCCCGGCCCGATCGTCGGAGCCAGTCCCGGCGGCTGACCACCGTGAGCCCCGAGCGTCCAACGCTCGAGATCGCCGACATCCTTCGTCGACACGGGGCTGCATTCCGGACAACCCATGCCGGCCACCTCAGTCTCGGCCAGCTCAAGGTCATGGCGGCGATCGAAGCCTGCCGCACTGCGGCTCTCGGTGGCCATGTCGAGGGCTGCCAGGACTGCGGCCACCGGCGCATCGCCTATAACAGCTGCCGCAACCGGCACTGCCCCAAGTGCCAGGCCGCCGCCGCCCGCAATTGGTTGGAGGCGCGCGAGGCCGACCTGCTCCCGGTCGGCTACTTCCACGTCGTGTTCAGCCTGCCGGCCGAGATCGCCGACATTGCGATCCAGAACAAGGCAGCGGTCTACGACCTGCTGTTCCGCGCGGCGTCCCAGACCATGCTCACCATCGCCGCCGATCCGGGCCATCTCGGCGCCCGCATCGGCATCACTGCCGTGCTGCACAGCTGGGGCTCGGCGCTGACGCATCATCCGCACATCCACATGATCGTGCCCGGGGGCGGCATCTCGCTCGACGGCCAGCGTTGGGTCTCATCACGGCCGGCATTCCTGCTGCCTGTGCGCGTGCTCGGAAAACTGTTCCGTCGGCTATTTCTGACCCGGCTGGTCGAGCTGTTCGACACGGGGCGCCTGCGGTTCTTCGGCAAGCAGGCTGGATTGTCCGACCGGGTTGCGTTTCAGCGTCACCTGGTACCGGTCCGCAAGAAACCCTGGATCGTCTACGCCAAGCCGCCGTTTGCAGGCCCGGCGGCGGTGCTGGCCTATCTGTCGCGCTACACGCACCGGGTCGCCATCTCCAACCGTCGGCTGATCGCGCTCGACGAGCGTGGGGTGACGTTCCGCTACAAAGATTACCGCCGCGAGGGAGCTGAGCGGTATCGCACGATGACGCTGCCCACGGACGAGTTCCTCCGTCGGTTCCTGCTGCATGTGCTCCCCCGCGGGTTCCACCGCATCCGTCATTACGGCCTGCTCGCCAGTGGCCGTCGTCGCGACAATCTTGCCCGCGCCCGCGAACTTCTCGGGGTGCCACCGCCGCCGCCCGCACCTGAAGCAGATGAGATGCCGGAACCAGCCGACCACCGTCCGGCGTGTCCGTGCTGTGGTGGCCAGATGCTCATCCTCGAGACCTTTGAGCGCTTTGCCCAGCCTCGCGCACCGCCGTGCCCTGTGCGCTCACCCGGACGGTGCACGTCGTGATCCGGCACGGCATGGGCGCCCTCAAAATTACAGCTTTGCTGTGGTCGATGGCGGAGCATGGGCAATCCTCTCGAATTACATCTCTACTCGATCCACTCGGCCATGTTTCTGGGCCACCATTCGATGCTGAAGGTCAGCTTGGGCTAGTATCGATCGGTAATAACTGGCAAGGCCTCCACACTCGGCTCGCTTTTTAGCCGAGATCAACTCTCAAAACCCCATAGTGTCGGTAAGCGGCCCGCGGGTTCGACCTTCGGAGAGTTTCGTACGCTAAGAAGCGTCCGAAACTCTTCACGAAAGCTGCCTGTCCGCTTCGGAGACAATCCACGAGGAAAGCGGACGCTACCTGGTCCACGTGCACGTTCAGTGCTGACGACCATAAAAGGCTAAACGTTCGACTATCCGCGTCCCGCAAGTGACAGAGGCAGCTTTTGTCGCCTTTCACGCCATCTTCCGGCCCCTTGTCTATACTTCGGTCGTCTGCCGCTACTACCTATTCCTCTCAGGACCGTCATCGAAGCTGCTGTGGTAATGAGCAGGAGCACACGCTCTGCCGCTTAGCTTCGCATCACCGCTGCAACACGCGGGAACCCGCTTTATCGACTGCCCGATGCCAACCTTAACCTGGCTCGGCGCGGCTTGGTTGGTGCACATGACCGCGACCGGAGAGCCGGCGTCGGTGGTGTGTCCGACGCCGGAACGCTGAACGGACCGGTTTAGTCGGACGCGAGTCGGGCGGCGGATCGAGCGGCGACGTAGCGGTTGACATGCGGCTTGAGGCCGAGGTTTTCCCGCAGCGTCTTGCCTTCATAGGCAGTGCGGAAGCGGCCGCGGCGTTGGAGTTCCGGGGTGACGAAGCGAATGAAGTCCTCGCAGCCGCCGGGGAGTTGGTTGGGGGTGATGTTGAAGCCGTCGCAGCACTCGGCGTCCATCCAGGCTTCCATGCGGTCGCAGATGTCGGACGCGGTGCCGATGACGGCGCTGCCGCCTTCGCCTGCGAGGTGTTGGCACATCTCGCGGATGGTCCAGTTGTTCTCGCGCACCCGCTTCATCAGCCGCTCTTGGCTGGAGCGGACCTGCGCTTCGACCTGCGGCAACGGGACCGGGCCGTCAACTGGGAAGCCGGAGAGGTCACCGAGCGCGTTGTAGGCGCGCGCCAAGCCGACTAGCGGGTCCACCAATTCCTGCAACTCGTCGTATTTAGCTTGCGCCTCGGCCCGGGTCGCGCCGACGATGGGACGGATGCCGGGCATGATCTTGAGGTCGTCCCAGTCGCGGCCGTATTTAGCCAGGCGGCTTTTGACGTCGTCGTAATAGGCCTTGGCGGCGGGAATGCCGTCCTGCGAGGCATAGACGACGTCGGCGGATTCCGCGGCGATCTCGCGCCCGGGCTCGCTGGCGCCGGCCTGGACCATAATCGGGCGGCCTTGGGGCATACGGGCAACGTTCAGCGGGCCCTTGACTTGGAAGTGCTTGCCCATGTGGTTCAGCAAATGCAGCTTGCTCTCGTCGTAGAACTGGCTGTTGGCGCGGTCGAGGACGAAGGCGTCAGGCTCCCAGCTGTCCCACAGGCCCTTGACGACTTCGACGAACTCGGCGGCGCGTTCGTAGCGGGTGTCGTAGTCGAGATGCTTGGCACGGTTGAAGTTCTGCGCCTCGGCGTCGGACCAGGAGGTGACGATGTTCCAGCCAGCCCGGCCGCCGCTGATCAGGTCGAGAGTGGCGAATTTACGAGCAATGTGAAAAGGCTCATTATAGGTGGTGCTGGCGGTCGTGACGAGGCCGATATGACTGGTGACGGCGGCGAGGGCCGGCAGCAGCGTCATCGGCTCCATTTCGACGATCTCGAAGCCGGAGCGGGCGAGGGAGCCGCGCGGCAGATCCTTTTCGCGCACGCCGATGCCGTCGGCGAAGAAGATCATGTCGAACAGGCCCTGTTCGGCCAGTAGTGCATTGCGCTTGTAATGGTCGAAGCGCAGCGCGCCGTCAGCCGGCGTGGCCGGGTGTCGCCAGGCGGCCACGTGGTAGCCGAGGCCGCGCATCGACATGCCGAGCTTCATCTTGCGTTTGGTCATTATTGTCGCTCCTCTAGTATTCGTAGCCGGCTTTCTTCATGAAGCCCTTCGCGATCTCCATGTCGAAGGCGATCGGTTTGAGCAGGTCGTGGTCGTATTCGGGTGCTGACCAGGCCATCGGGACCGTGCCGGCGGCGCCGTAGCCGCCAGCAATGCCCTTGACGATCTCGTCGCGGGGCATGGCGTGGCTGATGGCTTGGCGGATGTAAGCGGCAGCTTCGGCGGCGCGCGCCGGGTCTTGTTTGCCAAGCGGGGTGTCGGTGCCGAGGCCGAAGACGGGGTGTTTGAGGTTGTAGCAAATGTGCTGCCATTTATAGCTGTCGAAGGACGTGACCTTGCCCCAGCTCGGGTCGACCGTGCCGACGACCGGGCCGATATCATACATCGGGTCGTGCGCGTCGATCTCGCCGGCTTTCAGTGCGGCCATGGCGGCATCGGTGCCGTTGATGTTGACAACGAAGAAGGTCTTTACGTTGCCGGTGTGCGGCTGCCAGTAATTCTCGTTACGAACGAATTTGTAAGCTTTTCGGCTAGGGTCGAAACCCTGCGGGATCCAGGGGCCGGTGCCGACCGCGCCTTTGGCGGTGTAGCTCTTGCCGTCGCTGGTGGTGACCGTGTAGCTGCCGAGCCAGGTGGATGCGGTGTGCCCGCGCATGGCTTCCGGCTTGATGCTCTTATAGGCGTGCTCCGGCATGATAGCATACGCGCCGAGGACGCTGTTGAGGAACTCCATCGAGTAGGCGGGCAGGTCGACGGTGATCTCGTAGAGGCCCGTTACTTTATAGGCTTCGGAGCCGCCGAAGATGTTCTGCATAACGGATTGGAATTGTGATCCATATGCCTTGTTGAGGACGGTGTCCCAGGTAAACTTCACGTCGGCAGCAGTAAATTTCTCGCCGGAGTGCCATTTGACGTCCTGCCGTAGGCTGATCACCCAGTGCTTGCCGTCGGCAGACATGGTGTGGCCGGTGGCGAGGGCGGGGACCAGGCTCTTGTCTTGCCAGGACTTGTATTCGTATAGCCGGTTATAGGCGGGGCCGAAGACGTTACTTTCGTGGTAGCCGATCGTGTACATCGGGATCAGCGAACTCGGCTGCGGCCAGGAGGCGAAGGCGGCGGTGGCGTCGTTGCCGGCGCCGTCGATGGTCCAGCGTTCCGGCTGCGGATAGAAGACCGGGTTGTATGTAGTGGCGTCGAAGCCTTTCAGCTTTGGGTTCACCGCGATGACATCCTGCGGATAGAACAGGATGGTCATCGGCTGGATGTCGTACCAGCGTTTCTCGAAGGCATGGTAGGCGACGCGCCGATCGGGCTCGGCCAGCGTGGTGGCGACTTGCTGCAGCGAGCGGTCGATCTCCTTGTCGTCGACGTAGTAGTAGTTCTGGCCGCTCGGCGGCATGTTCATCGAGCCGAACAGCGCCAGCGGCGAGGGCTCGATCGAACTGTAGTAATACCGCTCGAGATAGGCGTCCCAGCCGCCATCGACATGTGTCTTGCCGTCGCCCTTGGCGCGGCGCGGCGCGATAGCGGTGAACGGCACGATGGAGGAAACGACCTCGATCCCCAGCTTCTGCATCTGTTGTGCCGCCACGGTACCCCAGGCCACGCGGGCAGGCTGGTTGTTCGGGATCATCAGATAGAGCTTGAAAAACGGTGCCGCCGCGCGCGCCGGGCCAGCGGCGGCGGTGACCAGGGTGGCCACGCTGGCCTGCAGCATCGCGCGTCGGCTGGCGGTCATCTGGGGTTCGTCCATTGGAGCGGCTCCATCAAATGGGATTGTGGCAGGCGGCAAGGCTGTTCGAGCCCATCGGGGCCAGGACCGGGTCGACGCTGCGGCAGACCAGCAGGGCGGCGGCGCAGCGCGGATGGAAGGCGCAGCCCGGGGGACGGTCGAGCGCGCTCGGCACCTCGCCTTTCAGATGCGTGCGGGTATCGGCGGCGCCGGGTCGCGCGACGGGGATCGCGGAGATCAGCGCGGCGGTATAATGGTGCCGTGGATGGGCGAAGACCTCGTCGACGGCGCCCATCTCGACGATCCGGCCGAGGTACATCACCGCTACATGTGTGGAGATGAAGCGCACCGAGCTGAGGTCGTGCGAGATGTAGAGGTAGGCCATGCCGAGCCGATCTTGCAGTGCGGCGAGCAGGTTCAGGATCTGAGCGCGGACGGAGATGTCGAGCGAGGAGACGGGCTCGTCGAGCAGGATGAACTCGGGTTGCACGGCAATGGCGCGGGCGATGCCGACGCGCTGGCGCTGGCCGCCGGAGAATTCGTGCGGGTAGCGGGTGCCATGGCGGGGGTCGAGCCCGACCGTCGACAGCAGTTCGGCGACCCGGCCGTCCCACTCGAGCTTCTGGTACGGCGAATGCACCCGCAATGGCTCGCGCATGGCCTCGGCGACGGTCCAGCGGGGGTTGAGCGAAAGATAGGGGTCTTGGAATACGTATTGGATGCGCCGTCGGACGGCGAGCATGGCCGCGCGGTCGGCGCCGGCGAGCACCGGGCGCACGTCCTGACCATCCAGCCGTACTTCGCCGCCGTCGGCTCGGACGAGATCGAGGATCGCGCGAGCTGTGGTGGTTTTACCGCAGCCGCTTTCGCCGACGAGGCCCAGCGTCTCACCGGCACGGACGGTGAAGGAAACGTCGTCGACCGCCCGGACCGCGCGGGTGACCCGGCGGCGCAGCAATTGACGTTTGACGACCGCGTATTGCTTGCGCAGCCCACGGACTTCAAGCACGGCGCTCATGCCGCCAACTCCGTTTCGGCTGGGGAGCCGCGGCGGATGCAGCTCACGGTATGGCCGGGGCCGACCGCGATCTCGCGCGGCATGATGCGGGCGCACTCGGGCACTGCCTCGGGGCAGCGGGCGTGGAAACGGCAGCCGGCGGGTGGATGCAGCAGGTCCGGCGGACGGCCGGCGATCGACGGCAGGATCCGGCGCGCCCCGCTATAGGATTGGTCGATCCGCGGCACGCTTTCGAGCAGGGCCCGGGTGTAGGGGTGTTGCGGCGCGTCGAAAATGGTGCTGGCGGAGGCGGTCTCACAGACCCGGCCGGCGTACATCACGGTGATCCGGTCGGCCATGCGGGCGACGACGCCCATGTCGTGGGTGACCAGGATCATGGACATCGACAGGCGGGTGCGCAGCTCGGCCAGCAGGTCGAGGATCTGCGCCTGGATCGTGACGTCGAGCGCGGTGGTCGGCTCGTCGGCGAGCAGCAGGGCGGGCTCGCAGAGCAGGGCGCGGGCGATGCCGACGCGCTGCTTCATGCCGCCGGACAGCTCGTGCGGATATTGTTTGAGCCGGGCGGCCGGGTCACCGATGCCGACGAGGCGGAGGAGCTCGGCGGCGCGATCGAGCGCGGGTTTACGGCCGATGCCGGTATGCCAGCGCAGGATCTCGGAGAGTTGCCGACCGATGGAGAGCACCGGGTTCAGCGAGGTCGCTGGGTTCTGAAAGATCATCGCCATGCGGCGGCCGCGGATGGCGGCCAGGCGAGCGGGCGTGGCGGAGACTAAGTCCTCGCCCTCGAATATCACGCGGCCGGCGATGATGCGGGACGGCGGGGGCGCCAGGCGGAGCAGGCTGAGGCTGGTGACGGTCTTGCCGCTGCCGCTTTCACCGACGATGCCGAGTGTTTCGCCGGCTCCAACGTGAAAATCCACCCCGTCGACGGCGCGCACCACGCCGTCGCGCGTCGGGAACTGCACCCGCAGTCCCTCGACGGCGAGGAGCGGCTCAACCTGCGCGGACACGGGGATTGAACGCATCGGTGAGGCCGTCCGCCAGCAGGTTGAAGCCCAGCACGGTGATGAAGATCGCCGCACCCGGCGCGAGGCAGGTCCAAGGCGCGACCTGCAGGATTTGGTAGTTAAAGAACAGCGCCTGGCCCCAGGAAATCGATTTCGGGTCACCAAAGCCGAGAAAGGCGACCATCGCTTCGGCCAGGATCGCGCCGCCGATGCCGAGTGCCACCAGAACGATGAGCGGCGGCAAGGCGTTCGGCAGGATGTGGCGAACCAGGATGTCGCGCCGCGAGGTGCCGATGCAGAGAGCCGCCTCGACAAATTCGGCCTGGCGCAGGCGCAGGAACTCGGCCCGGGTCATGCGCGCGACGGACGGCCACTCGAACAGGCCGAGCAGCACGATGATGGTGATGAGGTTCAGGTTGGGGACGCGCTCGAGCGGAGTGCCGACGACCACGATGCCGAATAGCCGCACGACGGCGAGGATGACGACGAAGACCGGCACGACCATGAAGAACTCGGTCATGCGCATAAGCGCTTCGTCGACGAGGCCGCCGACATAGCCGGCGATGCCACCGATCACCACGCCGATGACGGACGCGATGAGCATGGCGCCAAGCCCGACGGCCAGCGCGGTCGGCGCGCCGTAGACTGTGCGGCTCAGCACGTCGTAGCCGACCCGGTCGGTGCCGAGCCAATGGATGGCGCTGGGCGCTTGGCGCGAGGCGCCGTGCAGCATCGCGGACTGGTCGTCGGGCGCGAACACCACCAGCCAAGGGCCGATGAGCGCGGTCAGCACGACGAGCGAGACGAGAACCAGTCCGATCATGCCGGCCCGGTTGCGCCGGAAACGATACCAGGATTGCCGCCAGACGCCGGAGGGCGGGCGCCGGGTCGGCAGTGCTTCGGCGACAGGTGCAGGGATGAGTTCGGCGTCGAGCAAGGGAGCGTCCATCTCAGGCGAGCCGGATGCGCGGATCGAGCGCGACGTAGGCGATGTCGGTCAGCAACGTGGCGGCCACCAGCATGGTGGTGATGATCATCGTCTCGCCCATGATGACGGGGTAGTCGAGTTGCTGGATCGCCTGGATGTAGAGCGCGCCGAGGCCAGGCCAGGTGAACACGGTTTCGGTGACGGGCGCGGTGCCGAGCATTAGACCGAACAGCGTGCCGAGATAGGTCAGAACCGGGATGAAGGCGTTGCGCAGAGCGTGCCCGAACACGACCCGGCGGCGGGGCAGGCCGGAGGCCCAGGCGGCGGTGATGAAATCCTGCCGCAGCACGTCGACCAGCGAGGAGCGCATCAGCAGAGTTAGCGTCGCGGTGTTGAACACAGTCAGCATCGCGACTGGCAGCGCCATGTGCCACAAACCGTCGG
This sequence comes from Janthinobacterium lividum, assembly GCA_050954595.1. Taxonomy (GTDB): domain Bacteria; phylum Pseudomonadota; class Alphaproteobacteria; order Acetobacterales; family Acetobacteraceae; genus JAVVHH01. Next base: position 4,675 of record JBPBQE010000086.1, on the reverse strand, counting down.
CCACCGGGCTGTTCCACAGCATGTTGCGGGTCGAGTAAGCGCCGTAGGAGGGAAAGGCGCCGAGCCAGGTGGAGAAGATCAGGATCAGGACAATCCCCAACAGGAAGCCCGGGAGCGAGTGTCCCAGCATCGCGCCCGAGACGACGGAGAAATCGGCCCAGCCATGCTGGCGCATCGCGGCGATGACGCCAAAGGCAGTGGCGAGCGCCAAGGAGAGCAGGATGGCCGGCAGTTGCAGCTTGAGGGTCTCGGTGCCCCAGATCTGCAGCAGGTCGCCGACGGGTTGGTTGTAGATGACGCTGGTACCGAAATCGCCGTGCAGGATAGCCCAGAGCCAGGCGAAATAGCGGTCGAGAAAGGGGCCGTTGAGGCCGTAATACTTGGTGATGGCGGCGATGGTGTCGTCGGTCACGCCGGGCATCTCGGCGAGCATGATCTCGACCGGGTTGCCGATGGCGTTGATGAGGGCAAAAAGGGCGAAGCTGACCGTCAGGATCAGCGCCACGGAGAAGAGCGCCCGGCGGGCGATGAAATGCAGGGCACCCATCAGGTGGAGGTAGCTTGCTGGGTCATGGCGCGGATCCTTCGCCTGTCAGTCCCCGCAATTCATTGACCGACAGCTCAGTCAGCCGCAGTAAAGGGACAAGGTCGTTCTCTCTTGCAAGATCGCGGCCATAGAGCGCGGAAAGGGTCAGCAGACCGGCTTCGTGTAGCGCGGCAGGGCGTCCGCACATGCGGCCGAGCAGCGCGGTGGGGTAGAGGCCGAAGGGGGCATCCTCCAACACGTATCGCGTGTCGAGGCTGGTGGGGGCGGCCGGGTCGTTGCCGCCGGCAGCAAGGGTGCGCGCCATTTCGCCCAGCGGGGCTTCAGGCGCGTGGAAGGAGAGATGGAAATGCTGCCGCAGCGTGCGGACGGGGGTGCCGAATGCCTCCGCGATGGCCAGACGCTCGGCGTCCAGCGCCTCCATCAGGCGACCGACGGAGTCGGTGATGTTGGTATTTTGGAACCAGGTCTCGCCGCGCTCGATGCGGGTGAAGTTGCAGAGGGCAATGGCGAGGTGGTTCTGCGGATTAACGTTGCTGAGCGCGACGGCGAGCAGGCCGCTCCGTAAGCGGAAGCGCTCGCCGAACAGGGTTTCGCACAAGGCCAGCGCGGACGGCGCTACGACGAGGGGAAGTGTCGCGATGTCGATTTCGGTTCGGACGCTCGACACGCGTACGCAGCCCGGCGCGGTCCGCCGTCCGCTGACGACCGTGGTGCCCCATGCCACGATCGGGACCGAGATCAAGCGCTCGGCGAGCAGCTTGGCGAGATAGAGCGCGCCGAACGATAGATGGCCGCTGATCAACACGGGTTGGCCGGGCTGCAACGAGGCTGCGAGTTGGTCGAGCACGGCGCGATAGGCGGTGGCGGGGACTGCTACGAGTACCGCGTCGGCAGAAGCGACGGCGCTCGCACAGGTGGCGGCGACGTTCACCGTTGCCGAAATCTCCAACGCTCCTGCGGCGTGTAGTTTGAGCGGGGCGGCCTCGACGGTATTTGGCGACCATAGGACCGGGACGTGACCGCGGGACAGCAGGAGCGCCGCGCTGCCGAGGGCGATCGGGCCCATGCCCAAGACGGCGACGCGCATGCTGGGCAGATTCATTTCCGTCATCGACTTGACGCTATGGACCGCGGGCATGATGGTCAAAGATCGTATTGGCAGCACCCTATTCCAGGAGGTTATGGATGCGGCGCCCGGTCAATCTGCGGCAGATCGAGGTCTTCAAGGCAGTGATCGAGCACGGGACGGTCAGCGGGGCGGCGACGGCGCTGAACGTTTCGCAACCTGCGATGAGTAAATCGATCAGCCAACTCGAGGCCGATTGCGAGCTGCGTCTGTTCGATCGCGTGCGGGGCCGGCTCGCGCCGACCGAGCAGGGTATGTTGCTGTACGAGGAGATCGACCGGATCTTCAGCGGCGTGCAGCAAGTCGAGAATGCCATCGACGCGCTGCACCGGCAGTCGCAGGGACGAATGCTGATCGGGGTGATGCCGGGATTATCGGGAGCGTTCGTACAGCGTGTAGTGACTGCGTTCCTAAGGGTATATCCGAGCACGTATTGTTTCATCGAGGCGCGCAGTTCGGAGTGGATCATGGAATCGCTGGTCGGCCGGCGGCTCGATGTCGGGCTGCTGAGCGATCGCATGCAGAACCCGTTCGTCGTCTCCGAGGTACTGGCACCGAATGCGATCGTCTGCATCATGCCAAGCGGCCATCCGTTGTCGAGACTGCGCGTGATCGTTCCGGCGGATCTGGCGAACTACCCGAACGTGTCGTTCGGACCGGAGACCGATATCGGGCGGCAGATTACGAATGTGCTGGCAGCGCACGGGGTTAGCCCTCCGGTGGCGCTCGCGACGAACATCGCGCCGACGGTGTGCGAGTTCGTCGCGTCCGGCACCGGGATCGCGCTGGTGCATCCGTTGATGGTGAGCGATTTCAGCCGGATCACCATGCGCCGTTTCGAGCCGGAGACGATGTTGAGTTTCCTGCTTGCGCGGCCACGCTCGAGCCGCAATGCCCGTCTGGTCGACGAATTCATCAAGTTGGCGCGGGCAACGGCCGGGTCTATGGCGCAGGAGGCGCGGCGCGAGTCGTCCCGCCGGATCAGCAAAGGGGTGCGCGCGTCGCTTGGGTCGATGCGGCCGTTATGATCCGCGACGATGCGAGGTCGGCCTCGGCGCCTTGGCCCGGGGAGCCATGGACGGCGGCGAGCAATTCGTCCTGCTCGAGCGCGTAGGCCTCCAGCGGTGTGACCGGGGCGAGATCGCGTCGGTCGTCGGCGTCGGTGAGGACGCTACCGACGCGGGTCAATATGTCATCGGCCGTGACGAGGAAAGCCGCCCGACGGTCCCCGGCCTCGATTGCGCGCGCAACGTGTCACAATTTCCGCCTCCCGCTGTGCGGCCACGATGATCATTGCGCCGCGCCTAGGGAGATGAAGCGATACCGCTCGGCCGCTTACTGAGGCCTGCGCCGGTGAATGTCACGACCCGGCGCCAGGTCACCCATTGCAGCGGTGAGCACCTAAGCGATGCTGCGCTCTAGATCGCGGACGTCGATGTGCGACGCAACCTGCTTGAGCCGTTCGAACCCAATCCAGACCAAGTCTATGAACGCTCCCTCTGCGGTGCCGATCCCACGATCAGCGCAGCGGTTCGGCATACATCAAACCCCCACGAGTCCAGAGGTCGTTGAGGCCGCGCGCCAAGCCGACGTCGCTGCCTTTGCCGAGATGGCGCTCGAACATCTCGCCGTAGTTCCCGACAGCCTTGATTGCATTAAAGGCCCAGGCCTCGTCCAGACCCATCGACTTGCCCAAGCCGGGCTCGGTTCCGAGTAGCCGGCGGATGTCGGGGTCCTTGCTGTCGCGCATTGCCGTCACGTTCGCCTGGGTGACGCCCATCTCCTCGGCAGCGATCAACGCCGACAGAGTCCATTTGGCGATCATCTGCCACTGTTCGTCGCCCTTGCGCACGAACGGTCCGAGGGGCTCCTTGCTGATCCGCTCGGGGAGAATGTCATTGGGCTCACCCTCCGGTCCCATTGATACGCGCAGTGCGGCCAGTTGGCTGGCATCCGTGGTCATCGCGTCACAACGGCCGGAGCGGTAGGCCTGCATCATGGAATCCATGCTGTCGATGACGACCGGCTGGAAACTGATGTTGTTGCGCCGGGCGTAGTCGCCGAGGTTGACCTCGCTGGTCGAGCCCGGCAGCACGCAGATCGTAGCCCCGTTCAGTTTCAGTGCTGAGGTGACGCCAAGCTTCTTCGGCACCATGAAGCCTTGCCCGTCATAGAAATCGATGCCGATCCCGACCAGTCCGAGATTGGTTTCCCGGCTCATGATGATGGTTACATTGCGGGCAAGCACGTCGACCTCGCCCGATTGAATGGCGACGAAACGGCTCTGGTAGCTGGTGGGGACGTATTTAACCTTTTCCGGGTCACTGAGCGTTGCGGCCGCGAGCGCACGGCAGTAGTCGACGTCAAGGCCCTCGTAGATGCCCTTGGTATTGGGCGCGGAGAAACCATGCACGGCGGTGTTGACGCCACAGACGAGGACGCCGCGGTTGCGGACGATCTCGAGCGTCTCCGCCCGTGCTAGTGAAGGTGCAACGATCGCACAGACGAGCGGGGCCAAGAAAAGATGAGGGCGCAAAAGCTGATCTCCGGATCGGTTTAGATGATGCGGGAGAGTGCCCCCAAGCCGGCCTGCAACCTAATGCTTGTTTGTCATACACCGTGCTTTCTGTGCGTAAATTGGTGCGCTGCGTCGGCCATGACCATATGGACTCCTGCAAAGAAGGCCCGCAAGCCTCCGAGCAGCCGCGTGCCTGCTTTTGGGTCCGGCACATTCGATGCCTTGATCCCGCTCGCAATGAGCAGACCGAGCGTGTCTACCGGGATGTGCCGCTTGCGACCGAGGCCGTGTCAAAACGCTGTTGTGGTCGGGATCACGGATGCTGGTCGATGATGCCGGAGCGCGGCAGGTCGGTTTGTTGTTGTGCAGCGGGCGGGGCGGCGGGTTGGAAGTCGCCCAGCCAGTATGAACAGGCCTAATCGGGCAGGTTAGCGGGTAAATCTCAGGCCCGAATGGCTTCTATCAACGGCACCACGCCCAAAAT
>JBPBQE010000261.1:0-16326 GCA_050954595.1 Janthinobacterium lividum | reverse complement strand
GGGTGGGCGGGGATGAGTTCGCGGTTACGGTCGAGCGGGAGGATGCGACGGTTGTCGGCCAGCGGGTGGATGACGACGGCGGTGTCCTGGCGGGCTTCGACGATCTCGTCGAGGTAGCAGATGGCGCCGTGGCGAACGGCGGTGGTCAGCGGGCCGTCGGTCCAGACCGTGCCCGCGCCGTCGAGGAGAAAGCGGCCGGCGAGGTCGGCGGCGGTGAGGTCTTCGTGGCAGGCGACGGTAATGAGAGGCCGGCCGAGGTCGAACGCCATGGCCTCGACGAAGCGGCTCTTGCCGCAGCCGGTGGGGCCTTTAAGCATGATTGGCAGACGGCGGCTGGCAGCGGCGGCGAAGAGGGCGGTTTCGTTTGCGGCCGGCTGGTAAAAGGGACGCGTCGGAACGCGGTAGGCGTCGAGAGTCACCGCCTGGTTAGCGGACGAGAGGCTGGAGACGGCCGAGGCCGCGACGCTGCGGCGCGAGGAGGTGCTCGGCGGCGTAGCCGAAGGCGATGCCGAAGGTGCTCCACATCACGAGTTGCAGGCCCATCGAGGCGATGCGGAAATGCCAAAGCACGCTGGCGGGGAAGTCGGCGGGGACTTCGTCGATGCCCGGTAGGAGCGCGGCGGTGACGCCGATGACCAGGACGTAGGCGGCGAGCGCGGCCAGGCCGGCCGTCCAGCCCTCGGTGCGGCGGGCGAGCTTGGTGTGCAGCACGATGGCGCCGACGGCGGCGCCGACCGAGATGGCGATCATGATGAAATAGAGTGCGGTGCGATGCGCGATGGTGTCCGGCTCGCCGACCGCGGGCGGGTTGGACGGGTAGATGATCATCGGCACGACGGTGATCGCCAGAAACCCGGTGGCGGCGAGAAGGGCCGCGAGGGATTTGGGGCCGGCGGTGCCGATCCGGCCATAGGCATAGGCAAAGACGAGCGAGAACAGGCCGCCGAAGGCGATGCCATAGACGCCGACCCCGGTGAGTAGGCCGATGCCGGACTGGGTGCCGCGGCTGAAGAGTTCGGGCTCGGGGGCTTCGGCCGTGGCGTCGCCATGGTCGTGGGAGTGGCCGGCCTGGTGTTCGGCGTGTTCGTGAGCGGCTTCAAAAGCGATGGCGCGGTCGACGCTGGGCTCACCGGCGAGTTTGCCGAAGCCGAACATTAGAATGCCGGCGAGGAGACCGACCAGCAATCCACGGATGAGAAGCGCGCGCGCCATGACTTCGACCTGATCGTTAGTGGCAGGGAAAGCCCAGGAGGTGGCGGGCATCGTGAACGAATTCATGGACGTACATGCCGTTGATCAGCGAGGTCGCGCCTTCTTCGGCACCGACGAAATAAAGCGCGAGCAGGAACACGGCGCCGAAGATAGCCCAAGGCATCAATTCGCGGACCGGAATGGGGGTGGCGCGGGTGCCGGGGGCTAGAGTTAGGTCGGACATCGGGTTCTCCTGGGGCGGCGTCGCAAGATCTGGAGCGGTTGTAGCCCGGTCGGCGGGTGGCGTGAATAGGTGGGGGGTATGGCGGTTCGGTTGACGTTGATTTGCCAGGGGGCGAGTGCGGCGACTCGAAGCGGGGCGTTTCCGGCGGATGAGGGGCTGGATGCGGCCGGGTTGCGGGCCGTGACGGGGATGGTTGGCGCGGTGCGCCGGGTGGATGCGGCCTGGACGGGGCCGGGAAGGGCGGCTCGGGAGACGGCGGAGGCGCTGGGGGTGGAGGTGCTGGTATCGGCCGACTTGCGGGAGATCGATTACGGGACGTGGGCGGGGCGCTCGACGGAGGAATTGGACCCGGGAGAAGTTGTGGCTTGGATGGGTGATCCGAGCGCCGCGCCGCATGGCGGGGAGAGCATCGCGCAGGCGGTGGCGCGGATGGAAGCATGGATGATGGGGCTGGAGGAAGGGCGGGTGCTGGCGGTGGTGCCGGTGAGTTTGGCGCGGGCGGCAGTGGTGATCGCGCTGGGGGCACCGGTTGGGGCGTTTTGGCGGGTGGATGCGGCGCCGTTGGGACGGGTGGTGTTGAGCGGGCTTGGCGCGCGGTGGAATTTACAGGGATTGGAGCGGTGACGCCCGCACCAACCCCCTCTCGTCGGCGGGAGAGGGGGTGGAGGCAGAACTATTTGTGTGTGGTGTTGGGGATGCCTTCGATGGGGCATTCGGGGGTGCCGACGGTGGGCCGGGTCATGGCTTCGACCATTTCGCGGGTACCCTCCGGGTCCGCGATCCAGCGCTTGTAGAAATCGTAGGGGCAGGCAGCCTCGCCTTTGTCGCCGTCGCCGGAGTTGATCATGCCGGTGTAGCCGCGATGCACCAGCTTGAAGAGGTGGTTCTCGGATTGCATGTTGGTGCGGGCGTCGCGGATTAGCGAGGTCGAGAGGGCGGCGTATTGGATGCCCATCTCCTCCGTGCCGCATTCGCCCAGGGTGCGGCCGTCGAAACCAATGATCGAGGAATGGCCGAAGTAGGAGTAGACGCCGTCGAAGCCGGTGGCGTTGGCCACCGCGACGTAGCAGTTATTGGCCCAGGCCATGGATTTGGACATCAGGATCTGCTGTTCCTTGGCCGGATACATGTAGCCCTGGCAGCGGATGATGAGTTCGGCGCCGCGCATGGCGCAGTCGCGCCAGATCTCGGGGTAGTTGCCGTCGTCGCAGATGATGAGGCTGATCTTGAGGCTCTTGGGGCCGTCGGAGACGTAGGTGCAGTTGCCGGGGTACCAGCCTTCGATTGGCACCCACGGCATGATCTTGCGGTATTTCTGCACGATCTCGCCCTGGTCGTTCATCAGGATGAGGGTGTTGTAGGGCGCTTTGTTGGGATGCTCCTCGTGGCGCTCGCCGGTGAGCGAGAACACCCCCCAGACCTTCGCTGTGCGGCAGGCTTCGGCAAAAATGTCGGTCTCGTCGCCGGGGATGGAGGCGGCGGTGTCGTACATTTCCTTGCTGTCGTACATAATGCCGTGGGTCGAGTATTCGGGGAAGATGACCAGGTCCATGCCGGGGAGGCCGGACTTCATGCCGACGACCATGTCGGCGATTTTTTTGGCGTTCTCGAGGACTTCGGCTTTCGTATGCAGCCGCGGCATTTTGTAGTTCACGACGGCGACGCCGACGGTATCCTTGCTGCTCGAGATATCGCCATGGATCATGGTCTGCCGTCCTTCACTCGGGTCTGAAATCGAGACTGCACGACCCGTGAGGTGGGTTCAAGCGATGCTCAGAAGCCCACCAGCAGCAAGTCGAGCGCGCGGACGACCGCGTCGTGATGCGGGCCCAGCGAGAGAACCGGATGCCTGAGTTCGGCGCTCGGCACGCTGGCGAGGGCCTGCGTGAGCATGACGTGCGGCTGGTCACCGATCTGGAATACCGGGTTGAGGTCGCTGATCGGCTTGGAGGCCTCATGTTCCGGGATGAGCGGAACAGCGATGCGGGTCTTCAACCCGTTCAACAGATCGGCCTGCACGTCGACGACGTAACCTGGTCGTCCCCCGGGCATGGGGTAGACGTCCAACCTCGCCACTAGAACTGGCGATAGGCCTCGAGAGGAAGACCGTTCCGCTCGATGTAGCCATTATACTCGTCCAGCGCGTCGTGATTATCCTGCAGCCAGCGGCGGCGGCGTTCACCGGTGACGGCAGCTGAAAGACCGACCTCGCACGCCCGGGACAGGTTGATCCCCAGGTCCCGTGCCTCCCGTAACAGGTCGTCGGGGAGCGTGACATTGGTCAGCCGACGATGACCCGTGTTGCGATGTGCTGACATGCGCAAGAATTATGCGCACCTCACATCCGCACGGCAAGCGTGCATGCGACAAGACAGGTCAATTAAGTTAAACGTCCACGCTAGTTCGTCGGAGGGGTGGCATGGCGGTGAACATATTCGAGCGATTGATCCAGACGGATACGGATGCGCTGCTGGCGCGGTGGCGGGATCTGATCGTGTTGGCCGGCGGCACCGGCGGAGGTCGGATCAAGGAAAGCGAGCTGCAGACGCAATGCCGCGAATTTCTGGCCGCGTTGATGGAAGGGGTGCGCGCGGGTGCGAGCAAATCTTCTGACAGTGGCTTCGCGTCCGCGCGGGCGCTGCTGGACGAGATCTCGAAAACACGGGCGGCACTCGGCTTCAACCCGCGGGAGACGGCGACCTTCGTGTTCTCGCTCAAGGAGCCATTGTTCGAGCGCCTGCGGGCGGGACACGGGGGCGATATGGCCACCGTGGCCGCCGAATGCTGGCAGGTGACGGAGCTGATCGACCAGCTCGGGCTTTATACGGTTGATGCGTTCCAACGCAGTCGCGAAGACGTCGTGCGACGCCAACGCGACGAGATCGCCGAATTGTCGACGCCGGTGGTCAAGCTGTGGGACGGGATCCTGGCGCTGCCGCTGATCGGCACGCTCGATTCGTCGCGCACCCAGGTGGTGATGGAGAACCTGCTCCAGGCGATCGTGGAGCAGAATGCCGAGTTGGCGATCATCGACATCACCGGTGTGCCGACGGTCGATACTCTGGTGGCGCAGCACCTGTTGAAGACGATCGCGGCGGCGCGGCTGATGGGGGCCGATTGCATCGTCTCCGGCATCCGGCCGCAGATCGCGCAAACGATGGTGCATCTCGGCGTCGAGCTTGACGTCATCTCGAAGGCGACGTTGGCGGATGCCCTGAAGCAGGCGTTCCAACGGTCGGGGCTCCAGGTCGTGCGCCGTCCCGGCTTGAACGCCAAGGGTTGAGCCGACATGGACCGTATCCCGATATTGAAGCTCGGCCGGGCGCTCCTGGTGAGCATTCAGGCCGAGATGCATGACCGGCTGGCCAAGGGACTGGAGGAGGATCTGTCGGAGCGTATCGTCCAAACCGCGGCGCGCGGCGTGATGATCGACATCTCGGGGCTGGAAGTCGTCGACTCCTTCATGGGGCGGATGTTGGACACGATCGCTGGCGTCGCCCGGTTGCTGGGTGCCTCGACCGTGCTGGTCGGGATGCGTCCGGCGGTGGCGATTACGCTGGTGGAGTTGGGATTGTCGCTGAACGGCGTGCGGACGGCGCTCGACATCGAGCGAGGGATGCGAATGATCGGCACGGTGGTCGTCGATCTCGACGATGACGATTACGGGGCCGAGCTGGAGGCTCGCGATGAGCTGCGCGCAAACTGAGGTTCTCCAGATCAGGCATTCGGAGGATGTCGTGCGCGTGCGGCAGGCTGTGCGGGCACGCGCGATCGAGGCCGGGTTCGGCTTGGTGGACCAGACAAAGATCGTGACCGCAGCGAGCGAGTTGGCGCGCAACACGTTGGATTACGGGCTGGGTGGGACGGTGCAGATCGACCTGTTCGAGGTCCCGCGGCGGGGTGTGCGGTTGATCTTCGAGGATCGCGGGCCGGGCATTCCGGACACGGAAAAGGCGCTGACGGATGGATACACGACCGGTGGCGGGCTGGGATTGGGACTTGGCGGCGCGCGGCGCCTGTCCAACGAGTTTTCGATCGATTCGCGCGTGAACGAGGGCACGCGCGTGACGATCGCGCGCTGGCGATAACGTGCAGGCGATCGAGGTAACCGAGTCGTCGCAGGTCGCGGAGGCGCGCCGGGCGGCGGTATCGCAAGCGCACGGGCAAGGGTTCGGTGAGCAGGATGCGGGCCGGGTCGCGATCGTGGCGACGGAGCTGGCGACGAACCTCGTCAAATACGGCGGTGGCGGCGCGTTGGTGATCGGCAGTTTCGATGACAAGACCGGTTCGGGAATAGAGTGTCTGGCACTCGATCGGGGGGCCGGGATGCAGGATGTCGAAGCCGCGATGCGCGATGGGCACTCGGCGTCGGGCAGCTTGGGGATGGGTTTGGGAGCGGTGCGCCGAGCTTCGGCGGTGCTGGATGTGTATTCGCAGCCGGGTAGCGGTACGGCGATCCTGGCGCGGGTGATGCCGGGCGTTCGCCCGGCCGGCGTGCTGCCGTTGCCGATGTTCGGCGCGGTCGCGTTGCCGATCGGCGGTGAGGATGTGAGCGGCGACGCGTGGTGCCATGGGGACTGGCCCGGCGGCTGGACGGCAATGATGGCCGACGGGCTCGGGCACGGGCCGAGTGCGGCCGAAGCGGCGCACGCGGCAGTGCGATGTTTCTCCGGCAGGGAGCACACGCCGCCGGCCGACATGCTGGCCCAGATGCATGCGGCGCTGCGGCCGACGCGGGGCGCGGCGGTTGCGCTCGCGCAGGTCGATCCGCGTGCGGGCGAGGTGCGCTTCGCAGGCGTCGGCAACATCGCGGGCGCGCTGTGCGGGCCGGATGCGACGGTGCGGCGCATGGTGTCGCACAATGGCACGGTTGGGCACATCACCAAGCACATGCGCGAGTTTGTTTATCCGTTCGCCGGGGCGACGCTGCTCGTGTTGGCATCTGACGGGCTGCTGACCAACTGGCGGCTGGATGGCTATCCCGGGCTGTTGTCCCATCATCCGAGCCTGATCGCCGGCGTATTATATCGTGACTTCAACCGTGGGCGCGACGACGTGTCGATCCTGGTCTGCCGGCTCGACGCGGCATGACCCTCGACACTGTGCTGACCATCGCGTTGCTGGAAGACGCCGATATCATCCGGGCGCGGCGGCACGCGCGCGAGATCGCTTCCCTGCTGGGGTTCTCGGCGCAGGACCAGACGCGGATTGCCACGGCGGTGTCGGAGATCGCGCGCAATGCAGCGACGTACGGTCGCGGCGGCCGGGTCGAGTTCGCGGCGGTGCAGGCGCCGTGGTCGGGGCTGCGCGTCGTGGTGCGCGATAGCGGGCCGGGAATCGCCGGGGTCGATCGGGCGTTGAGCACGCTGGCCGGCAGCACGGCGAGCATGGGGGTGGGGTTGTCCAGCACGCGGCGGCTGATGGACGAGTTCACCATCGAGTCCGACGAGACTGGCACTGTGGTGACGTTCGGCAAGACGCTGCCGGCGGGGGCGCCGCCGATCACGCCGGCGCGAATCGCCGACATCGGTGTCACGCTGGCGGTGCGCAAGGCCGCGGACGTGGACGCGGAGGTTCGGCTGCAGAACCGCGAGTTGCTGGAAAGCCTAGCCGCGCTGACCGCGAAGCAGGAGGAGAGCGAACGGCTCAACGAGGAGCTGGCGGCGACCAATCGCGGCGTGGTGGCGCTGTATGCCGAGCTCGACGAGAAGGCGGCGCAGCTGGCGGCGTTGAACGCCGGGCTCGAGGGCCGGGTCGCCTCGGCGGTGGCGGATTATCAGGCGGTCAACGATGCATTGCGTCAGAGCCAGAAGATGGAGGCCGTCGGGCAGCTGACCGGGGGGATCGCGCATGACTTCAACAATCTGCTGCAGATCGTGGTCGGGAATCTCGAATTGGTGCTGCGGCGCCTGCCCGAGGACCAGGCACGGATCCGTCGTGCGGTGAACAATGCCATGCTCGGTGCGCAGCGGGCGGCGACGCTGACGCAGCGTTTGCTGGCATTCTCGCGGCGGCAACCGTTGCAGCCCAAGCCGCTGGAGCTGAACGCGCTGGTCCAGGGAATGTCGGACCTGATGCGGCGCACGCTCGGGGAAGACGTGAGAATCGAGACGGCGTTGGCTGACGCGCTATGGGTGGTCGAGGTCGATGCCAACCAGCTCGAGAACGCGTTGTTGAATCTGGCGGTCAATGCGCGCGACGCGATGCCGATGGGGGGAACGCTGACGATCGGTACCGCCAACGGCGTGATGGACAGCTTGGACGCCGGGTTCGAGACCAGTCCGGGGGACTACGTCGTGCTGACGGTGAGCGATACCGGCACCGGCATGTCGCAGGCGACCATGGCGCGGGTGTTCGAGCCGTTCTTCACCACCAAGGAGGCCGGCAAGGGAACCGGGCTCGGCCTGTCGATGGTCTATGGTTTCGTGAAGCAATCGGGCGGGCATCTGCAGGTCGAGTCCGAACTCGGGCAGGGCACACGGCTGACGCTGTTCCTCCCGCGTTACGACGGTGCGCCCACCGGGGACACCGTCGCGTCGGCCGACCCGGCGGAGCTAGCTCGGCCCGAAGAGACCGTGCTGGTGGTCGAAGACGACGCGGATGTACGGGCGTACTCGTGCGATGTGCTCGGGGAGCTCGGCTACACCGTGTTGGTGGCGCCAGACGGGTTGACGGCGGTGTCGATGCTCGAGGGCGGCGAACGGATCGACCTGGTGTTCACCGACATCGTGCTGGCCGGCAGCATGAACGGCCGGGCAGTGGCCGAGCGCGCGGCGGTGTTGCGGCCCGGGGTTCCGGTGCTGTTCGCGAGCGGGCATGCCCATGAAGCCCCCGGTGGAGACCGATCGGCGGATTTCGGCGAGACGGTGGACTTCCTTGCCAAGCCGTTCAGCTACTCGACGCTGGCCAAGCGCGTGCGCGAGGCGATCGCGCGCGGAACCTAGCGCACTGCTTCCCAGCCAATCGGGGTAGTTGGATCTCTAACGCAGGGCGAAGCTGATCGGAACGGTTAGCGTCAGCGTGGCGCCGGTAATTTCCTCCGGTAGGCGCGGCAGGGGTTCGGCGCGGCGGACCAGGGCGGTGGCCTCCTCGTCCAGGAGCGATGAGCCGGAACTGCGGATGAGAGTGACCGCCAGCACACGACCGGCACGGTCCATAGTGAAGGAAACGGTTGCGACACCTTGATCACCGCGGGAGCGGGCGAGATCGGGATAACGCTTGGCGCGTTGCAGGCGGCCGAGCAGATCGCCACGCCAGGATGCCGGAATCGACGTCGCAGGTGCAGGCGGGCGCGACGAAGCTTGCGGTGCGGCTTGGACCGGCGCCGGTGCCGGCGCAACCGGTTGGATCGGGCGCTCGATGGTGTCGTCGGTCGGTGGCGCTGCCTGTCGCTCGACGCGGCGCACCGGCGGCTTTGGTTTCGGCTTGGGTTGTGGCCGTGGTGGGGGCGGTGGTGGCGGCACGGGAAGCTCGACCTCGGCAGCGACGGGCGGCGTGGGGGGCAGGTCGAGCGGCGGTAATTGAGGTTGGAGAGGTTGTGGCGCCGGCGGTTCGGGTGCCGGCGGTTCGGGTGCTGGTGTTGGCGGCGGCGCTGCTGCCGGGGTCGGCGGTGGCGGGGCGGCAGGCACTGGCGGCACGATGGTTGCCGGCTGGCTCGGTGGAAGGTCGGGCGCGAGGTCCAGCATCACCGCTTCCGGCGCGGCCGGCGGGCCGATCAGGGCGATGGTCTGCGTCAGCAACAACCAGGCGGCGGCACCGTGGAGGGCCAGGACGACGACAAGTGCGCCGGTCCAGCGCAGGGCGGCCGGAACCGGCGCGGCAGTGGTGGCAGGCATCAGCGGCCCGCTTGGCTCGCGTCGATGCCGACCAGGGCGATCTTCAGGTACCCGGCGGCGCGGAGCAGGTTCAGCACCTCCATAACGTCGCCATACGGTACGCCCTTGTCGGAGCGGAGAAAGATGCGTTGCTCGCGGTCGTTCCCGGTCAGCGCGCCGAGCGCCGGGCCGATGGCGTCGCGGGCGACCGGGTCGTTGCCCAGCGCAAGGCTCTTGTCGGCGGTGATGGTCAGGAAGACGGGCTTGTCCGGCCGCTTCTGCGCCGACGCGGTCGAGGCCGGCAGTTCGACCCGGACGTCAACGGTGGCCAGCGGGGCGGCGACCATGAAGATGATCAGCAGCACCAGCATGACGTCGATGAACGGGGTGACGTTGATCTCGTGGGCTTCGGTGAGCTCGTCGTCGTCACCGCCTAGACGCATCGACACCGGCGGCTACTCGGCGGCCCGCAGGCGCGCCGGGCTTCCGCGGGCGAGATCGCGGGACAGCAGGCGCATGGTCTCGGCGACGGCGTCGGCCAGGCGGGCCTTCTGGCTGGCGATACCTCGGGCGAACAGGTTGTAGATGACCACGGCGGGGATCGCGGCGACGAGACCGATGGCGGTGGCGAGCAACGCCTCGGCGATGCCGGGTGCAACGACGGCGAGGTTGGTGGTCTGGCTGCGCGAGATGCCGATAAAGGCGTTCATGATGCCCCAGACGGTGCCGAACAGGCCGACGAACGGCGCCGTGGCGCCGATGGTGGCGAGCATTCCCGTGCCACGGCCGAGCGAGCGGCCAGCATTGGAGACGATGCGATCGAGTTTCCAGACCGCACGCTCCTTGATGCCGGCGCCGTCGCTCGGATCGGAGGCGGCGATCTCGGCACGCGCGGCGTCGACCAGTGCGGCACAGGGACCGGCCCGGCCGAGCGAGCTCGCAGCCTGGTCCAGGCTGCCGGCCTCGTGCAGCACGCGAACGCCGGCACCGGCAATGCGGCCCGCCATGAGAAGTTCGATCGCCTTGGCCAGACCGACGGTCCACGTCACCACCGATGCGAAGCCCAACCCGGCGAACACCGATTTCACGATCCAGTCGGCGCCCGACACCATGCCCCAGAACGACAGGTCCTGCGGCAAGGTCGCGTCGGCATGGGCGACGTCCTGCGCACCTGCCAGTGACGGTGCAATGACGAGACAGGCGATGACGAATACCAAGCGCTTCATGAATGTAACTTTATCACATCTATTACAGGGGTCGTCAAAGCCGTGTTGCGACCAGCTCTCAATCAGTGCAGCGTCGGGGGTTGGCTGGTCGGGATGCGCCGACTCTGAAGGGCGGGGTTCCAGGGCAGCGAAGCGCCCGCATCGAGAAACTCCAGAGCGACGGCTTCGGCCCGGCGGACGGCGTAGGTCGCGGCGTGATCGGTCAGGAACGTACACAGGATGAGTTGCGCATCATCGGCTTCGTCCCGTTGGCACAGCGCGAAAGCATCGAGCAGCCGGCGCTCGTCGTCGCTGACCTCGGCCCGGCACAGGCAGAGCAGTTCGATGGGGCGGGATGCACCGCGGCTGAGGGCGCCCATGAAGGCGTCGAGTTCCGGTAGCGATCCTTCCAGCCCGTGTTCGCCGAGCGCGGTGGCGATGCGGGCGGACACTAATTGCTGCCGACAATGACCCATGACCCAGACGCGCATCGACCAGAGCAGCACCCGTTCCAGTTCCGGCAATTCCGCGAAAGCGGGTCGGTCGTCGTTGATCAGATCGATGATATCTTGCATCGGGCACTCCCATCGCGATGAGGGCACCCTTATTGCGAATTAGTCGCGATTGCAAGTCGTGTTGAGAATCGCTCGCTGTTAGCGGGGAACGGCGATCCGGCCCTGGCCGGCCGGGCAGCCCGAGTTTTGACCGAGACCGACGCTGGCGGCGGGGATCGGGTGGAGGTCGCGGTCGAGCGTCAGCCGGATCTCCTCGACTACGGCGGTGCCGCCGCGGACGAAACGACAATCAACGATCAGGGCGGCGGCAAGCGCCGGGTCGGTGGCCGCGACCCGGCGTTGCAGGTCGGCAATACGGACCGTGTCACCCTGTTGCAGAATGGATTGGCCAATTACGGCATTGGCTTTTTGAGCGAGGTCGATTTCGGCGGTGAAGTACACGGCGGGCGTGAGGCCGGAGCAGGTGCCGTGCTTGCGCCATTCGTATCGTGCCAGGCCGGGGCCGGCGGGCATCCAGCGCCGCAACGCGTCGGCGACGTCGCGCGAAAGCGTAAAGGGCGGGTCGTCGCAATCATGCGGCTGCTGATTGACGCTGACCCGGGCGCGGTTGGGCCAAAGGCCGTGAATGGTCAGCGGGGTTTGTTGGAAGTCGGCGGCGGTGAGGGTGCGGCACTCGTCCTTGCCGGCATTGCGCTTGGAGGCGGCGCAGAAGTCCGGGGCGATGCTGAGGCTGAAGAGGTAGTAGTCGAAAGCTGGTTGCGCTCGTGCCGAAGGGGCGAGCGACAGGAATGACAGGGCGAGCAGAAGGCGGCGCATGCGGGCAGTTTGGCCCACATGCGCCGGTTAGACCAGCTTAGTAGATGGCCATGCCGCCGTGGACGGGAAGCAGGGCGCCGGTGGTGTAGCTAGCGTCGTCAGAGGCGAGATAGACGTAGGCGGCGGCGAGTTCAGCGGGCTGGCCGGGTCGGCCCATCGGGGACTGGCTGCCGAAGTTCTTGATTTGGTCGGGCTCCATGCCGGTGGGGATGAATGGCGTCCAGATCGGACCGGGGAGCACGGCGTTCACGCGGATGCCTTGCTCGACCAGCATCTGCGCCAGGCCGATGGTGAAGTTGGCGATGGCGGCCTTGGTCGCGGAATACGCCAGGAGGCTCGGCATCGGGTGCTTGGCGTTGACGGACGAGGTGTTGATGATGGAGGCGCCGGGCTTCATGTGGGCGACGGCGGCCTTGGACAGATAGAATTGCGAGTGGACGTTGGTGCGGAAGGTGCTCTCCCACTCCTCGTCGGGGATGTCGGCGAGGCTCTTGCGGGTGGTCTGAAAGGCGCCGTTGTTGACCAGGATGTCGAGCCGGCCGAAGCGCTTCACCGCGGCGTCGACGAGGGCGCGGCAATGGGCGGCGTCGCCGATGTCACCGGGGAATTTTAAGGCCTGGCGACCAGCCTGCTCGACGTCGCGAACGGCGTCGTCGGCATCGTGCTCTTCGTCGAGGTAGGAGATCACGACGTCGGCGCCTTCGCGGGCGAAGGCCAGGGCGACGGCGCGGCCGATGCCGGAATCACCGCCGGTGACGATGGCGACACGGCCGGTGAGGCGGCCAGCGCCCTTGTAGCTGTCGGCGCCGTAGATGGGCTCGGGCTTCATACGGGCGGAAGAGCCGGGAGCGGCCTGTTCCTGCGAGTCGAATGGCGGCTGCGGATAGCGGGTGCGTGGATCGATGGTCATGAGGTGTCTCGTTTGATGTCGGGGCCTCAATGCGGCCTGGCGCCGGACGTTCCCGGCAACGAGCCGTGCCGACGTCACGTTCGCAGGAGCAGCATTTTACGATGGCGTGACAATCCTGCCCGCTTGGACGTAGAGCAGCGGCATGATCGATCTCACTGGCAAGCGCGTCCTCATCACCGGGGCGCTGGGTATTTACGGCGTATGGATCGCCAACGCGTTCGCGCGCGCCGGTGCAGCCTTGTGCCTGACTGATCGGGACGCGACACGGTTGCCCGAACGATTGACCCAGGCAGGCGGTGCGCCGGGTAGCTTCGTGCATGCGGCCGACATCGCCACGGATGCCGGGCTGAGCGATCTGGCCGAGGCGGTGGCGTCGCACTGGGGCAGTGCGGATATCCTGATCAACAATGCCGGCATCTATCCTAGCGGCTTCCTGCTCGACATCGACACGGCGGAATGGGACCGGATCATGGACATCAACGTGCGCACACCGTTCGTGCTGACGCAGTTGGTGGCCAAGCAGATGATCGCGGCCGGGGTGAAGGGTAGCGTGGTGAACATCTCGTCGGGCGCGGCGCACAAGATGCGGCGGTCGGTGGTGCCGTACTGCCTGTCAAAGACGGCCCTGGACCGGCTGACCAAAGGCTTCGCACTCGAGTTGGCGGAGTTCGGCATCCGGGTCAACGCGGTGGAGCCCGGGTTCGCGCCGGGCAGCACGGCGAGCCCGCTGACCGAAATCCATGTGCAGAAGACGACCGCCGGGATCCCACTGGGACGGGCGTCGGGGCCGAACGACGCCGCCGCGGCGATCCTGTTTCTGTGTTCCGACGACGCGACCTACATCACCGGCACGTCCATCGCGGTCGATGGCGGCAATGCGATCGGTTCACTCGTCGTGCATCAGGAGAAGCAGCATCCGCTCTAGGCGGTCGCTTCGACGGACCAGGTCGCCGAGAGCACCAGCGGCGAGGCTTCGAGTTCGCCGACGACGGCGTCGAGTTCCGCGTCGTCGGCGGTCGTCGGGACGAGAGTTGCTGCCAGTTCCACTTGTTCGTCACCGTCGGATAGGGTTTCGATGGCGCGAATGGGATATTGCGCGCGGTCGAGTTCGGCATCGAGCAGGTCGCGGACGCTGGAGACGTCCTTCGGCTCGCAGGTGACGTGCACCATGTAGGTGGCTTCGGTGACGCCGGCGGTGATCGGGCGGCGGTTGACCCAGTTGACCAACGGGCGAAGCAACGTGTTGCCGGCCAGCACGAAGGCGGCGAGCGTCGCGGCTTCGGCGGGCATGCCGCTGCCCGACAGCGTGCCGACGGCGGCCGATGACCATAGTGTGGCGGCGGTGTTGAGGCCGCGGATGTTGGTGCCGTCCTTCAGGATCACGCCGGCGCCGAGAAAGCCGATGCCGGAGATGACGTAGGAGATGATGCGCGTGCCGCCATCGGCGCCAAGAGCGCGATAGCCGAGATCAGTGAAGGCGGCGGCGGCCACGGCGACGAGCACGTTGGTGCGCAACCCGGCCGAACGCTGGCGCCATTGCCGCTCGAGGCCGATCAGCGTGCCGAGCACGAAGGACGTGGTGTAGGCCAGTAGCGTGTGGGCGTAGGCCGAGTGCGTGAAGCCTTGCCATAGGGAGGCGGCGGACATCAGGGGCGCAGCGTGAACCGGAACGGCACGGCGCGGTCGGGCTGGGTGGTGATAATGGCGACGGGCAGGACGGGTTCCTTGTCCTCGAGCGTGATCGCGAAGCGTTGGATCAGCATGGCGAGCACGATGACGGCTTCGGTGAGCGCGAATTGGGCACCGACGCAAACGCGTGGCCCGGCGCCGAACGGCAGGTAGGCGAAGCGGTGGGCAAGGGCCGGCTCGCCCTCAAAGCGGGCGGGATCGAATGCGTGGGGGTCCGTCCAGAGCTTCTCGTGACGATGAAGCACCCAAGGGGCGATCAGGATGATGGACCCGGCGGGGATCGTGGTGTCGTCGAACCGATCCTCCGCGATGGCCTTGCGGACCAAGGTGAAGGCGGGCGGGTAGAGGCGGAGGGTTTCCTGGATCACGGCGCGGGTGAGGGGAAGCGTCTTCAGCACGGCGGTGTTGGCAACGGTGGCCGTGTCGAGGTCGCGGACTTCGGCGGCCAGGCGGGCTTGGATGTCGGGCGCGTTGGCCAGCAGATAAAGGGCCCAGAACAGCGTAAGGGCGGTGGTCTCGTGGCCAGCTAGGATGAGCGTAGCCATCTGGTCGCGGAGCTGCTCCCGGGTGAAGCCGGTGCCGGTTTCGGGGTCGCGGGCTTGCAGCAGCAGATCGAACAGGTCGCGGGCTTGGCCGTCGGGTGGCGTGTCGGGACGGCTGGCCATGATGCGGTCCATCAGGCGGAGCCAGCGGAAGCGGAACGCCATGCGGGCAAAGTCGCGCGGGGTAGGGATCGCGGGCGGCAGCATGAGGTCGAGCAGGGTGGGGCGGCCGAGGCGCTCGCCATAGCTGGCGATCATGCGGCGGAGCTGGTCGCCATGGGTATCCATCTCGACGGAGAACATTGAGCGGGCGGCGATGTTGAGCGTCAGCGACTGCATCAAGCCGAGCGCATCGGTGGTGCCGGGCTGGTGGGCCGAGAGGGTGCGCTGCGTGACGTCGACCACGTGGCGGGCGAGCATCGGCATGATCCGGGGTGCCAGCGCCGGGGCGACGGTGCGACGTTGCCGGCGCCAGGTCTCGCCTTCGCTGAGCAGCAGGCCCTCGCCGGTGATGGGATACAGCACGCGGATGGTGGCGGGCGTGCGGCGGTAGTTCTGCGGATTAGCGACGAGCACGCGATGGATGCCGGCTTCGCCGTTGAGCAGGAAACGCGGGCGGCGTAGCTCTGATTGGACAAAGGTTTCCTGCCGGTAGGCCTCGCGCGACCACATGGCGAGCGCATTGACCCGGGTGGCCCGCGCCACGGCACGCAATCCGGTGACCGCTTCGGACGGGTCGAGCGTCGCGGGCGTGAAAAGCTGGGTGGAGGAGACGGTCTGGCTCATGGGCGGGATGTTGCGCTCCATGGCGCTTAGAGCAAGCGGGTCAGGCAATTGCGATACTCGGTGGTGATGGCGGCGCGGGCGTGGTGGCGGCCGGCGCTGACCACGGTGCGGCCGGCTACGAGGACGGTGGCGATGGCGCTGCGGTCGGCGGCGAAGACGTAGGCGTCGAGGCGGCGGTCGGCGGGCGTGGCAACTAGGTCGGGGTGCGCCGGGTCGAGAAGGACGAGGTCGGCGCGATAGCCGGGCTCGAGGCGGCCGACCCGGCGGCCCACCGCCCGGGCGCCGCCAGTCAGAGCGGCGGCATATATCGCGTGGCCGGTGGAGGTGCACTCGGCCGTGGGCATGATGTTGCGGGCGCGGTGATGCAGGCGCTGACCGTATTCGAGCAGGCGGAGTTCGGCCGGGGCGGAGATGTGCACGTTAGAATCGGTACCGACTCCCCAGAGGCCGCCGGCGTCGCGGAAGGCGGGGGCGTCGAACAGGCCATCGCCGAGATCGGCCTCCGTGATCGGGCACAGGCCGGCGACGGCGCCGGAGCGGGCCATGGCGGCACGCTCGGCCGCGTCGGTGTGGGTGGCGTGGATCAGGCACCAGCGCCCGTCGACCGCGGCATG
>JBPBQE010000536.1:0-16396 GCA_050954595.1 Janthinobacterium lividum | reverse complement strand
CCGGGAACGCCGGGCTCCATCGCGGTGCGGGCGCCGGACCCGGTGATGTTCCTCGAATACTGGCGCAATCCGGAGGCCACCGCGCGCAAGTTCCGCGGCGATTGGCTGCTGAC
Organism: Janthinobacterium lividum; assembly: GCA_050954595.1. GTDB lineage: Bacteria > Pseudomonadota > Alphaproteobacteria > Acetobacterales > Acetobacteraceae > JAVVHH01. The sequence continues at coordinate 16,283 of JBPBQE010000536.1, read as the reverse complement.
CGGCGATCTCGGCGTCTGCGACGCGGACGGGTATTTCTGGTTCCACGGGCGCGACGACGACGTGATCATCAGCGCCGGCTACCGGATCGGGCCGGACGAGGTGGAGGGCTGCATCGCCGGGCACCCGGCCGTCTCGATGGTGGCGGTGATCGGCGTGCCGGACGCGTTGCGCGGCGAGGTGGTCAAGGCGTTCATCGTGGTCCGCCCCGAGCACGAACCGGGGCCGGCGCTCGCGGCCGACATCCAGGGCTACGTGAAGACGCGCCTATCCGGCCACGAATATCCGCGCGCGATCGAGTTCCTCGACGCGCTGCCGATGACCATCACCGGCAAGATCATGCGGCGCGAACTGCGCAACCTTCCGCCGACCGTCTAGGAGCACCGTATTGGGCCTGTTCTTCGAGCAATACACCGTCGGCCAGACATTTCGCACGCCGGGCCGTACCATCACGGAGGCCGATATCGGCGCTTATGCCGGGCTGACGGGCGACTACAACCCGGTCCATACCGATGCGGTGTTCGCTGCCGCCTCGCCGTTCGGCACCCGCATCGCGCACGGGCCGTTCGGCATCGGGCTGGCATTCGGCTTGGCTTCGCGGCTCGACCTGATCGACGGGACGGTGATCGCCCTGCTGTCCGTGCAATGGGAGTTCCGCGCGCCCGTTCGCGCCGGTGATACGCTGCATGCCACCATCGAGGTGGCGGAAACGCGGGCGACGAAGCAGCCGGATCGCGGGGTTCTCGGCCTGTCGATCGAGATGATCAACCAGGACGGCACCGTGACGCAGGCCGGGTCGTGCAAGCTGCTGATGCGGCGGCAGAAAGCAGCGTAGTCGTGAGGTGAGGACCTACTACGTTGCGTCCGGCTCGATCTCGACCAGCACGGCGCCGCCAATGACGATCTGGCCGACGGCGCCATGAATGGCGCGGACCCGGCCGGCGGTCTTGGCGGCCAGTGGCATCATCAGCTTCATCGCTTCCAGCACGACCACGACATCGCCGGGCTGCACTGCCTGCCCGATCTCGACCGAAACCTGAGCGATCATTCCCGGCATCGCGGCCACCACGTCGGTGCCGCTTCCCGCCGCGGCGGCTTTTTTCTGGCCGAGCGCTTCGACCAGCGGCACTGCCGCTACGGCGTGGGGGGCGCCGTCTTCCACGAGATGCACCACACCGTCAGTCACGGACGCACCAACAAGTACGCCGGGCGTCGGTAACTCGGCGCCATTACGCCGCGCGTGCAGCCCGCCAGGGGCCGCGACGACGTCGATGATCTCGGGGTCGCCGCCGGTCGGCATCACCTGGATCCGACAGACCGCGGGCAACCCGGCCCGCGCGCCGACGCGAAAGCCGGTCAGCGTCGACCACGGGCCGGGCGCCGCGTTGTCGATCGCAGTGGCGGCCGAGCGTGCGGCCATGATCGCCACGGCCCCGAGCACACCGGGTGACGGCGCCGGCGCAGACCACCCATCGGGAAAAGCGTCGCCGATGAAGTCGGTGGTGAGCACCTCCTCAAAGGCGGGATGCCGCACCACGTCGCGCAGGAAACCCTGGTTGGTGCCGACCCCAAGCACCACCAGCCCCCGTAGCCCCGCGTCTAAGCGCGCCACAGCCGCCGCGCGGGTGGGCGCATGGGCGATCAATTTTAGCAGCAGCGAGTCGTAATAGGGCGTAACCTCGCTGCCCGCGCCGACGCCGCTGTCGACGCGGAGGCCGGGGCCGGCGGGCGCCGTGTAATGCGCGATCCGCCCGAGTTGCGGCCGGAACCCGGCAGCCGGGTCTTCCGCGTTGATCCGCACTTCGATGGCGGACCCGCGCGCGACCACATCGTCCTGCGCCAGCGGAAGCGGCTCGCCCGCCGCGATGCGGAGCTGCAGCTCGACCAGATCCAGCCCGGTGATCGCCTCCGTCACGGGGTGCTCCACCTGCAGCCGCGTGTTCATCTCCAGGAAATACGGCTCGGTGCCGCCGGCCTCCAAAATGAACTCCGCCGTGCCCAGCGAGTCATAGCCGATCGCGCTGCCGAGGCGGACGGCGGCGTCCAGCAGCTTCTGGCGCACAGCGTCCGGCAGATGCGGCGCCGGCGCCTCCTCCACCAGCTTCTGGTAGTTGCGCTGGATGGAGCAATCGCGCTCGAACAGATGGATGACCCGGCCGTGCTTGTCGCCCGCGAGCTGAACTTCCAGATGCCGTGGGCGGAGAATGAGGCGTTCCAGCAGCACCCGATCATCGCCGAACGCCGCCATCGCCTCCGCCTTGGCTGTCGCCAACTCGTCGCCGAACCGGGGTGCCGCATCGACGCGGCGCATGCCCCGGCCGCCGCCGCCGGCGCTAGCCTTGATCAGCAACGGAAACCCGATCGCCTCCGCTTCGGCCAACAGGCGCGCCGGCGACTGGTCCTCGCCATGGTAGCCCGGCACGCTGGGCACGCCATGCGAGGCGGCCAAGCGCTTGGCTTCGATCTTGGACCCCATGGCGGCGATGCAGCGGGGCGAGGGGCCGACCCAAGCGACCCCATTCGCGGCGCACGCCTCGGCCAGCTCGACGCGCTCGGACAGGAAGCCGTAGCCGGGATGGATCGCGCTCGCCCGATGCGCCAGCGCCGCCTCGATGATCGCCTCCGGCCGCAGATAGCTCCGTGCGGCCTCGGCGGGGCCGATCGGATGGCTCTCGTCGGCAAGTGCGACGTGCAGGGCCCCCGCGTCGGCGGCCGAGTAAACCGCGATTGTCCGCATCCCGAGGCGGCGGCAGGTGCGAATAATGCGGCAGGCGATCTCGCCGCGGTTGGCGATCAGCACACTCTCAAACATCTGGGTCACATCCGGAACACGGGTGAAGGGCCGGTGACACGCGGCGTCGACGCGGCCAGCGCCAGGCACAACCCGATCACATCGCGCGTATCCTGCGGCTCAATGATCCCGTCATCCCACAACCGGGCGGTGGCGTAATACGGGTCGCTCTGCTCGGTGAACTGCTTGGTTGTGCGTTCGGCCAACGCGGCCATGTCGGCGGCGGAGGCGGCGCCGCGCCCGAGGGAGCGACCGCGCAGTTCGGTCAGCACGGTGGTCGCAACTTCCGGGCTCATGGTAGCGATGCGCGCGTTGGGCCAGGCAAACAGGAAGCGGGGCGCGAAGCCGCGGCCACACATGCCGTAATTGCCGGCACCGTATGAGCCGCCGATGATCACGGTCAGGCGCGGCACGCGGGCGGTGGAGACGGCATAGACCAGCTTGGCGCTGTGCTTGGCGATGCCGCCGCGCTCGGCCTCGGTGCCGACCATGAAGCCGGTGATGTTCTGCAGGAACAGCAGCGGGATGTTGCGCTGGTTGCACAGCTCAATGAAGTGGGCGCCCTTGAGGGCAGCCTCGGCGAACAGAACGCCGTTATTGGCCAGGATGCCGACGGGATTGCCGTGCATGTGCGCGAAGCCGCAGACCAGCGTGGCGCCCCAGTCCGGCTTGAACTCCTGGAAGTCGCTGTCGTCCGTAATGCGGGCCAGGACGTCGCGGACGTCGTAGGGCGTCTTGGCGTCGGCGGGGATGATGCCGGCGATCTCCGCCGGGTTGAAGCGCGGCGGGCGCGGAGCGCGCAATGCCAGAGCGGGCGGCGGCGGGCGGTTCAGCTTGGCGACGATGTCGCGCACTTTCAGCAGCGCCTCTGCCTCAGTATCGACCAAGTAGTCGTTCACGCCGGAGACGAGGGTGTGCATTTCGGCGCCGCCCAGCGTCTCGCCGTCCACTTCCTCACGGATCGCGGCCTTGACGATCTCCGGGCCGCCGAGATGGATGCGGGCGTTGCCGCGCACCATGACGACCTCGTCAGCCAGCGCCGGGATATAGGCGCCGCCGGCGGTGCAGCCGCCGAACACGGCCGCGATTTGCGGCAGCCCGGCGGCCGACATGCGGCACTGGTTGAGAAAGGTGGTTCCAAAATGGTCCTTGCCGGGAAACACGCGGTCCTGCTCCGGCAAAAAGGCGCCGCCGCAATCGACGAGGTAGAGGCAGGGGAGGCCGTTCTCAGCCGCAATCTCCTGCGCCCGCACATGCTTGGCGACGGTCTCGGGAAAAAAGCTACCGCCCTTCACCGTCGCGTCATTGGCGATGATCATGCAGGGCGTGCCATGCACCACGCCCACCCCGATCACCAGCCCGGCCGCCGGCACACCGTTGTCGTGCATGCCCCAGGCAGCGAGCGGGCATAGCTCGAGAAAGGGGCTGAGCGGGTCCACCAGCATGTCGATGCGCTCGCGCACAACGATCTTGCGGCGCGCATGGTGCCGCTCGACCATCGCCGCACCACCGCCCCTTGCCACCGCGCCGAGGCGCTCGCGCAACGTCCCCAGAAAAGCATGGGACGCCGCGACATTGGCCTCGAACCCGGCCGAACGAACATCGATGCGAGAAGCGAGGATCGGCATGATCAAACCTTCCGGGCGGCAGCCGCCCCATTCAGAACGAGGCTGGCAAGATCGCCCGCGGTACGGGCAACCGCATCCCGCTTCGGCTCCAGCCAATCCAGCGACGAGTTCATCGCCCCCAACAGAAACGCCCGCACCCGCGGCACATCGATATCGCCCCGCAACTCCCCGCTCGCGATCCCACCCTTGAGGAAGCGGGTCCACAGCGCCTCGTACTCGCGGCGCACACCCTGGTGCGCCTCGCGAACCGCGGGCGGCACCTGGCCGAAGATGCGGATGTTGGCCGACGTGTAATCGCCGGCCTCGTGCAGCGCCCGCAGATGCGCACCGATCGCGCCGCGCAACCGGTCCGCGATCGGTGTGTCGGCGGTTCCCGAAGCCAACGCCTGTTCCACCGCCACATGCACCCGGCGCACGCCGATGTTCAGGATCTCGGTGACGATCACGTCCTTCGATGCGAAGTGATAATATAGGCTACCGGCCTTCATGCCGCTCTCGGCCGCGATGCCGCGCAAGCTCACCGCCGCATAGCCACTGCGGCTGAACAGCCGGGCCGCACAATCCAGCACGTGTTGACGCGAGGTGCGCTCTTCCGGTCCGGTTGCCTCGGCTGGGTTGGATTTCACCTGACAAGTGTTAGGCAACCCGCGCGCACCGCGTCAAGCTGCCGCGTTGACGCCCCGATCGGTGCTGGTCACAGTTGGTGCAAGGGCGGCGGAATTGCCCAGGGGAGAAGCGTTGATGACCCATTCGGTAGCGCGCGCCGTGCGCAACGCCCTCCTGGCGCTGACGATCGGCGCGTCGGCGCATCCCGCTCTGGCACAATCGCCGCCGCTTCGCATCGGCGTGCTGAACGACCAATCCGGCATGTATGCCGACCTGTCGGGCCCGGGCTCCGTCGTGGCGGCGACCATGGCGGCCGAAGATGCCGGCGGCACCGTGCTGGGCCGCAAGATCGAGGTGCTGACGGGCGACCACCAGAACAAGGCCGATGTCGGTGCCGCCGTGGCCGCACAGTGGTACGACACGCAGGGTGTTTCCGCGATCGTGGACGTGCCGGTATCCTCCGTCGCGCTCGCCGTTCAGGACGTCGCGCGCAAGCGGCAGAAGATCGTGATGTTCTCCGGCGCCGGCAGTTCGGACCTCACCGGCAAGGCCTGCTCGCCCACCGGGTTCGCGTGGACATACGACACGATCGCGCTCGCCAACGGCACCGGCTCGGCGATCGTCAAAGCCGGCGGGGACACCTGGTTCTTCCTCACCGCCGATTACGCGTTCGGCACCGCGGCCGAGCACGATGTCAGCGAGGTCGTCCGTGCCAATGGCGGGCGGGTGGTCGGCGCGGTACGCATCGCCATGAGCACGACCGACTTTTCCTCGTTCCTGCTGCAGGCGCAGGCGTCGCACGCCAAGATCATCGGCCTGGCCAATGCAGGCTCGGACCTCATCAACGCGATCAAGCAGGCCTCCGAGTTCGGCATCGTCGCCGCCGGGCAGAAGTTGGCCGGGCTGCTGGTGTTCATCAGCGACGTCCATAGCCTGGGCCTGCAGACGGCGCAGGGATTGCAGCTTACGGAGAGCTTCTACTGGGATCAGAACGACGGAACGCGCGCCTTCGCTGACCGCTTCGCCGCCCGCACCGGCGGCAAGCGCCCGACCATGGTGCAGGCCGGCGTCTACAGCGCGGTCGCGCACTACCTCAAAGCGGTCGCCAAAGCCGGAACCGATGACGGCCCGGCCGTGGCCGACGCGATCCGAGCCATTCCCGTGGATGACTTCATGACCGATCACGTCGCAGTCCGCATCGACGGCCGGGTGCTGCGGGACTTCTACTTGTTCGAGGTCAAATCCCCGGCCGAGTCCAAAGGACCCTGGGACCTCTACAAGCTGATCCGACGCATCCCGGCGCAGGACGCCGTGCGCCCCCTGGCGCAAGGCGGCTGCCCCTTGGTCAAATAGCGTGCGCAACAGCGGTCAGGAGTGTCGTCACCGCGCCGACATCCTCCAAGCCGCTGGTGTCGCCGCGGACTTCGCCGGTTTCGGCGGCTTCCCGCAGCAGGCGGCGCATGATCTTGCCGGCGCGGGTTTTCGGCATGCTAGGGAGCACATACACCCGTTCCAGTCGGGCGATGCCGCCAATCGCCTTTTCCACCGATTGCATCAAGGCACGCTGAACCGAGGCCGGGTCAGCGTCGTCGCGTAGCGTGATGAACGCAACCGGCACGGTGCCCTTGATCGCGTGACGGATGCCGACCACGGCCGCCTCGGCTACGCCTGGCTCGGCGGTGGCGGCGGACTCGATCTCCATTGTGCTGATCCGGTGCGCTGCAACGTTGATCACGTCGTCGGCCCGGCCCAGCACCCAGATGTGGCCGTCACCGTCCACCACCGCTTCGTCCGAGGTGCGGTAGTAAGTGCCAGCACGGTCGAAATACGTGGCCAGATAGCGCGGATGATCGTCCCAGATCGTGCGTGCCAGCGTCGGGAACGGGTGCGTCAGCACCAGGTTGCCACGCGCGCCGACCGGTGTGGGCTGCCCCTCGTCGTCCACCACGCGATAGGCATGCCCCGGCACTGGCCGCCCCGCCGACCCGGCCTTCAGATCGTCCACCCCATACACCGGATACGTCCAGGTCGACCCGGTCTCCGTCTGGCCGTAGGCGTTCACGATCGGCACTCCCGCTCCACCCAGATGCGTCCCCGACCACGTGAACGTTTCCGTATCGAGCGGCTCACCCTGCACCGTCACCAATTTTAGCGCCGGCAAGGCGTGCGAGGCCGCGGTGGCGTCGCCCAGCGCGCGCAGCATCCGCAATGCGGTGGGCGCGATCAGGATCTTGCTGACCCCGTGCCGCGCCGCGATCTCGTAGAAGCGCAGCGGCGACGGCGTATCCAGCGCGCCCTCGTAGCACAGAATGGTGCCGCCATGCGCGAGCCCGCCGATCACCGCCTGAATCGGGAAGGTCAGCCAGCCCACGTCGGCGGCGCACCAGTAAACGTCGTCCGCCTCGAGCCCGGTCTGCCATTGGACATTCGCCCACGTACCGATCAGGAACCCGGCCACGCTGTGCACCACCCCTTTCGGCCGTGACTCCGTGCCGCTGGTGAAGATCAGGAATGCCGGCTCGTTCGCCTCGAGCGGCACACAGGGACAGTCGGCCGATTGCCGCGCCAGCAGCGCCTCCCACCCGCTCTCGCCGTCCCGCAGCGCCGCGCCTGCGCCGGATCGGTCCACCACGACGACATGCCGCACGTTCGGCGTGCGATCCCGGGCCGTGCGGACGTTCTCCAGCAACGGTACGGCACGGCCGCGGCGGTAGCTCACATCGGCGGTGACGACACAAACAGCCCGCGCCGTCACCAGCCTGAGCGCGACCGCGTCGGCCGAGAAGCCGGAGAACAGCACGGTGTAGATGGCGCCGATCCGGTTGCAGGCATGGATGGCGACGAACGCTTCCGGCAGGTTCGGCAGGTAGATGGCGACGACGTCTCCCCGTCCGACGCCCAGCTCCCGCAACGCATTGGCGCAACGGCTCACCTCGATCAGCAACTCGGCATAGCTCAGCGTGCGGACGGCGCCGTCCTCGCCCTCCCAGATCACCGCGGCCTTGTCGCGCCGCGCCGGGTCTTCGGCATGGCGATCGACGCAGTTGTCGGCGACGTTCAGCGTACCGCCGACGAAATAGCGCATGTCGGTCATCCCGCCGGTGCGGACCGTGTCCCACGGCCGGGTCCAGCGGAATTGGCGTGCGGCCCAGGCCCAATAGGCGTCGATCCCGTCGCCTTCGGCACGGCGGGCCTCGGCCAACAGGTCGCGTTGCCGGCTGGACTGCCAGCGCGGCGGCAGCGGATGGAGTGGCTGGTCGATCAGCTCGGCCAGGGCGTCGGTCGGGGTGGTCATGGTCCGTCTCCTCGATGGTCCGGCGCCTTGGCGGCTCCGAGTTCTTGCAGTAGCGCGTCGTTGTCGCGGCCCAGCGCCGGAGCCGGATGGGCGATGCGGCTCGGCGTGCGGGACAGCACCGGTTGCGGCGCCGGATGGACGTGCCCCGCCACCGTCTGGAAATGCGCGGCCTCCACGTGCTGCGGAAAGCCTGGGGCCTCGTCGAACGTCAGCACCGGCGTTACGCAGGCATCCGTGGCCGCGAACAACGCCGCCCAATGCATCATCGGGGCCTCGGCAAAGCGTTCAGCGAACCGTGCCGCGGTGGCCGGCCAGGAAGCGCGCTCCATCTGCCGCGCCGGCTCGATCTCGTCCAACAGATCGAGCCCGGCGAGCAGCGTACGGTAGAACTTGGCCTCGATCGCGCCGACCGCGATCGCGCGGCCATCGGCGGTGAGGTAACAACGGTAGAACGGCGCGCCGCCGTCGAGCAGGTTGTCCGCCTGCTCCGCCGACCATAGCCCGGCCTGCCGCAAGCCATACAGCATCGGGGTCAGCGCCAACGCGCCGGCGGCGATGCTGGTCGATACGACCTGGCCCACGCCCTCCCGTTCCGCCACCCGCAGCGCCGCCAACACGCCGCAGGCCAGATGCATCGCCGCGCCACCGAAATCGCCAATCAGGTTGAGCGGCACCGGCGGTGGGGCGCTGGGCTGCCCCATGGCCGCCAGCGCGCCAGAGGCAGCAAGGAAGTTGAGGTCGTGCCCCGCCACCGCGGCCAATGGGCCGATCTCGCCCCAGCCGGTCACGCGGCCATAGACTAGGCTGGGATTGGCCGACAGCACGGCCGCCGGGCCGAAGCCGATCCGCTCCATCGTTCCGGGGCGGAAGCCCTCAAGCAGTACCTGCGCGCCTGCCAGGAGCCGATGCACCAGTTCGGCGGAGGCGGGCAGCTTCAAATCGAGCGCCAGCGAGCGCTTGCCGCGGTTGAGGTGATCAAAGGCCGGGTCGACCGGAATGCCCAACTCGCTGGCCGCTGGCCGCTCGATGCGAATCACCTCGGCGCCCATATCCGCCAGCACCATCCCGCAGAACGGCACCGGCCCGATGGCGGCGAACTCGATCACCCGGACGCCCGCGAGCGCCCCATTCCTTGACATTTCCGCCCCCGACAGTCTAACGTTCGTTAGGTTGACGCGAGTTGACCACTTCTTTCGGCCGAACTCCAACACTTTGGCGCGGCCACTTGCGGAGATCATCATGTCGGAAGTGTTGGCACCGTCGCGACCCAACTCAGTGGAGGCGGAAAGCCCGTTTCTGCGCGAGGAACACGTTGCACTCCGCGACCAACTGCGCCGTTTCGTTCGCACCGAAGTCGCATCGCATGCCGATGCCTGGGAGATCGACGGCATGGTTCCCCGCGCCGTTCTGCGGCGTATGGGAGAACTCGGCTTTCTCGGCGTTCGCTACCCCGAGATCTACGGTGGCAGCGAGATGGATACCATCGCCACCGCCGTGCTCGCCGAGGAATTGGGCCGCTCCACCTATGGCGGCTTCGCAATCACGGTGCTGGTCCATACCGACATGGCCTCGCCCCACCTTGCCAACGCCGGCAACCCGGCGCAACTCGCCCGCTACATGCCCCGCATCATCGCCGGCGAGATGATCGCCGCCGTTGCCGTGACCGAACCGGACGCCGGGTCCGACGTGGCGGCCATGCGCACGTCGGCCCGGCGTGACGGCGACGAATGGGTGCTGAACGGCAGCAAGACCTACATCACCAACGGCGTCCATGGCGACGTCGTGTTCGTCGCCGCCAAGACCGACCCGGCCGCCAAGGCCTCGCGCGGCATCTCCATCTTCATCGTCGAGGCCGGCACCCCGGGCTTCAGCATCAGCCGCGCGCTCGACAAGCAGGGGTGGCGCTCGTCCGACACCGCCGAGCTGGTGTTCGACGAATGCCGTATTCCTGCGGCGAACCTGCTGGGCGAAGAGAACCGCGGCTTCTATGCCATAATGCGTAATTTCCAGAACGAGCGCATCGTGCTCGGCGCGCAGGCGATGGGTGAGGCGCAGGCCGCGCTCAGCCTGACGCTCGACTGGGTGCGCCAGCGCAAGGCGTTCGGCGCCACGCTGTGGGACAAGCAGGCCATCCGTCAGCGTCTGTCGATGCTGTCTGCCCGGGTCGAAGCTGCCCGCTGCCTGGTCTATCAGGCCGCCTGGCTGGACGCGCAAGGCCGCGACTGCATCCGCGACGTCTCGATGGTCAAGGCGCTGTGCGGCGAGCTGGTCAACGAGGTGATGTACGCCTGCCAGCAATTTCATGGTGGCATGGGCTACATGCGCGAAAGCACGATTGAGCGCATGGTGCGCGACGCCCGCATCCAGTCCATCGGCGGCGGCGCGACCGAAGTCATGCTCGAGGAAGTCGCCAAACGCCTATGACCGCCGCTGCGACCACGCTGGAAACCCTGCTCCGGGGCCGCTGGAGTTGTCGCGGTTTTCTCGACCGACAGGTTCCGCGCGAAACCATCGAGCAGCTCCTGGCCATGGCACAACGCACCCCGTCCTGGTGCAACACGCAGCCCTGGCACGCCATCGTCACCAGCGGCGACGCCACCCAACGTCTGGGGGCAGCCTTATATGACCACGCGCTCACCGGCGCGCCTGACGCCCCCGACATTCCTTTCCCGCCGGGCTACTCCGGCATCTACCTCGACCGCCGCCGCGCCTGCGGCTACCAGCTTTACGGTGCGCTTGGCATCGAGCGTGGCGACCGGGAGCGCGCCACCGCGCAGGCCCGCGAGAACTTCCGCTTCTTCGGCGCCCCGCACTTCGCCCTCATCACCACCGACCGCGCCCTCGGCCCCTACGGCACGCTCGATTGCGGCGGCTACGTCTCCACCTTCCTGCTCGCCGCCGAGGCCCTCGAGCTGGGCGCGATCCCGCAAGCCGCCGTCGCCGCCTACAGCCCTTGGCTGCGGCACTATTTCGATCTGCCGGAAGACCGCTCGGTCGTATGCGGCATCTCGTTCGGGTTCGCCGACCGAGCGCATCCGGCCAACGATTTCCGCACCGCCCGCGCGGAACTGCACGAAGCGGTACAATGGCGCGACTGAGCGCAATGAGGATACGATGCCAGGTTTGTATTTCGAACAGCTCGAAGCGGGCCAAGTCTTCGAGCACCCATGGACGCGCACGGTGACGGAGACGGACAACATCCTGTTCTCCTCCATGACCATGAACCCGGCCAAGCTGCACATCGATGCCGCCTACAGCGCTACCACCGAGTTCAAGCAACCGATCGTCAACAGCCTGTTCACCCTCGGGCTGATGATCGGCATGACCGTCAACGACACTACCTACGGCACCACCGTCGCCAACCTCGGTATGGACGAGGTACGCTTCCCCAAGCCGGTGTTCCAGGGCGATACGTTGCGCGTTCGAAGCGAAGTGATCAGCAAGCGCGCCAGCAAGTCGCGACCCGGCCAGGGTATCGTCGAGTTCCGCCACGAAGCGATCAACCAACGCGACGAAGTGGTCGCCACCTGTCGCCGCTCCGCCCTTATGCTCGGCGGGGGCGCGCCGTAATGTCGGCACCACCGGTCGGCGCCCGTCTCACCAAGGAAATCCGCTTCGATGCTGAAGCGATCCGCACCACCGCCCTCCACGTCGGCGACACCAACCCCCTGCACCACGACGCCGACATCGCAGCCGCCAGCCGCTTCGGCGAACTTATTGCCAGCGGTGCCTATACCTCCGGGCGCCTAGCCGGATTGCTGAGCGAAGGCTTCGGCGACGAGGCAGCGGACGGCAAAGGCCAGGTCGGCGTCGACTACACTGTCCGCTTCATCGCCCCGGTGCGCGTCGACCGCCTGATGCGACTGGAATGGACCGTTGCCGAACTCGAGCCACGCCGATCCGGCACGATCGCCCGCCTCGAAGGCAGCATCGTCGATACGACAACCGACACGGTCGCGGTTGCCGCCGAGATGAAGCTGTTCTACTTCGGTTAGCGGCCTTCGGGCCGCAGCATGTTGGCGTTTCCAAGCAAGCGTGACACTGTCCAAGTCACCGGCAAATAAATTCACACATAAAATAAGCGTAAGGCAAGTTACCGATGACTAATCTCACCCGGCGCCAGCTCCTGGCGACCACCGCCGTGATCGGTGCGTCGGTCATCGCGGGCGCACCGGCCCGCGCCCGCATCATGTCTGGCGCGCTCCCCTGGAGCCCGAACCAGGTCTACCCGCCAACGGTCGTGGAGCCCGGCCCCTGGCAGTTCTTCACCGCCGATGAAGCCGCTGTCGTGGCCGCCATCGCCGACCGTATCATCCCCGCCGACAACCTCGGCCCGGGCGGCAAGGATGCGGGCTGCGCCGTCTTCATCGACCGGCAACTCGTGGGCCCCTACGGCACCAGCGAATGGCTCTACATGGAGCCGCCCTTCGTCCTCGATGCCGCCGCCAATTTCGGCATCCAATCCCCGATCACCCCGACCCGGCGCTACCGCGACGGCCTCGCCGCCCTGGCCGCCTACACCAAGCAGAACTTCGCCGGCCGCCTTTTCCATCAACTCGACGCCGCCGACCAGGACCGCGTGCTGACCGGCCTCGAGAAAGGCGATGTCAAGATCCCCGAAGGCAAGGCCTTCTTCAACCAGGTGCAGGCCAACGTGGTCGAAGGCTACTTCGCCGACCCGGTCTATGGCGGCAACAAGGACATGTGCGGCTGGAAGCTCGTCGGCTTCCCGGGCGTCCGGTACGACTATCGCGACGTCATCGCCAACCCCAACAAACCATACACGCTACCGCCGGTCAGCCTGATGGGCCGCGCCAGCAAGGAAGCCGCACGATGACTCGTCGCCTGCCGAAGAAAGACGTGGTCATCGTCGGCCTGGGATGGACCGGTTCGATCATGGCGTTGGAACTGGCCAAGGCCGGGCTGGACGTGGTGGCGATCGAGCGCGGGCCGTGGCGGGATACCGCGACCGACTTCAACATCACGACGGCGCCCGACGAACTGCGCTACGCCATCCGCCAAGAGATGTTCCTGCGCCCCAAGCAGGAAACGCTGACGATGCGCAACAAGCTCGACCAGGTCGCGCTGCCGATCCGCAAGTTCGGCAGCTTCCTGCCACCCAACGGCGTCGGCGGCGGCGGCATGCACTGGAACGGCCAGACCTGGCGCTTCCTGCCCGACGATTTCCGCATCCGCACGCATCTGACCGAGCGCTACGGTGCCGCCTTCCTGCCGGAGAACAACTTCATCCAGGACTGGCCGATGTCCTACGATGAACTCGAGCCGTATTACGACCGGTTCGAGAAAACGCTGGGGATCTCCGGCCAGGCCGGCAACCTCAAGGGCCAGATTCAACCCGGCGGCAACCCGTTCGAGGGTGCCCGCTCCGACCATTATCCGACGCCGCCGATGCAGCAGGGCTACTCGCAAAGCCTGTTCACCAAGGCCGCGACGGACATGGGGCTGCACCCGTTCCCGCGCCCTTCGGCCAACTTGTCGGAGGCGTATACTAATCCCTACGGCGTACGGATGGCGCCCTGCACCTATTGCGGCTTCTGCGAATGGTTCGGCTGCGCCAACTACTCCAAATCCAGCCCGCAAACCTGCGTGCTGCCGGCGTTGATGCGGCACAGCAACTTCGAGGCCCGCACCGATTCCGAGGTCACTAAGGTCAATCTGTCGCGCGACGGCAAGCGCGCCACCGGCGTAACTTTCGTCGACAGCGAGCAGGTGGAGTGGGAACAGCCCGCCGACCTGGTGCTGATCTGCGCGTTCGCCTTCTTCAACGTCCGCCTGATGCTGATGTCGGGCATCGGCAAGCCATACGATCCCAACACGGCGGAGGGCGTCGTCGGCCGCAACTATGCCTACCAGGTCGGCGCCGGCGCGGTGGGGCATTTCGGGCCGGGCTACAACTTCAACCCGTTCGCGGGCGCCGGGTCGCTCGGGGCGGCGCTGGACGACTTCAACAGCGACAATTTCGACCACGGTCCGCATGGCTTCGTGGGTGGCGCCAGCCTGACCAACGCCTACACCAACGGCCGGCCGATCTCATACCATCCAGTGCCGCCGGGCACGCCGGGGTGGGGCGCACAATGGAAGCGGGCGGTGCACGAGACGTACAACAGCACCACCAATGTCGGCGCCCAGGGCAGCGTGATGGCCTATCGCGACGCGTATCTGGATCTCGACCCAACCTACAAGGACCCGCTCGGCCGTCCGCTGATGCGCATGACATTCGACTACCACCCGAACGAGCAGAAGATGGCAAAGTTCATGATGGAGCGCTCCGGCGAGATCATCCGCCGCATGGGCGCCAAGCAGGTCAGCACCAACGCCCTGCGCGTGCCATACACCGTGGTGCCGTATCAGACCACGCACAACACCGGCGGCGCCGTCATCGGCAACGATCCGACCACCAGCGCGCTGAACCGCTACGGCCAGAGCTGGGACGTGCCGAACGTGTTCGTCACCGGCGCCTCGTCGTTCCCGCAGAACGCCGGCTACAACCCGACGGGGACGGTCGGCGCGCTCTGTTACTGGACGCTGGACGCGATCAAGAACCAGTTCCTGAAATCGGATGCGCCGTTGGTGCAGCTTTGATGCGTCGTCTCGGACTGGTCGCACTTCTCCTGCTCGGCACCACGACGCTGGCCCGGGCGGATCTGGATAGCTACGTCGCCGTGGAGCAGGGCCGCTACCTGGCCGTTGCGGGAGACTGCGCCGCCTGTCACGCCAGCCCTAAGGGCCCGTTCGCCGGCGGCCGCGCCATCGAGACGCCGTTCGGCAACATCAACGCCGCCAACCTGACCCCGGACCGCGACACCGGGCTCGGCCGCTGGAGCGCCGAGGATTTCTGGCACGCGCTGCATGACGGTCACAGCGTCACCGACGGCCATTTGTACCCTGCCTTCCCTTACAACTACTATACCCGCGTCACTCGCACCGACAGCGACGCGCTGTTCGCATTTCTCCGCAGCGTCGAGCCCGTCCGCAACCCGGTCGATCGCAACACATTGCCCTGGCCGTTCAGCATGCGGGCGTCGATGCTCGGCTGGAACGCGCTCGAATTCACGCCGGGGGTATTCCAGCCGGACTCGCAACGATCGACCGAGTTCAACCGCGGCGCTTATCTCGTTGAGGGACTTGGCCATTGCGGTGCGTGCCACACGCCCATGAACGCGATCGGTGGTCCCAAGCAGGGCCAGTATCTGGAGGGTAACTCAATCCAGAACTGGCTCGCGCCCAACCTGACCAATGACGCCCAGGCCGGGCTCGGCACCTGGTCGGTCGACGACATCGTTCAGTATCTGCAGACCGGCCGAAACCTGCACGCCGCCGCCGCGGGCCCGATGGGCGAGGTGGTAGAGATCTCGACGTCGAAGATGACTGCGCCCGACCTGCGCGCGATCGCGACGTATCTGAAGGAACGCGGCGCCGTCGGCCCAGCCGTGCCGACGCCGCTCGCCACAACCGATCCCCATATGGACGCCGGGGCGGCGATCTATACCGACAATTGTTCGGCCTGCCATGCCCGTGACGGCAAAGGTGTCGCCGATCTGTTCCCCGCGCTGGCTGGCGCGCCGTCCGTACGGCAGAATGATCCGACAACCACGATACGGGTCATCATCACCGGCGCCCAGGTCGTCTCGACAGCTGGCGCGCCGACATCGCCGGCGATGCCGTCATTCGGATGGCATTTGTCGGACGGGCAGATCGCCGATCTCGTCACCTACCTGCGCAACACCTGGGGCAACGCCGCGCCGGCCGTGGCTGCCGGCCAGGTGAGCAGCGTCCGCAGCGCGGTGGCGGTTCCGGGCAAGTAATGCTGCCGGCCGGCTCGTCGTCGGTCGCAGAACGGGCTTCTTAAAACATCGTCCAACGGAACGTTTCCGTTGATACAAGCTGACTGGATTTTGGATGATCGACGCCGACTACGACACCATTATCGTCGGGGGCGGCTCA
>JBPBQE010000359.1:0-16649 GCA_050954595.1 Janthinobacterium lividum | reverse complement strand
GATCAGGCGGGACGCTCCGCCGGCATCGGTGGAGCCCCAGGCCTTGAAGAAGTCGTTACCGCCGCCGAAGGTCGCGGTCCCGAAGCTTAACGCTGGCACACGCAAACCCGAGTGGCCGAGCCGGTTGAAATCCATGGTACTCTCCTGATTGGTCGACCGCGGCAGTAATCCGGCGCGGCGTTGGTCGCTCAGCGCAGGCCGCCTGGGCGCGTGTGGTGGCGCGGGCAGACCGACGGGCAGAGCGGTGTAGCTCGCCATCCAAGGCCCGAACTCTGCCACTGTCGACCGAGCCAGGCGAAGCACACTATTGTTTGATTGCTGGTGTCGCGGGCGAGGGTGAGCGGGGCCAGGAGGCGGGCCCATCCGCCTCGGCCCCATGACGGTGGCAACCAGATCCAGCGTGCGAGACTGGTCGTTCCAGCGATATCGCGTGCCGCAGGCGGTGCAGAGCGCCTCATTGGGACCCTGGCAATGACACTGTGACGTTTGACTGGCCTGTCATCGAGCAGGTTGCGGCGGCAGAAGGGCCAAACCGGGGTATAGCTAAGCTATTACTGGCTGCATGTGCAGAGGGGGCAAACTCACGCTGGCCGTTCTAGCCATTGGCATATGTTCCCACATGCAGCTGGCAGATGGGCTCGGTGTAAACCAACCCCTGAATGTCAGTTTTAACGGACATGACTGACCGCCAACAGTCCGCTCTGGCGTACGATCACGGGTGAGCAGCCAAACAGAGGTAAGTTTGCGGGCTACAATATCGGATAGGAGCGTAATGATGCTGTCGGCGCGGTTCTTGCGAGGTGCGACGGTCACCTGAAGAGCACCGCTATGATCACCCTCACACATCTCGATCAGTCCCGATCGGAACGGATCATCTGGCTGCTCGAGGAACTCGGCCTTCCCTATGAGCTAAAGGTATTCCTGCGCCAACCAGATCTGTATGCGCCCCCGGGGCTGAAGGTCGCCCACGTCCTCGGGCGCGCCCCGATCATCGACGACGACGGGATCGTGCTCGCAGAGTCCGGTGCGATCGTCGAGTACCTGATCGCGCGGCACGGCGGCGGGCGGCTCGCACCGGCGCCGGACTCACCGGCCTTCCCGCACTACCTGTTCTGGCTGCATTACGCGGAAGGCAGTCTCATGCTTCAGCTGCTGCGAGAGTGGTCGCTAGACCGCATGCTGCCCGCACCCGACACCCATCCCGGCATGGCGCGAGTGCGGGCCGGCACGGCGATGAACCTCGGCCTGGTCGAGGCGCGGCTGCAGGAGAATCGCTACTTCGCCGGACCTGACTTCACCGCCGCGGACATCATGATGGCCTATCCGTTCACGACGTTCCGCCGCATCTGTCCCATCGACCTCGCGCCCTATCCTGCGATCCGCGAATATGTGTTGCGTCTCGAAGAACGACCTGCCTTCCGGAAGGCCACACACCGGTTCGCCTGACCCGAAAAGTACCGCTTTGTGTCTACGGTATACAATATTGCCTTCTCATGAGGCAGTCAGCGCTGTCCGGTGTTGCGCTGACTCTGGCACGGAGTTTGCGAGGTCTCCCGTGATTTTCTTACGCATCCGCCGCCCGACCAGAGGACACGATCGTGCACAAATTCTCCAATGCACTAATGCTCGCCGGCCTCGTGCTAGCGGGCACTTCAGCCTGGGCCGACCCAGCACCCATTCGCATCGGCGTCAATTTCGAACGAACTGGCTCGATCTCGTCCTATGGGCAGCACGCTTTGGTCTCCGCCCAGATCGCCGCCGAGGAGATCAACAAGGCCGGCGGGATCAACGGCAGCCCGATCGAACTCGTCATCGAGGACAACAAGTCGAACCCAGAGCAGGCCGTCATTGCCACGCGCAACCTGGCCGATGCCAACGTCTTCGCCATGCTCGGCCCGGTCACCACCACCGTCGTCCGCACCGCGTTTCCTGCCACTAACCGGGCGGAGATGCCGGCGATCTCACCGGGTTCTGGCGCGCCTGGCATCGGCGCGCAGAACCGGCCTTGGGGCTTCCGCGACGCCGCCATCGACCAGCTGATTATCGGTGACGTGGTCGCGCTGATCCACAAGGCCTACCCGAATGCCAAGCGCCTGGTCATTGCCCTCGACCCAAAAGACCCCTACGAGAGCTTCCTGACCAAGAACGTGGTGCCGCCGCTGATGGCGCCGAACGGCATGATGATTGCCAATACTGGCACCTTCATCGAGATCCCGGTCGACGCCGCCGATTTTAGCGTCTTTATCACCCGCATCAAAGCCCTCGAGCCGGACGTGGTGCTGGCCGGAGTCGCGCACGAGGCGCTGGCCGGCTTGCTGAAGGAGGCAAACCGGCAACAGCTGAATGTGCCGATGTTCGCCGGATTGGGCTCGATCACCGACGCGGTGGCCGATGCGGCAAAGGGCATCCATCTGTTCGCCGGCCAACCGTTCGATCCGCATTCGGACGCGCCGGAAGTCGTCAACTTCGTCCGTGCGTTCCGGGCCCGCTCCGAGCACGATCTGCCCGGGCAGTATTCCAGTCCGATCTACGCCGACGCCGGTGCCTACGAAGGGCTGCATATGTTCGCGGCCGCGATGAAGGCGAACGGCATCACGCCAGCTACGCCGGTCAAGGAGGCGCGCGTCAAGATCCGCGACTACCTGATCGGATTAAAAGACTTCCAGGGCTTGGGCAACAGCATCGATATCAATAAGGATGGCGACGCGATCAAGAAGACGATCGTGTTTGCGACCCAGAATGGCGCCTGGGTTCGCCAGTAGATGTTTAGCCAGCAGGTCGCCAATGGTCTCATGCTCGGCAGCGTCTATGCGCTAATCGGCATCGGCTACACCTTGGTGTTCGGCGTCCTGCGCATGTTGAACCTGGCGCACCCGTATTTCTTCATGCTGGCGCCGTTCATCGCGCTGCTACTCATGGGTGCGGGACTGCCGCCACTGATAGCGCTGCTGCTAGCGCTTGCGACGGCGTCGGCGTTCGGCGTGCTGCTGTATTTCGTGGTGTTCCGCCCCGTCCCGTCCGACCGGCACCTGACCGGCTTCGTCAGTTCGCTCTCCTTCGGCGTGATCCTGCAGGTGGTCGTGACCAACCTCTACGGCACGTTGCCTAAGCCATTCCTGACCCGGCTGCCCTCTCCGGACTTCCATCTCGGGCCGGTGATCCTGTCCGGCATCCAGCTCGGCAGCCTGGTGCTGTCCTTGGTGCTGATGGCCGGGCTATGGCTCGTGATCCGCCGCACGCCGTTCGGGCGCAACGTCCGCGCCATTGCCGACAACGAGAGGGCGGCAATGCTGCTGGGCATCCGGGTGCGTCGTTCCGTCCTATTGATATTCGTCATCTCTGCCGGGTTGGCCGGACTGGCCGGATTGATGGTGGCGCTCCGGTTCGAGACGATCGACGCCTTCATGGGCGACCGCTTCGCCTTCAAGGCGCTCGCGGTCATCATCATCGGCGGCATCGGCGATATCCGCGGCGCCATGCTGGTCGGGCTCGCGCTTGGCGTGGCCGACGTGCTGTTCCAGGCCTACGCGCCCTCCGGTTGGTCGGAGGCGTTCGTCTGGCTGGCGATGATCGGCACGCTGGTGTTCCTACCCGAAGGCCTTTTCGGTGCCCGCGTGCGGCGGCGGGCGGTCTGATGACGATGGTGTCCGAACCCGTCCAGGCGCTGGTCGGCATCAATCTGCTGCTCACGTTGAGCCTGCTGTTCCCGTTCGCCGCCGGGGTATGGTCGCTCGGCATGTCCGGCTTCATGGCAAGCGGCGCGTTCACCGCCGGCTATGCCGCCACCGAGTGGGGCTGGTCCCCGGCTCCGGCCATCGCACTCGGCGCCGGCGCCGGCATGCTCAGCACGCTGCCGGTCGGGTTGCTGGCGCTGCGGGTGCGCGGCATTTATCTGTCGATCGCGACCCTGGCCGAAGCCGAGTTGATCATCCTCTTCTTCGAGCACTTTGAGCCGACCGGTGACGTGATGGGCATGTCCGGCATTCCCTATCTGGGCGCTGGCCCGATCGTGGTCACGGCGCTGGCGGCACTAGTGGTATCGGCCGGGCTGTTCGCAGCGCGGTTCGGCAAGGCGCTGATCGCCACCGGGTCGGACCCGGTGATCGCCAGTTGCTGCGCGGTAAACGTACCAGCGGTGCGGGCGGCGTCCCTGGCGGTCAGCGGCATACTGGCAGGCGCGGCGGGCGGCTTCTACGCCCATTTCTACTCCTTCATCAGCCCGGCCAATTTCCCCGCCGGCCGTGTGGTCGACAACCTCATGTTCCTGGTTGTCGGCGGCATGACGCCGCTGGGGGCCGCTGCAGGCTCGATCGGGCTGACGCTGCTGCCGCAGATCTCGCGCGGCCTCGAACTCTGGGCCCCCGCGATCTACGGCGTGGTGGTGATCGTGACCATGGCCATTCTGCCGGATGGGCTATTCCCGAAGAACCGGCTGGCCACGCTCTGGCGCCGTAGACCGGTCGCTCGCGCCGCCCCGGCGACTACCGAGCAAACCCATGCTTGAGGCTGAGGCGATCGGCGTGAGCTTCGCCGGGGTCAAGGCCCTGGACGGCGTTGGCTTCACCGTGGCCGAAGGCTCTGTCACCGCACTAATCGGGCCAAATGGTGCCGGCAAGACGACCATGATCAACGTGCTGTCCGGCGTCGTGGCCCCCACGACGGGGCGGGTCCACTACCGCGGCAGCGATATCACCCGGCACTCGCCCCGCCGCCGCGCCGCCTCCGGCATCCGGCGCACCTTCCAGACTGTGCACTTGTTTCCGGGCTTGACGGTGCGGGAGAACCTGCTGGTCGGCCGCTTTCATCATGTCGCAAGCGGTCGCTGGTGGAACGCACTGCTGCCGCCGAGCCTGGGCGATGCCGCCGGCCGGAAATTGACCGACCAGGCACTCGGCCTGCTGGGGCTCGCCTCGCACGCCGACACCGTCGCCACCGCGTTGCCCTACGGCACCCAGCGACGGGTCGAAATCGCCCGCGCGCTGATGGGGGAGCCCAGCATGCTGCTGCTCGATGAACCCGCTGCCGGAATGAACGAAGCCGAGACCGAGCACTTGCGCGACGACATCCGCATCATTCGCGACCAGGGTGTCACCGTATTTCTGGTCGAGCACGACATGGCGCTGGTGATGTCGGTCTCCGACCACGTCGTGGTGTTCGATTTCGGCCGCAAGCTGGCCGAGGGGCCTCCGACCCAGATCCAGCAGAACCCTGCAGTGATCGAGAGCTACCTCGGTGCGTGAGGCCAGCGCCAGCCTATCGATTGCATCGCTCAGCGTCGGCTACGGCCCGGTGCCGGTGTTGGAGAGCCTGTCGCTCGAGGTGCCGCGCGGCACGGCGGTGGCGCTAGTCGGTCCCAATGGCGCGGGCAAAAGCACGCTGGCGCGCACCATCTCCGGCTTGCTCCGACCCAGCGCGGGAGACATCACGCTCGATGGCATCTCGCTGGTCGGACGCGCGCCGGCCGCCATCGCGCGAGACGGCGTGCTGCACGTGCCGGAGACGCGCGACATCTTCGGCGACATGACGGTCGAAGAGAACCTCCGCGTCGCCTACGACAACCTGAATGGCAACCGGGCCGAACGGGCCGGGGAATTCGCCCGTATCCACGCCCTGTTCCCGATCTTGCAGGAGCGAACGGCGCAGCTGGCCGGGAATCTCTCCGGCGGGCAACAGCAGATGCTGGCCATCGCACGCGCCCTACTCGGCCGCCCCCGCGTCCTGGTGCTGGATGAACCCTCGCTCGGCCTAGCGCGCATCATCGTCGCCGACATCTACCGCGCCCTGACCCGGCTGCGCCACGATGGCATGACAATCCTGCTGATCGAGCAGGCCGCGACCATCGCCATTGCGTTCGCCGACCACACGGCCGTGCTGGTCGGCGGCCGCATCGTGTTGCAGGGCTGCCGAGCCGAGCTGCAGGCCAGCGGCGACGTCGTGCGGCACTACCTTGGCATCACCGAGACCGTGGCGTGACCACAATGGACGCCCCGTGTATGAGGTTGTCCAGGGACGGAGCTCTAGGCGGAAATGCGCCACATCAGCGCGGCACGGCCGCTGACCACGGCAGCCTACGAGACGCTGCGCGAAGCGATCGGCACCGGCAGTCTTGCGCCCGGCATGCGGCTGATCCAGAGCGAGCTGGCGGAACGGCTCGGCGTCTCACGCTTGCCGATCCACGAGGCGCTGCAGCAGTTGCGCCAGGAGGGCTTCGTCATCGAAACGGGGCGTCGCGGCCTAGTGGTCGCGTCGCTCGACCCGGACTTCCTGCTGCATCTGTTCAAGTTGCGAGCGGCGCTGGACCGCACCGCCGGGCGTGCGGCAGCCCGCTTGCGCCGGCCGGAGGATGGCCGGCGAGGTCTGGCCATCGCCGAGCGGGGCCGCAAGGGGCTGGCGAGCTTCAGCCTGCCGGCCATCGCGGCGGCCGATCGGGACTTCCATTCCATGATCTACCAGATCGGTGGCAATCCACTGATCTCAGCGGCGGCGGAACGCAATTGGCATCATGTCCGCCGCGCGTTCCTGATGTTGATCGAGATCTCGCCGGACCTGGCCAACTTCTGGGAGGACCACGCCGCCATCCTGGACGCGGTCATGGCGGGAGACGAGGACAGGGCGGGCGAGTTGTCATGGGATCATGCCATCCGCTCTGGCCTCACCTACGCCTCGCTGGTTCGCCGCCGCAACGGGACCCTCGCGGCCGAGTAGTCCCCTTCCCCGCTTCGACGAGGTCTCCGCCGTGCTCCATCTGACCCGGCGGAGCGTTGTCGGCGCCCTCTGCGCCGTTCCTCTTGCAACCAATGCGGCATCCGCCGAGCCCGTCCGCGGCGGCACGCTCACCACCCTGATCTATCCGGAGCCGCCCTACCTGCTCTCGGCGATCGACCCCTCGCTGCAGATCGGCGCCATCACCACCAAAGTAATGCAGGGTCTGCTGTCCTACGATCTCGACATGCGGCCGCATCCCTTACTGGCCGAAGGATGGGAGGTGGCGGCGGATGGACTGAGCTGGACGTTTCACCTGCGCCGGGGCGTGAAGTGGCATGACGGCCAGGACTTCACGTCCGCCGACGTCGCCTTCTCGCTCGGCATCTGGAAGACCCGGCACGCACGCGGCCGCCAGAGCTATGCCCCCGTCACCGGCGTCGACACGCCCAATCCCCACACCGCCATCCTGCGCCTGTCGCGGCCGGCGCCCTATCTGGCCACCAAGTTCAGCAGCTACGAATCGCCGGTCATCCCCCGCCACGTCTTCGAGGGTACCGACATCTCCGCCAATCCGGCCACCACGGCGCCGATCGGCACCGGACCATTCCGCTTCAAGGAATGGGCGCGCGGCGACCACGTCATCCTCGAACGCAACCCAGATTACTGGGACGAGGGCAAGCCTTACCTGGACCGCATCGTGTTCCGCTTCATCGCCGACGCCTCGGCCCGCGCCGCGGCATTGGAGGCCGGCGAGGCGCAGCTCGGTGCGCTGACGCCGGTGCCTCTGTCGGAGATGGCGCGGCTGACGGCGACGTCGAACCTGATGGCGACCACAGCCGGCTACGACTACATGGCGCCGGTCCTGCTGCTGCAGATCAACGTCCGCCGCAAACCGTTCGACGACCGCCGGGTCCGTCAGGCCCTGGCCTACGCCATCAACCGCGACCTGCTCACCCGCACCGTCTGGTTCGGCTACGGCAAGCCTGCGACCAGCCCGGTGCCGAGCGTGGTCAAGGCCTGGTACACCACGGAGGGCGTCCCGAGCTACCCGTTCGACCCGAAGAAGGCCGAAGCCCTACTTGACGATGCCGGACTGCGCCGCGGTAACGACGGCAAGCGGTTCCACATGCAGCTGGACCCGTTGGCGCAGGGCTCGGACTACCTGCGATCCGGCGAATTCATCAAGCAGCAGCTCGGCCCCATCGGCGTCGAGGTCGAGCTACGGACCGGCGACTACGCCAGCTATGTTCGCCGGCTGTATACCGATTACGACTTCGACACGACCGTCAATTACAACGGCGCCTTCCCGGATCCGAGCGCCGGGCTGCAGCGCATCTACTGGTCCAAGGCGGCCCAACGCGGTGTCCCCAGCGTCGCCATCACCGGCTACGAGGATGCGGCCATGGACCAAGATTTCGAGGACGCGCTGGTCCAGAACGACCCCAAGGCGCGGTGGGACGACTTCGCTGACATGCAGCGCCGCGCCATGGTCGACTTGCCGCTGATCCCGCTGATGGAGATGCGCTTCATCACCGTCGCCAGCAAACGCCTGATCGACCACACCATCACCGCCGACGGCGTGATCGGCGGCAATTTTGCCACCACCTACTTCGCTCCAGCGGCTTGATCCAGGAACCTCGCCCATGAACCTCACCCGCCGCAATTTGCTCGGCACCGTCGCCCTCGCCGGGCTCGTCGTCCCGCCGTTCGCCCGTCTCGCGCAGGCTGACGAGGCGCCGGTCAAGGGCGGCACGTTGACGTTGGTGATGTATCCGGAGCCGCCGTATCTGCTTTCCGCAGTCGATCCCACGCTGCAGATGGCAGTGGTCACGACGAAGATGACCGAGGGGCTGCTCTGGTATGACCTCGACATGAAGCCGCACCCGCAACTGGCGCTGAACTCGGAGGTGGCGCCTGACGGGCTGAGCTGGACGTTCCACCTCCGCCCTGGCGTCAAGTGGCATGACGGCCAGGAGTTCACCTCGGCCGACGTCGCCTACTCTCTCGGCATCTGGAAGACGCGGCACGCGCGCGGCCGGCAGAGCTTCCAGAAGGTCACCGACGTCGAGACGCCGGACCCGTTGACCGTGGTCATCCACCTGTCGGCGCCATCGCCGCAGCTGGCGACGGTCTGGAGCGCCTACGAATCGCCGGTCATCGCCAAGCACGTGTTCGACGGCACCGATCTGCTGGCCAACAAGGCCGCCTCGGCGCCGGTTGGCACCGGACCATTTCGCTTCAAAGAGTGGGCGCGCGGCGACCACCTGATCATGGAGCGTAATCCCGACTATTGGGACGAGGGCAAGCCCAATCTGGATCGCATCGTGTTCCGCTTCATTGCGGACGCCGGGTCACGCACTGCGGCGCTCGAATCCGGCGAGGCGCAGATCGGCCCCCTGACGCCGGTGCCGCTGTCCGACATGGCGCGGCTGACGGCCGGCAAGGACCTCGTTGCCACCACCGACGGCTACGACTACATGGCGCCGGTGCTGCTGATGCAGATCAACACACGCAAGGCGCCGCTCGACCAGCGCGCAGTGCGGCAGGCGATCGCGTTCGCCATCAACCGCGACGTGCTGACCAAAACGGTATGGTTCGGCTTCGGCAAGCCAGCGACCGGTCCGATCCCGAGCGTGGTGAAGGCATGGTACACGACCGACGGCGTGCCGGCCTACGCATACGATCCTAAGAAGGCCGAGGCGTTGCTGGACGGGGCCGGGCTGAAGCGCGGCGCGGACGGCAAGCGGTTCAAGATGCAGACCGACGCCTATCCCGGTGGCGCCGAGTTCACCCGCACGGCGGAGTTCATCAAACAGCAGCTCGGCCGCGTCGGCATCGACGTAGAGATCCGCACCAGCGACCTGCCATCCTACGTCAGGCGCATCTACGGCGAATACGATTTCGACACCTCGCCGATGTACAACGGCGCCTTCCCGGATCCCAGCGCCGGCATCCAACGGATGTATTGGTCCAAGGCGGCGCAAAAGGGCGTGCCGTTCGTCAACCCGACCGGCTACGCCGACCCGGCCGTCGACCACGACTTCGAGGACGCGCAGACCCAGAACGACCCCAAGAAGCGCTGGGAAGACTATGCCGACTTGCAGCGCCGTGTCATGACCGACCTGTCGGTGGTGCCGCTGATGGAGATGCGCTTCGTCACTGTCGCCAACCGGCGGGTGCGTAACCACACCATTTCGGCCGACGGACTGATCGGCAGCAATTTCGCGACCGTGTGGCTTGCGCCGGCTGCCGGCTGATGGGCTTTCCAAAGCTGCGCTACGTCGCACGACGGGCGGTGCAGTCGCTGCCGATCCTGCTCGCGATCGCGGTGTGCAACTTCATCCTGCTCAAGTCGGCGCCGGGGGATGCGGCGGACGTGCTGGCCGGCGAGGCTGGCTCCGCCACGCCCGAATACCTGGCCACGCTGAAAGCTCAGTTCGGGCTGGATCAACCGAACTACATACAGCTGCTGCATTATGTGTGGCGTTTGCTGCATCTCGATCTCGGCTGGTCATTCCGCAACAACGAGAGCGTGCTGAGCCTGATCGGGTCGCGGATGCCGGCGACGCTGCTGCTGATGGTGGGCGCGCTCGGCCTGGCCTTCATCGCCGGTGCGGCGTTGGGCGTGCTCGCGTCGCGCCGAGTAAATTCCTGGACGGATAACCTGATCTCGGTCGTCGCGCTGCTGTTCTATGCGACGCCAATCTTCCTGATCGGGTTGGGCCTGATCGTCGTGTTTGCCGTCCATCTCGGCATATTGCCGACCGGTGGCCTTACGTCGGTCGGTGCCGGGTTTACTGGGCTGCGCGCTGTGGGAGATGTCGCGGTGCATTTGTTGATGCCGCTGGTCACGCTCGCGCTGTTCTTCCTGGCGCTCTACGCCCGACTGATGAGGGCCTCCATGCTGGAGGTGTTCAACCAGGACTACGTCACCACCGCCCGTGCCAAGGGGTTGCCGGAGGGGCTGATCACCATCAAGCACGTCATGCGAAATGCGATGCTGCCGATGGTGACCATGCTTGGTTTGCAGGTCGGTACGTTGCTTGGCGGATCCGTACTGGTTGAAACGGTGTTCGCCTGGCCCGGCGTTGGGCGCCTGGCGTTTGAGGCGGTGATGAGCCGCGACCTCAATCTCCTGCTCGGCATCCTGCTAATTTGTTCGGTCATTGTGATCGTCGCCAACATCTTCGTCGACCTCGCCTACGCCTGGCTCGACCCGCGGATCGAGATCGCCTAATGCACGCTTTCGGCCAATTCTGCCGCCGTTACGCCCGCAATCGCGCCGCCCTCGGCGGGCTGGGGGTGCTGCTTCTGATCCTGCTGATGGC
Organism: Janthinobacterium lividum; assembly: GCA_050954595.1. Taxonomy (GTDB): domain Bacteria; phylum Pseudomonadota; class Alphaproteobacteria; order Acetobacterales; family Acetobacteraceae; genus JAVVHH01. Next base: position 5,616 of record JBPBQE010000359.1, on the reverse strand, counting down.
CGCCTTCGCCGACGTGCTATTCCCGGACGATCCGTGGGACATGGTGACGCAGCCGCTGCTGTGGCCGGGCCAGGACGGCGAATACCCGCTCGGCTCCGACCTGCTGGGGCGCGACCTTATGAGCGGCCTGTTCCACGGCGCCCGCGTGTCGCTGCTGTTCGGATTCTCCGCTACCCTGGCTGCGCTCGTCATCGGTGTCGCGGTCGGCGCGGTCGCCGGCTACTACCGCGGCTGGGCGGACGACGTGCTGATGCGGATCACCGAGCTGTTCCAGACCGTACCACCCTTCATCCTGGCGATCGTGCTTGTCGCCATCCTGACGCCATCCGCTGGCACGATCGTGTTCGCCATCGCCATCGTCTCCTGGCCCGGCGTCGCGCGCCTTGTACGGGCCGAGTTCATCGCGCTACGGGAGCGGGAGTTCGTGCAGGCTGGCTTGGTGGTCGGCATGGGCGACGTCCGCATCATGCTGACGCAGATCCTGCCCAACGCGATGGGCCCGATCATCGTCAGCGCCTCGCTGATGGTCGCCACCGCGATCCTACTCGAGGCGAGCCTGGCATTTCTCGGCCTGGGCGACCCGAACCTGATGAGCTGGGGCACCATCATCGGCGCCGGCCGCGACGCGCTGCGCACCGCCTGGTACATCGCCGCGCTACCAGGCGCCGCGATCCTGCTGACGGTCGTTAGCTTCAACCTGATCGGCGAGGGATTGAACGACGCGCTCAATCCCCGACTGCGGAACCGCTGAGATGGCACTGCTCGAGATAGACGACCTGCAGACCCACTTCTTCTCCCGCGGCCGTGTGCTCAAGGCGGTCGACGGCGTCAGCCTGTCGATTGAGACCGGCGAGGTGCTGGCCGTCGTCGGCGAAAGCGGCTGCGGCAAGAGCGTCACCGCCGCGTCGATCCTCGGTCTGGTTCCCAACCCGCCGGGCCGCATCGTTGGCGGGTCCATCCGCTTCGAGGGCCGCGAACTCGTCGGCCTACCCGCGCGCGACATGCGGGCACTGCGCGGCGACCGAATCGGCATGATCTTCCAGGAGCCGATGACCAGCCTCAACCCGGCGCTCACCGTCGGCGAGCAGATCGGCGAAGTCCTGATGCAGCACCGCGGTATGACCCGGCGCCAGGCCATCGCCCGCGCCGCCGAACTGCTCGACCTCGTGCGCGTGCCGGACCCGCAGCGCCGGGTGCTGGACTATCCGCATCGCATGTCCGGCGGCATGCGTCAGCGCGTGATGATCGCCATGGCCATCGCCTGTGAACCACGCCTGCTGATCGCCGATGAGCCAACCACTGCGCTCGACGTGACGGTTCAGGCTCAAGTGCTGGAGCTGTTGCTGTCGATCCGCCAGCGCTTCGGCACCGCCGTGTTGCTGATCACCCACGACCTAGGCGTGGTGGCCGAGACGGCGGACCGGGTCGCGGTCATGTATGCCGGCCGCAAGATCGAGGAAGCCGCCACGTCGGCGCTGTTCGCGTCGCCGCAGCACCCCTACACGCGCGGCCTGCTGGCGGCGAGCCCGGAGATCGACCGGGGCGACGTCCTGACCGGGCGGGACCGGGCGAGGCTGACGGAGATCCCGGGCATGGTCCCGGCGCTGGACGCGATGCCGCCGGGCTGCCGCTTTGCCCCGCGCTGCCCGGAAGCCATGCCGCGTTGCGCCGTAGCACCCCCCGCCTTGGACGTTTCCGAAATCTCGGGCGGGTTGGTAGCGTGCTACGCGCGGCAGCCAGCCTGGATCGAGCAGAGGGCGCTGGCATGACCGCGCATCTGCTTCGGGTCGACGACCTGACCAAGCACTTCGTCACGCCGAGTGGCACCGTGCACGCGCTGGATGGAGTGACGCTGGAGGTGGCGCCTAGCGAGACGCTCGGTCTGGTCGGCGAGTCCGGCTGCGGCAAGAGCACGCTGGGCAAGACGCTGGTCCGGCTCTACGAACCTGATTCCGGCCACGTCGAGCTGATGGGCACTGACATCTCCCATTTAAGCCCCGGCCAGCTACGGCCGCTACGGCGGCAGATGCAAATGATCTTCCAGGACCCGTTCGCCTCGCTGAACCCGCGCGCGACGGTGGCGCGCATCCTTGAAGAGCCCATGCTGGTTCACGGTGCCGGTCGCCGCGCTGAGCGCCGGGCCAGGGTCGCTGCGCTAATGCAGCGGGTCGGCTTGCGGCCCGAGCACGGCGCCCGGCTGCCGCACGAGTTCTCCGGTGGCCAGCGTCAGCGCATCGGCATCGCTCGCGCGCTCGCCCTGTCGCCTAAGCTAGTGATCTGCGACGAGCCGGTGTCGGCACTCGACGTTTCGGTGCGGGCGCAGGTGCTCAATCTGCTGGCCGATCTGCGCGACGAGATGGGACTGGCCTATCTGTTCATCTCGCACGACCTCTCCGTCGTGCGGCATATCTCCGACCGGATCGCGGTGATGTATCTCGGCCGCATCGTCGAGGTCGGACCGGCCGCCGGGCTGTGGGAGCGGCCGCTGCATCCTTACACCGAGGCGCTGCTCTCGGCGGTGCCCAGTACCCACGCGTCCCATCGCCGCATCCGGATGCCGCTGGAGGGCGATCTGCCGTCGCCGATCGACCCGCCGTCGGGCTGCCGGTTCCGCACCCGGTGCCCGCGCGCGACGGCCATCTGCGCGGCCGAGACGCCGCTGATGCTGCGCTATGCCGAGGGCCACCTGGCCGCATGCCACCACATTGGGACGCCCGTGTCCTCTCCTGCCGATAAGGTCCACTGACATGCCCGATCTGTTCACCCCGCTGCGCCTGAAAGACGTCACCTTGCGCAACCGCATCGCGGTGTCGCCGATGACGATGTACTCCTGCGATGCCGGCGACGGCGTGCTGACTGACTGGCATCTGATGCATCTGGGCGCGCGGGCGGCGGGCGGGGCCGGGCTGGTGGTGATGGAGCAGCTCGCCGTCTCGCCGGAGGGCCGCATGACGCCCACCTGTGCCGGCATCTGGTCGGACGAGCAGATCCCGATGCTCAAGCGCGTCGCCGACTTCATCAAGTCGATGGGCGCCGTTCCCGGCGTGCAACTCGGCCATACCGGCCGCAAGGGCGGCATGACCACGCCGTGGGACGGCTACGTGCAGCTTCCGGAGGACCATCCCGAAGCCTGGGAAGCGATCGGCCCGACTGACATCCCCTATGGCGGCAAGCGGTTCCCGCGCGGGCCGAAATACGCCACCAAGGACGACATCGCCCGCCTGATCGGCGACTTCGCCCGCGGCGCCGAGCGCGCGCTGGCGGCCGGTTTCGAGTGGGTCGAAATGCATTACGCCCACGGCTTCCTCGGCGCCAACTTCCTCTCCCCGGTCGCTAACACCCGCGACGACGAGTATGGCGGCAGCCCGGAGAACCGCGCCCGCTTCCTGGTCGAGGCGTTCGAGGCCGTCCGCGCCGTCTGGCCCGAGCGCCTCCCGCTGACCATGCGCGTCGGCGCGGTCGACTTCGGCATGGCCAGCCACACCGTCGAGGACACGATCGGCTTGGTCCGCACCATGAAGGAGCGCGGTCTTGACCTGGTCGACATCAGCATGGGCATGAACACCGACGCCGGCCCCGCCGTGCCGTGGACCGACCGCGGCTTCATGGTGCCGACTGCGGCCCGCATCCGCGCCGAGACCGGCGTGCCCACTGCCGTCAGCTGGAACGTGGGTGACCCCGCCTATGCCGACCGCATCATCGGCGATGAGCAGGTCGATCTGCTCATGATCGGCCGGCCGATGATCGCTAACCCGCACTGGCCGCTCTACGCCGCGCTCGCACTGAACCGGAACTCACCGTTCCAGCAGCTTCCTAAGCAGTATAGTCACGCGCTCGAGCGCAGCCGCGACGCGGTAAACTGTAGCGGGTTCGGAACGTTCGCGGAGATCGGATAGCTGCCATCACACCCGCCGGCCGTCTTAAAGGACGCCTCTGGTCGTCCTTTGCCGCAAGTCGGCCATCAGCGCCGCATCGTCATGACGCGCCAGCGACAGAGGCTGGGCGTAGTCGGGGCGATCGGCATCTGCGATCCAGGCTGCACAAAGCGCGCCCGTTGCCGTCGCCGCCATGGTGCCGAAGCCGGATAGGGCGCCAGCCATGAAAGCACCCGGGGTCCGCATCGGTCCAATTAACGGACAGTTTTCGTCTGTCATTGTGTAGTAGCCGGACTGTGTTGCACAGTTCAGTGGAGGGCCGCAGTTCGGCCATCTCGTCTCATCATTACGGTAGGCGGACATACTCCGGGCGTCCGAGTTCGAGCATCCGGTTCAATACGTTAACGGCAATCGCGATCTCGGTCACTCGGCGACGATCGGTTCGGGACCGTAGCCCGTCACCGACGACCCGTTTGAAACGGCTGATGTCGGCCTCCACCAGCGCTCGCCAGTTGTAGCCAGAGGCCTTCTGCCAAGCCATGCGCCCTCGCTCGGAGATGCTCTGCAGGTGACGGTCTCGCTTGGTCGACGACGTCTGCGCGATTTCGCTCAGCACGGCGTTGGAGCGAGGTGGCACGATGACGGACGCCTTCGGATGACGGGCGGCAACCTCGCCGTAGACGCCGTCCTGGTCGTAGGCACCGTCGGCGGTAAATGACGTGACCGGCCCATCCACCTGGTCGAGCAAGGCCCCGACCTGCGAGGCATCGTCGACGTCGCTGGTGGTCAACGCCGCCGCAGCGATCTGCCCGGTGTCGGCGTCCACGGCAATATGCAGCTTGCGCCACGACCGCCGTGTCTTCGTGCCGTGCTTCTCGAGCAGCCATTCGCCCGAGCCGTGTAGTTTGAGCCCCGTGCTGTCAACCAGCAGGTGAACGGGACCGGGGCCTGGCCGGGGGCGAACCACGTCCAAGCTCTCGGCCCGGCGGCTCAAGGTGGTATGGTCCGGCACCGCGAGATCGAGGCCGAGCAGGGCAATGATGGAGCCGGTCAGCCCTTCGGTCTGCCGCAGGGCCAGGCGGAACACCGACCGCAGCGTAAGCGCCGTTGCAATGGCCAGGGCCGAATAGCGCAACTGGCCGCCTCGCGTGGTTCGCGGTTCAGCCTTCCAGGCCGCGATCGCTGCGTCCGTGAACCAAACCGTCAGGCTGCCGCGCTGCCGCAGGGCTGCATCATAGGCAGCCGAGTTCGTGGCACGATGCCGCTGCTTTGGGATATGATGGCGACGCTCGGCATTGGCTTTGAACGGCACGACAACCACCCCGGACAGTGACGGGGAACGATCCCCCGAGCCATCCTACCTCAGCCAACGTAGCGGGGATCCATGCACCAAAGTCGCGCCGATCCGGAACTGGCCCGCTTCGTCGCATGGGTGCGGACCAAGCCGGACGATTTCTACGCTCCGACCCGACGTGCCCGGGGCAAGACGAGCAAGTGGCGATGAAGCGGCTACTCCAACTCGATGCAGCATGCGCCGCATCTCTTTCGAAGCCACGCGTCACGAGGCGTAGTGATTAAGGCTGCACCTCTAAGGCGTGGTAATGAATAAAGCCACGCCTTGATGATGGCGCTTTCCGCCGTTCATTCCCGATAAGGATAGTTGTCGGCAGCAGTTATGATACGCACTGTGAGAATACTAAGAACATACCTTCGACCGCACGAAAATTGCAAGCGAGACGAC
>JBPBQE010000195.1:0-16692 GCA_050954595.1 Janthinobacterium lividum | reverse complement strand
GTCGCCGGCCTGGTCGCCATCACCCCGGCCTCCGGCTTCGTGCTTCCCGGCCCGGCACTCATCATCGGCATCGTCGCCGGTATCGTGTGCTTCTGGTCTGCAACCTCGCTCAAGCACGTGCTCGGCTATGACGACAGCCTCGACGCCTTCGGTGTCCATGGTGTCGGCGGCATCGTCGGCGCTTTGCTGACCGGCGTGTTTGCCTACGGCCCGCTCTCGGCCACCACGGCCGCACCGGACGGCGCCTATGTCGGCGGCATGCCGCTGTTCATCAACCAGGTCTACGCCGTCGTCGCGACACTGGTTTACAGCGGCATCGCGACGCTGGTGATCCTGTTCGTGGTCAAGATCCTGGTCGGCCTGCGGGTCAACGAGGAAGAAGAGCGCGAAGGCCTCGACGTGGTCCTGCACGGCGAACGCCTCGGCTGATCGACGACGGACCCCGTTCCAGTCTGGAACGGGGTCCGATCTCGAATGCGTCAGGGCCAGAGATTGCCCATCGGAACGCCTCTATCCTGCTCGCCTAGGCCAGCGGCGCATCAACTCCGCCGGACGATATACGTCTTGGCCAGCGCCGCCATGATCGCGTCCGCGTGCGCCGGGTCGCGGGCCTCGATCATCAACTCGAGTTCCGCCGCCTGAACGCTTGGCGCGTCGAACAGTCGCTGGTGGATCACCTCGATGATGTTGCCGCCGGAGCCGCCGATCCGCGTCGCGATGTCGGCCAACACGCCGGGACGATCCGGGATGTCCATCGTCAACCGCAGCAGTCGCCCATCGCGCAGCAATCCGCGCAGCAGCACGTTGGCCAGGATGCGCCCGTCGATGTTGCCCCCGCAGACCACCGTCCCGACCCGGCGCCCGGCAAACCGCTCCGGATGCGCCAGCATTGCGCCCACTCCGATTGCGCCGGCGCCTTCGGCCACCTGCTTGGCCCCCTCGGCCAGCAGTGAAATCGCGTCCTCGACCACCCGCTCCGGCACGGCCAGCACCTCGCGCACGCGACCGCGGATCGCCTCCAAACAGCGCTCCCCCACCCGTTGCACCGCGATGCCTTCCGCGATCGTTGCCCCGCCGGTCACGCCCTCGCGCCCCGCCAGCGCGGACTGCAACGAGGCGTAGCTCTCCACCTCGACGCCGATCAGCTCGATGTCCGGCCGCAACGCCGCCACAGCGACCGCGCAGCCCGCGATCATGCCGCCGCCGCCAACCGGGATCAGCATCATCTCGATTTCCGGCGCGTCCTCCAGCATTTCCAGCGCCAGCGTGCCCTGCCCAGCCATCACCGCGTCGTCATCATACGGATGCACGAACACCAGCCCGTCTCGCTCGGCCAGCGCATGCGCGTGCGCCGCCGCCTCGACCAGCATCTTGCCGTGCAACACCACGTCGGCGCCCCAGCCTCGGGTGCGACTCACTTTCGTCTGCGGCGTGAACAGCGGCATCACGATGGTGGCCTTGATGCCCAGCAGGCTGGCATGCCGCGCCACCGCCTGCGCATGATTGCCGGCCGACATCGCCACCACGCCGCGCGCGCGCTCCGCATCCGTCAGCAACGCCAGCCGGTTAGCGGCCCCCCGCTCCTTGAACGAGCCGATCCGCTGCAAATTCTCCAGCTTGAGCGTCACCTCCGCCCCGGTCGCCAGACTCACCGCATGGGACGGGATCGACGGCGTGCGTAGTACACGCCCTTCTATCCGCCGCGCCGCTGCGCGGACGTCCTCCAGCCCGATCATGATCCGGCGCTAGCCGAATCTGACGTCGAGAACCTCGTAGCTCCGATCGCCACCGGGGGCCGGCACGGAAATGGTGTCGCCGGGCTTCTTGCCGATCAGCGCCTTGGCCAACGGCGACGAGATCGACAGGCGTCGCTCCTTGATGTCGGCCTCGTGCACGCCGACGATCTGGTAGGTGGCTTCCTTCTCGGTCTCTTCATCGACCAGCTTAATGTGCGCACCAAACTTGATCTGGTCGCCCGACAGGCTCGCCGGGTCGATCACTTCGGCCGCCGAGGTGATCTCCTCCAGTTCTATCACCCGCCCCTCGATGAACGACTGCCGCTCCCGCGCCGCGTGATACTCGGCGTTCTCGGATAGGTCGCCATGGCTGCGCGCCTCGGCTATCGCGCGGATGATCGACGGCCGCTCCACCGATTTCAGATGGCGCAACTCCTCTTCGAGACGCTTCAGGCCAGGCGCGGTCATCGGAAACTTCTGCACGGTGGTCGATCCTCATACCCGATCGGCAAATACATAGTTGCGGCGCCAAGGTTCCCCCGGGCACCGCAACAGGTCTAGCCCGGCTTTCGCTGAACTAGAATGACCGCTCAAAGTAGGATTGCAACGGCGCCACTTCAAGCGTGCCTGATTTCAGGGCAGCAATCGCGCCCACGGCCGCTCGCGCGCCGGCGATTGTCGTGTAGTGCGGGATGCCCTTGGTCAGCGCCGTCCGCCGGATGGCGAAGCTGTCCGTGACCGATTGCGCGCCGGATGCCGTGTTGATCACCAGCTGGATCTCGCCGCCTTCGATCGCGTCCACGCAATGTGGCCGCCCCTCCAGCACCTTGTTGACCACCTTGACCGGCAGCCCGGCCGCCGAGATCCGCGCTGCCGTTCCGCGCGTCGCCAGCACCTGGAAGCCCATGTCGGTCAGCCGTCGCGCCATCTGCACCAGCCCGACCTTGTCGCCATCGCGCACCGACAGGAACACCGCTCCCGTCGACGGCAGCTTCACCCCCGCGCCCAACTGCGCTTTGGCGAACGCCCGCTCGAAGGATTGGTCGAGTCCCATTACCTCGCCGGTGCTCTTCATCTCCGGACCCAGGATCGTGTCCACGCCCGGGAACCGCGCGAACGGGAACACCGCTTCCTTGACCGCTACATGCGGCGCCACGCGGTCGTCATCGAGGCTGAACTCGGCAAGCTTGGCGCCCGCCATCACCCGCGCGCCGATCTTGGCCACCGCCACGCCGGTCGCCTTGGCCACGAACGGCACCGTACGCGACGCCCGCGGGTTGACCTCGAGCACGAAGATCGCCCCGTCCTTGACCGCGAACTGCACGTTCATCAGCCCGACCACGCCCAGCGCCAGCGCCATCACCTCGGTCTGCGCCTTCAGCTCGGTGATCGTCGCCGGTGCCAGCGAATACGGCGGCAACGAGCAGGCGCTATCGCCTGAATGGATGCCGGCTTCCTCGATGTGCTCCATCACGCCGGCCACATAGACGCTCTGCCCATCGCAGATGCAGTCCACGTCGACCTCGATGGCGTCGTTCAGATAGCGGTCCAGCAGCACCGGCCCCAGCTTCAACGACGCCTCACCCGAGTTCCGCATGTAGCGCAGCAACCCGGCCCTATCGTGCACGATCTCCATCGCCCGCCCGCCCAGCACGTAGCTCGGCCGCATCACGACGGGATACCCGACCTTGTCCGCGATCGCTTCCGCCTCGGCCGTCGACCGTGCGATGCCGTTATCCGGCTGCCGCAGCCCCAATTTGTGCAACAGCGCCTGGAACCGCTCGCGGTCCTCGGCGACGTCGATCGCGTCCGCCGACGTGCCCAGGATCGGGATCCCCGCTTCGGTCAGCGCCTGGCTCAGCTTCAACGGCGTCTGCCCGCCATACTGCACGATGCAGCCGAGCACCTCGCCCCGGTCCTGCTCGCGCCGCACCAGCGCGATCACGTCCTCGGCGGTCAGCGGCTCGAAATACAGCCGGTCCGACGTGTCGTAATCCGTGGAGACCGTTTCCGGGTTGCAGTTGACCATGATGGTCTCGAACCCGGCCTCCCGCAGCGCGTAGCAGGCGTGGACGCAGCAATAATCGAACTCGATCCCCTGCCCGATCCGGTTCGGCCCGCCACCCAGGATGATGATCTTCTGGCGATCCGTCGGGTCCGATTCACACGCCGGCACGCCGAAGCCGCCCTCGAAGGTCGAATACATATACGGGGTGCCCGACGCGAACTCGCCCGCGCAGGTGTCGATGCGCTTGTAGACCGGCCGCACGCCCAGCCGCTCCCGCAGCGCCGCCACGTCCTTGCCGCCGCTCAATGCCGACAGCCGCTCGTCCGAGAACCCCAGCGCCTTCAGCCGCCGCAACCCGGTCGCATCCTCCGGCAACCCGGTCGTCTTGACCTGCTTCTCCGCGTTCACGATCCGCTCCAGCTCGCGCAGGAACCAGTGGTCGAACTTGCAGGCGTCGTGGACCTCGTCGACCGTCAGCCCGGCCCGCAGCGCCTGCGCTGCCATCAACAGCCGGTCCGGCGTCGGCGTCGACAACGCCGCCCGGAACGCGTCATGCCCGTCGCCGCCGGGTGCCTCGACCTCGTCGAGCCCGGACAGGCCCGTCTCCATCGACCGCAAGCCCTTTTGCAGCGCCTCGGCGAACGACCGCCCGATCGCCATCGCCTCGCCGACCGACTTCATCGCCGTGCCCAACAGCGCCGGCGTCCCCGGGAACTTCTCGAAGGTGAAGCGCGGAATCTTCACCACCACGTAGTCGATCGTCGGCTCGAAGCTGGCCGGGATGCCGTGCGCGATGTCGTTCTGCAACTCGTCGAGCGTGTAGCCGACCGCCAGCTTGGCCGCGATCTTGGCGATCGGGAACCCGGTCGCCTTGGAGGCCAGCGCCGAGGACCGCGACACGCGCGGGTTCATCTCGATCACCACCAGCCGTCCATCCACCGGGTTCAGCCCGAACTGCACGTTGGAGCCGCCGGTATCGACGCCAATCTTGCGCAGGCACGCGATGCTCGCGTCCCGCATGATCTGGTATTCCTTGTCCGTCAGCGTCAGCGCCGGCGCCACCGTCACGCTGTCGCCGGTATGGACGCCCATCGGGTCCACGTTCTCGATCGCGCACACGATGATGCAGTTATCCGCGCTGTCGCGGACCACCTCCATCTCGTATTCCTTCCAGCCGAGCACGCTTTCCTCGACCAGCACCTCCGTGGTCGGGCTCGCCGCCAGGCCGGACGAGACAATCTGCTCGAATTCCTGCCGGTTGTAGGCGATGCCGCCGCCGGTCCCGCCCAGGGTGAAGCTCGGCCGGATCACCGCCGGCAGCCCCACCTCGGCCAGCACCACCCGCGCTTCCTCGAGCGTGTGCGCAATGCCCGATTTCGGGCTCTCAATGCCGATCTCGCTCATGGCGTCGCGGAACTTCAGCCGATCCTCGGCCCGGTCGATCACGTCCGCCTTGGCCCCAATCAGCTCCACCCCGTGCCGCTTCAACGCGCCCGACGCATCGAGCTGCATCGCCACGTTGAGCGCCGTCTGCCCGCCCATCGTCGGCAGCAGCGCATCAGGGCGTTCCTTGATGATGATCTTCTCGACGATCTCCGGCGTGATCGGCTCGACATAGGTCGCGTCCGCCAGGCCCGGATCGGTCATGATGGTCGCCGGGTTGGAGTTCACCAGCACGACCCGGTAGCCCTCCGCCCGCAGCGCCTTGCACGCCTGTGCGCCCGAATAGTCGAACTCGCACGCCTGCCCGATCACGATGGGCCCGGCCCCGATGATCATGATGGTCTTGATGTCGGTGCGCTTCGGCATGGCTCTAGACCTTCTCGCCCATCATATCGACGAAGCGCTTGAACAGGTGATGGCTGTCCGTTGGCCCCGGGCTCGCCTCCGGGTGATACTGCACGCTGAACGCCCGCTTGGCGTCGCAGGCGATGCCCTCGTTGCTACCGTCGAACAGGCTCGTGTGCGTGATCCGCACCCCCTCCGGCAGCGACTTGTCGTCCACCGCGAAGCCGTGGTTCTGCGCCGTTATCTCCACCTTGCCGGTCGCCAGATCCTTCACCGGCTGGTTGGCGCCGCGATGGCCCTGCTCCAGCTTGTAGGTCTTGGCGCCCAGCGACAGCGCCAGCAATTGATGCCCCAGGCAGATGCCGAACACCGGCACGCCCTTCTCCAGCACGCCCTGGATTGCCGGCACGGCATACGCTCCGGTTGCCGCCGGGTCGCCGGGTCCGTTGGACAGGAACACGCCATCCGGCTGATGCCTGAGGATGTCCTCGGCCGTCGTGTCCGCCGGCACCACCGTCACCTTGCAGCCCGCTGCCGCCAAACAGCGCAGGATGTTGCGCTTGGCGCCGTAATCCACGGCGACGACATGATGCGCCGGCTCCAGCGCCACGTGCTTGTCCGGCCAGGCCCAGGTGCCTTCGGTCCAGCCGTAGCTCTGCGTGCAGCTCACCTGCTTGGCGAGGTCCATGCCTTCCAGCCCGGGCCACCCCGCCGCTTGCGCCCGCAGCGCCGCCAGGTCGAACTTCCCGTCCGCCGGGAAGCTCAGCACCGCCGTCGGCGGCCCGCCATCCCGGATGCGCAGCGTCAGCGCCCGCGTGTCGACGCCGGCCAGGCCCGGCACGTCGCGCGCCTTCAACCAGGCATCCAGCGTCGCCGTCGAGCGCCAGTTCGACGGGTCGGTGATGTCCTGCTTCACGACCAGACCAAGGGCCGCCACGTTGGTGGCCTCGCCATCTTCGGCGTTGGTGCCGACATTGCCGATGTGCGGAAAGGTGAAGGTGATGATCTGCCCGGCATAGGACGGGTCGGTCAGCGTTTCCTGATACCCGGTCATCCCCGTGTTGAAGCAAAGCTCGCCGACGCGGGATTGCGTATGCGCCCCGAAGCCGACGCCCCAGAACACGCCGCCATCGGCCAACACCAGCACGGCCGTCGCACCGGCCGGAACCTCCGGCATTTCTTCCGGCGCCGCATCGCTGGACAGATCGCTCAACGTCAACCCGGTCGCTGCAACCACCGCCGGCCAATGCTTACTTGGAACCGCCCGCGCCTGTCGCCATTTACGGATCGCTTCGAGTCCAACGCCGGTCAACCGTGCCGCCGCGTCAGGACCGCCCAAGCGGGCTATGATATCGTCGATGCTGGCCATGCGGAAACGATATGGGAAGTTTCTTCCCAGCTCAAGATAAAGATGTCAGACTACCGGTAACTTCTTTCCCCTATTAACCATTCGGAGCTCGCATGAGCCTGCGCGATCAGTTTCCCGACGCCATGAAGGCCTCCATGAAGGCCGGCACCAGCGCCCGCACCTCGACGCTGCGCATGATCATGGCCAAGCTCAAGGACGCCGACATCGCTGCCCGGCCCAGGGGCGTTACCGCCATTTCCGACGACGAGATCACCTCGACCCTGCGCGGCATGGTTAAGTCCCGCCGCGAGGCCGTCGAACTCTACCGCCAAGGCAACCGCCCGGAACTGGCCGAGAAAGAAGAGGCCGAGATCGCCGTGATCGAGGGCTTCCTGCCGCAGCAGATGGATGACGCCACGCTGGCCGCCGCCGTTGACAAGGCGATCGCCGATAGCGGCGCCACCTCGCCCAAGGAGATGGGCAAGGTCATGGCCGCGCTCAAAGCCGCCCATGGCGCCGCGATCGACATGTCGCGCGTGAACCCGCTGGTAAAGGCCCGGCTCACCGCCTAATGGCCCTACCGCCCGAGTTCCTGGACGAATTGCGCGCCCGCACGCCGTTGTCAGCGGTGATCGGGCGCCGGGTCAAGCTGAGCAAGTCGGGCCGCAACTGGAAGGGCTGCTGCCCGTTCCACGGCGAGAAATCCCCCAGCTTCTACGTCTATGACGACCATTTCCACTGCTTCGGCTGCGGCGTGCATGGCGACGCCATCAGCTTCCAGATGCAGTCCTCCGGCGCCTCCTTCCCCGAGGCCGTCGAGAGCCTCGCCGCCGAGGCCGGGCTCGAGGTGCCGAAAGCCTCCCCCGCCCAGGCCCGCGCCGAACAGAAACGCCTCGACCTGCACGACATCCTGGATCACGCGCAGGCCAGCTTCGTCCGCCGCCTCCGTGCCCCGGAGGGTGCCCCAGCGCTGGCCTATTTGCGTGGCCGCGGCCTGACCGACGCCACGATCGAGCAATTCGGCCTCGGCTGGAGCGGCGACGGACGCGGCAGCCTCACCGCCGAACTGCGCGGCCTGGGCGTCGAGCCCGCCCGAGCCCTGGAAGCCGGCCTGCTGCGCGAAACCGAGAGTGGCGAGTTGCGGGAATCGTATTGGGGCCGGGTCATCTTCCCGATCCGCGACCGCCGCGGCCGGCTGATCAGCTTCGGCGGCCGCGCCCTCGGTGACGCCAAGCCCAAATACATTAACGGCCCCGAGAGCCCGATCTTTCCCAAGCGCCGCACGCTCTATGCCGTCGACCGCGCCCGCGAGCCCGTTCGCCGCGGCCAGCGCCTCGTCGTCGTCGAGGGCTACATGGACGTCATCGCGCTGCACCAGGCCGGCCACACCGGCGCCGTCGCCCCGCTCGGCACCTCGCTGACCGACGATCACCTGGCCGAACTCTGGCGTCTCTCCCCCGAACCCATCCTCTGCTTCGACGGCGACGGCGCCGGGGCTGCTGCGGCCGAGCGCGCCATCATGCTGGCCCTGCCCCTGCTGCAGCCCGGCTTCAGCCTCAAGCTCGCCACCCTGGCCGCTGGCGAAGACCCCGACAGCCTCGTCCGCAAAGGCGGCTCCAGCGCCTTCGACGCCGTGTGCGACAACTCCGCCCCGTTGATCGACGGCCTGTTCGCCGCCTTATCCCGCGGCGTCGGCGATGCGCCGGAGCAGCGCGCCGCCCTGCGCGTCCGTCTCGAAGCCGCCGCGAAATCCATCCCGGACCGCATCCTGTCCGGCGAATTCCGCTCCGCCTTACTCGATCGCGTGTTCAAATCCCGGGGCCGAAAGGCCGCCCCGGCCAGACGCGTCCGCGTCGCCCCGGGTGAAGACGCCATCGCCAACCGTCGCGCGATGATCCTTCTCGCCCTGCTCCTGCGTCATCCGGAACTGATCGCCCCCCTCGACGACGCGCTGCACCGCATCCCGCTCCCGGACGATCTTGAGATACTCCGCAATGAATTGAGTGCATTCGCCCACGCCGATACGCTTGACTCGGCCAGCCTCATTGCCCACCTGACGCACTCTGGTGTGAACGGAGAGGCGTCCCGCGTGCTATCTGCTACCGCCCAGGACCTTCCGGATCACACCCTGTCGCACGCCATGCCCGGCGAACTACAAAAGACATGGTGGCATTTCTTTGGCCTGCTGACCGGCCCCGAGCATCTCGCCAACGAGATCGCCCACGCCCGCGAGAATTTTGCTCGCGACTTCAGCCCGGCCAATCAAGAACGAATCAAAGGCTTGTGCCAGGCGCAGGATAGCCTGAACGAGTTACCAGACAATGAATGACCCGGCGCCCGCGCTGATCTTTTCGTACCAGGCGCCCGCGCCGGTCTTTTCGTAAGGAGTTTCGCCGATGGCGACCAAGCAACCCGTGAACGGTGAAGCCACCCCGACCGAGGCCGACGGCGACAACACCCTGCTCGACACCAACGCCGTCGCTGTCAAGCGGCTGATCGCGAAGGGCAAGGAACGCGGCTACATCACCTTCGACGAGCTGAACGCCGTCCTGCCCTCGGAGCAGAACAGCTCCGAGCAGATCGAAGACGTCATGGCCATGCTCAGCGAAATGGGCATCCAGGTCGTCGAGAGTGAGGAAAGCGAAGAAACCGAGGCCGCTCCCAAGCCGAAGGAAGAGGAAGAAGAAAAGGAGCCCGCCGAAGGCGAAGCCGCCGGCAACGTCGACGAAGCCAGCCTCGGCCGCACCGACGACCCGGTCCGCATGTACCTGCGCGAGATGGGCAGCGTCGAGCTGCTGTCCCGCGAGGGCGAGATCGCCATCGCCAAGCGCATCGAGGCCGGCCGCGACATGATGATCGGCGGCCTCTGCGAGAGCCCGCTCACCTTCCGCGCCATCATCGCCTGGCATGACGCGCTCAAGGCCGGTCGCATGCTGCTGCGCGACATCGTGGACCTCGAAGCGACCCAGGGCGGCCCCAAGGTCGACGCGACGGAGCCGGCCGCCGAAGGCGCCGAACCCGCATTCGAAGCACCGGCCGAAGAAAGCGACGACGATGCCGAAGGCGAAGGTCAGGGCATGTCCCTGTCCGCGCTGGAAGAGAAGCTGAAGCCCGAGGTTCTCGCGACCTTCGAAGAGATCGAGGACCTCTATAAGAAGCTGCACAAGATTCAGGCCAAGCGCCTCGAGGGCCTTACCTCCGGCGAGGAAGTCCTGGTCCGGTCGGAAAAGGTCTACGAAAAGGCGCGCGAGGAACTCGTCAAGAAGGTCGAGCAGGTCCGCCTGCACAATAACCGCATCGAGGAGCTGGTGATCCAGCTCAAGCAGATCAGCCAGCGCCTCAACGGGCTCGAGGGTCAGCTGCTTCGTCTGGCCGAGACCTGCAAGGTCGGCCGTGACGACTTCCTGCGCGAATATCGTGGCCACGAGCTCGATCCCAACTGGATGGAGCGCGTCGACAAGCTGCCGGGCAAGGCCTGGAAAGCCTTCGTCCTCAAGCAATCCGACCATGTGATCGACGTGCGCGCCAAGATCGGTGACGTCGCCCAGGAGACGCAGCTTCCGATCAGTGAATTCCGCCGCGTCTATCAGACCGTCAGCAAGGGCGAGCGCGATTCTGCCCGCGCCAAGAAGGAGATGATCGAGGCCAACCTCCGCCTCGTGATCTCGATCGCCAAGAAATACACCAACCGCGGCCTACAGTTCTTGGACCTGATCCAGGAAGGCAACATCGGCCTGATGAAGGCGGTCGATAAGTTCGAATACCGCCGCGGCTACAAGTTCAGTACCTACGCCACCTGGTGGATCCGCCAGGCCATTACCCGCTCCATCGCCGACCAGGCGCGCACCATCCGCATCCCGGTCCACATGATCGAGACCATCAACAAGCTGGTCCGCACCAGCCGCCAGATGCTGCACGAGATCGGTCGCGAGCCCGCCCCCGAGGAGTTGGCCGAGAAGCTCGGCATGCCGCTGGAAAAAGTCCGCAAGGTCCTCAAGATCGCCAAGGAGCCGATCTCCCTGGAAACCCCGATCGGCGACGAGGAAGACAGCCATCTCGGCGACTTCATCGAGGACAAGGCTGCCGTCATTCCGCTCGACGCCGCAATTCAGGCCAATTTGCGCGAAGCCACCACCCGCGTCCTGTCCAGCCTGACGCCGCGCGAGGAACGCGTGCTGCGCATGCGCTTCGGCATCGGCATGAACACCGACCACACGCTCGAGGAAGTCGGACAGCAGTTCAACGTCACCCGCGAGCGTATTCGCCAGATCGAAGCCAAGGCGCTCCGCAAGCTCAAGCACCCCAGCCGCAGCCGCAAGCTCCGCAGCTTCCTCGACGACTGACCTCCCCTTCCCTGCTCTCTCCCGCTCGCGGGAGAGAGCAGGATCGGTCCCGCTAGGCCATCACCTTGGCCACCTTGTCGGGCATCTCCACCATCGACGACTTCTTGCCCATCAGCGCGCCATCCTCCTGCAACCAGGTCTCCGCAACCTGGCGCCCGAGTGCCCGCAACTCCAGCAGCACCGACCAGCGCATGTCGATTTTGCTGGCCCCGCCCCGCTCCCCAATCGAGGCCGGCGGCGAGATAAGGTGCAGGTTGATCCGGCTAATCGCCTTCAGCCGCGGATCGTTGCACTGCTCGAGCGACGAGATTTCCTTCAACTCGGTCAACACCTTCAGGTCGCGCAGCAAGCACGCGTTGAACCCGATCTCCGACACCCGCCGCGTCCGGTCGCCCAGCGCGCCTGACACGTCGCTGTCCACGAACGGCGTGATCTGCACGACGATCATGTCCGTGGCGTGCATCTCCTCCCCCAGCAACGGCGTGAGCGCCGGGTTGGCCGTGAACCCGCCATCCCAATAGCTCTCCCCGTCGACCTCCACCGGCGCGAACAGGTCTGGCAGGCATGCCGACGCCATCAGCGAATCCAGCGTCACCTCCGTGCCGGTGAACATCTTGGCCGCCCCGGTCGGGATATGCGTGGCCGAGATGTGCAGCGGCAGCGCCGTCTGCTCTTTCAGAACGTTCAGATCCACCGACGCCGACATCGCCCGCCGCAGCGCATCCATGCTGCGCAGACCCGGCGTGTGCGGCGAAAAATACCGGCTCGTCAGATGGAAGTATTCCAGCGACCGCATGAACATCTGCTCGAAATACGATTGCCGGAACTGCTCGTGATCGAATGGCGCCAGCGGCGAGGTCTTGGAGATGGTCCGCCACATGCGCTCCATCCCGGCCACCGCGCCGCGGATACCGTCCGCCGCAAACCCGGCCGCCAACGCGGCCCCGTTCATCGCCCCGGCACTGGCACCGCTGATCCCCACCAGCTCGACATCCTCCTCGAGCAACCGTTCAACCACGCCCCAGGCGTAGGCGCCATGCGCTCCGCCCCCCTGCAACGCGAGGGCTATGCGGGGCTTGCGACGTCCAATATCGACCATGCTTCAATCCTTTGCTGCACTGCAGCATCTTCCCGTGCAACAGCCCGGCATCCCGCGAGTTCCCTGCCACCTCCGCCGTCATTGCAGGACCGCCGCCGCTGCGATATTTCGACGGGGATGAGCAGCGTTTCATGACATCCACCCGGGTCGCCGTCGGCGTCACGTTCATGCGCATGGACCAGCGCGGACCCGAACCCCGCCCGATGCCGCAGGACAGCACGATCGTGCGCCTCGCTCACTGTTCGGTTCCGTTTTACCGTTATCTCTACGGCACCGTCGGCGGCCCCTATCTCTGGTGGCTCCGCCGTTCCCTGCGCGACGCCGAACTCGCTTCCATCCTGCGCAATCCGTCCGTTTCGGTGCATGTGCTGTATCGCGGTGGCGAGCCCGCCGGGTTCTTCGAGCTCGATACCTCCAGCAAGCCCAACGTCAACCTCAGCTATTTCGGCCTCATGCCGCATGCCATCGGCCTCGGCCTGGGCACCGCCTTCCTCGACGCCGCCATCGAAGCCGCCTGGCAGGCAGGCGCCCGCACCATCACCGTCAACACCTGCACCGCCGATCACGAACGGGCCCTGCCCAACTACATGCGCGCCGGCTTTAGCAAGATCCGGGTCGTCAGCGAGGTGTGGGACATTCCTACCCGCCTTGGCCTGGTCATCCCGACGCATCTCCGCGCGCCGACCTGATCCGGTACGGAATTTGCTAAATCTTCGGCGTGGATAGCTCCCCCGACACCCCAAACGGAAAACGATCCGACGCGGCCGACCTGCTCGCCCTCGTCAATCGCACCCGCGCCCGCGCGGCCGATGATCCGTTCGGCAACCCGATCCTGTCGGCCGCCCTGGCCATCAGCCGCCGCCTCGATGACGGCCTGCTCACCGAAGCCGACCTCGCCGCCATCATCGCCACCGTGCGCGACCAGTCGATGCTCACCCGTGCCGAACGCCTCGGCGCCTATGTCGGCGGCACCGACCCGGCCGCCTCGGCCGCCGCCCTCCGGCGCCTCGCCAACGAGTTGATCGCCCAGGCCGGCCCCCGCCTGCAGGAAGCCCGCGCCCGCCTCGAACGCGCCCGCTATGCCTGCGTCTTCACCGCACACCCGACTTTCGCCGCCGACCCGGCCGTCTACGACGCCGTCGCCGCCCTCGCCAGCGGTGGACCCGCCCCGCCCGCGATCGCCTCGCATCGCCCGGCCAAGCCGACCCTCGAACAGGAGTTCGATGCCGCCACCGCCGCCCTTCAACGCGGCCGCGACGCGCTCGACCAGCTCTGCGGCGCCTTGCTCGATGCCGCCCGCGAGCGCTGGGCCGAGGGCTGGCTCAACCTGCACCCCGCCCCCATCGTGCTAGCCTCCTGGGTCGGCCTGGACACGGACGGCCGCACCGACATCGGCTGGTGGGACTCGCTCCGTTTCCGCCTGCGCATGAAGCGCCAGGGCCTCGCCCGCCTACAGTCCCAGATCGCCGGCATCCCGACCGCGACCACGCTCGACCACCGCGTCGGGCAAGCGCTCGAGACCGTCGATGCCCAGATCGCCCTGGCGCCTTCGGGGCCCACGCCGGAGGCCGTCGAGCCGTTCGCCCGCGCGCTGATCACCGGCCGCGACCACGCGCTGCTGTCGCCCGAGCCGCTGTTGCCGCTGTTTGCCGCTGCCATCGCCAACGCCACGCCCGACGAGCGCCGCCGCCTCTGCATCGCCCGGGCCGGCATGATGGGTCACGGCCTCTCGATCGCCCACGCCCATGTCCGCCTCAATGCCGCCCAGGTCCACAACGCCGCCCGCCTCCGCCTCGGCCTGGCCGATCCGCCCGACAACCGCTCCCGCCGCCGCACCCTGCTCGCCGCCATCGACGACGCCCTCGGCAGCACGGCCGCGCAACCGGTCGATTTCGGCGCCCTGATCGGTGAACAGGCATCCGCCGTCCGCCTGATGATGCTGGTCGCGCAGATCACCAAGCACGTCGACCGACACACCCCCGTCCGCTTCCTCATCGCCGAAACGCGCACCGGTTTCACCCTGCTCGCCGCCCTCTGGCTCGCCCGCCTGTGCGGCTGCGAGCGCAGCATCGAGATCTCGCCCTTGTTCGAGACGCCGGACGCGCTCGAGGAAGGCGTCCGCATCCTCGAGGAAGCGCTCCGCTCGCCGCACTACCGCAACTACCTCCGCGGCATGGGCCGCCTCTGCCTGCAGTTCGGCTACTCCGACAGCGGCCGCTTCCTCGGCCAGATCGCCGCCAGCTACCTCGTCGAACGCCTCAAGCTCCGCCTCACCGAGACCATGACCCGGCACGGCCTCGGCGACATCGAGATTGTCCTGTTCGACACCCATGGCGAGAGTATCGGCCGCGGCGCCCACCCCGGCACCCTGGCCGATCGCCTGCTGTATCTGTCCCCCACCGCCGCCCGCTCGACCCTGGCCGAAGCCGGCCTGCGCGTCCGTGAGGAAAGCAGCTTCCAGGGCGGCGACGGCTATCTGCTGTTCGGCACCCCCGAGCTCGCGCTCGCCACCGTCGCCCGCGTCGCCGAACACGCGCTCAAGCCGACCGTCACCGCTCCGGACCCGATCTACCGCGAGCCCGACTTCGCGGCCGGGTTCTTTGCCACCATCCAGGGCGAACTGGACCAACTGCTCGAAGACCCCGGCTACGCCGCGCTGCTCGGCGCTTTCGGCCCGGCCCTGCTCGACCCCACCGGCTCCCGCCCCAGCGCCCGCCAGTCCGACAGCGGCGGCCCGGCCACCATCCGTCACCCGCGCGAACTGCGCGCCATCCTCAACAACGCCATTCTCCAGCAGCTCGGCTGGTGCGCCAACACGGTGCACGGCATCGGCGCCGCCGCCGCCCGCGACCCGGAGCTGTTCACCGAACTCCGCCACAGCAGCCCCCGCTTCCGCCGCGCGCTCGACTTCGCCGACTATGCCGCCTCCGTCTCCGACCTCGACGTGCTGCGCGCCACCGTCTCCCTGCTCGACCCCGGCTCTTGGCTCGACCGCGCCGCCCATGCCCAGATCGCCGGCCGTGCCGACCAACTCGCCGACATCGCCGCCGCCCTTGGCGAGATGCGCCTGTGGGAACCGATGCAGCTCACCGTCCGCCGCGCCCAGGCCGACCAACTCCGCCTCCGTGGCGCCTGGCCCGACCTTCCCCGCATGGGTGATCGCGCCGCCCTGCTGCATGCGCTCCATCTGGCGCTGATCGGCCGCATCTGGCTGCTCGCCACGACGATCCCGGACTTCTCCACCCGTTTCGGCGCCACGCCCGAAACTATCCGCGCCCGCCTCCTCCGCCTCGATGTCCCGGCCGCGCTGGCGATCCTAGGAGACGTCTTCCCCCGCGACCCCGGCCAGGGCGCCGACCACGATTACGGCGAACCATCCGGCCCCACTGCCCATCTCTCCTACGAGTCGGAGCACCAGACCATTTTCGAACCCATCGCTCGCCTGTTCGCCCTCACCCGCGAGATCAGCGCCGCCCTCAGCCACGAGATCGGCGCCTTCGGCTGATGACCCTAGCCGGCAAGGTCGCCGCCGTCACAGGCGCCGCATCGGGAATAGGTCTGGCCAGCACGGTCGCCTTGGTCGCCGCCGGTGCCCGCGTGGTCGCCATCGACCGCGACCGGGTGGCGCTCGACGCCTTACACGCCGCGCACGGGGCCGCCGTGATGCCCGTGGTGATCGACCTTCTCGACCGGAAGGACTGCGCCACCCTCTTGCCGCAAATCCTCGGCGCCGCCGGCCAACTCGACATCTTTCACGCTAATGCCGGCACCTATGTCGGCGGCGATCTCGTCGATGCCGACCCCGACGATATCGACCGCATGCTCACGCTGAACGTCAACGTCGTGATGAAGAACGTGCGCGACGTGCTGCGGCATATGATCGCGCACCGCACCGGCGACATCATCGTCACCAGCTCGCTTGCCGCGCATTTCCCCACCCCGTGGGAGCCTGTCTACGCGTCGTCCAAATGGGCGATCGACTGCTTCGTCCAGACCGTGCGCCGCCAGGTATTCAAACATGGCATCCGCGTCGGTTCGATCTCGCCGGGCCCGGTCATCACCGCCTTGCTCGTCGACTGGCCAGCGGAGAAGCTTGCCGAAGCCCGCGCCTCCGGCAGCCTGCTCAATGCCAGCGAAGTCGCCGACGTGGTGATATTCATGCTGACCCGACCCCGCGGCATGACCATCCGCGACGTGGTCATGCTGCCGACCAACTTTGACCTTTAGCCCGGCGAGCCCACGAGGAGATTGGAGCCGCCTGATGGTCTAATGCCAACGGCCGAAACGCCTGACTCCGACGGGTGGGGGATTCCCAAGATCGTTGTGATCTGATTCGCTGTCCCCGGGTTGGTGTGTGGCGGAGCGCGATG
>JBPBQE010000416.1:0-16757 GCA_050954595.1 Janthinobacterium lividum | reverse complement strand
CCTTCTGCGCCGTGCCGGTCGCCTGGTCGAGCTTGCCGTCAGCCTTCATCTTGGTGTCGCCGGTCAGCTTGCCGGCCATCTCCTGAGCCTTGCCGCCAAAGTCGCGTGCGGTGCCTTCGAGCTTGTTGTCGTCCATCTGATCTCTCCACCTACTGTGCGAAGTCAAACCCGGGCGGGCTCTTCGAGTTCCCGTGGGCTTTCCCGGGCCGCCGGCACCCAGACGGTCACGGTAGTGCCTTCGCCCTCGGTGCTCTCGATGCGGAGATGGCCGCGGTGGCGGTTGACGATGTGCTTGACGATGGCGAGTCCGAGGCCGGTGCCGCCGACGGCACGGGATCGGCGCGTGTTGACCCGGTAGAAGCGCTCGGTGAGCCGCGGGATGTGCAGCGCGGAAATGCCGTCACCTTCGTCGCGGACACCCACGGCGATGCCGTCGATGCCGGCCCGGGCCACGAGCCGGGCATCGACATGGATGGATCCGCCGTCTCGGCCATATTTGAGGGCGTTCTCCAACAGATTTTGCAGGACCTGACCGAGCTGGTCGCGGTCGCCGACGATGCGCGGCAAGCGGGGCTCGATGCGGGAGTCGAGCGTGACATCGCGAGCGGTGAATAGCGGGGCCAGCCCGGCGCCGATGGTCTCTGTGAGCGCCGCCAGATCCACTAAACCGGACGGCGCGACATGCTCGGTCAGCTCGATGCGGGACAGGCTGAGCAGATCGTCGATGAGGCGGTTCATGCGCTGACCCTGCTCGGCCATGATGCCGAGGAAACGGTGCTGGGCGTCCGGGTCGTCGGCGGCGGGGCCGCGCAGGGTCTCGATGAAGCCGATCAGGCTGGCGAGCGGGGTGCGCAGTTCGTGGCTGGCGTTGGCGACGAAGTCGGCCCGCATCCGCTCCACGGCGCGTTCGCGGGTCCGGTCGGACAGCAAGGCGAGGAACTGGTCCTGGGCCGCCCCGGCGGGCAGGATGCGGACGTGGAGCTCGCGGGTTACGGGAACCGGCAGCGTGAGGTCGACGGAGGCTTCGGTGCCGGCAACGACGGCCTGGTCAAGCGCGGCGCGAAACGCCGGCATGCGGAGCAGGGCGGACGCACCGGTGCCGAGAGTAGTGCGGGCTTCGGCGTTGAGGCGGCGGATGTTGCGATCCGGGCCGAACAGGATGACCGGATCGGGCAGGCGCTCGAGCAGGGTTTGTTCGGCGGCGAGATCGGCACGGAGCCGCTCGTTCTCGGCCATCAGGCTACGTACGCTGTTCTCGGCCACGAATTCGCGCGATTGAGCCCGGACGGCCCGGCGCATCCCCAGATACGATCCGCCGATCCAGGCTGCCGCGACCAGGACCAGCAGCAGGATGCCGACGGCGAGCGTCATGACCGGTTACATTTGCGGCGTTGGGCGGGACTGCACTCCGGTCGGGCCAATCTCGAACAAGGCCAGGCTACGGCGCACTTGGCCGTCGGGTAGGAGGCGGAACACGCCGTTGGCGCCCGCGAAGCCGGACGGGTTAAGCAGGACCGAAACGTCGACCCCATTGGGGCCGGTCACGGCGTGGGCAGCTGCAGCGGCATCGAACGCCACGCTGGCGACGTCGCGCGGCGGCGTGCCGTAATGGGAGATGTAGTTATCGGAGAATACCTTCAGGGTCTCGGCGGGTGGCCCAGCGAACCAGGCGCCGGCGAGTGGCGCCAGCTTGGCGGCATCGCGGGCCCAGAGTGCCGTGCCGAGAATGCGGATACGATCCGGGCCCATGCCGAGGCGGATCAGATCGGGGAGGATCTTGATTGTGGTGTCAGCCGGGGTGCCGAGGAGGAGGGCATCGATGGCGAGCGGATTGCCCGGGGAGCTGCCCGGCGCGTCAGACGGGGTGCCCATGCGGGTCACGGCGGCATCCAGCCCGCTTTGCCCCTGAAAGCGCATGATCAGCGGCGGCGGCAGGCCGGCTTCGGCGGCCGCGGGAACCAGCTCGGCCGCCAGTGAATCGCCGAACGGGTTGGAGGGGAGGATGGCGCCGATGCGGCGCTTGTAATCGGCTGCTGCGGCGCGGACCAGGGTGCGGACCTGCTGCCCAGGCGTGAGGCCGAGCGGCCAGACGCCGGGCTGGGCCTTGGTGGCGTCCGACGTCAACGCTAGGACGGCAACGGAGCGGGCAGTGGCGACCGATGCGACGGCAGCGGTCTCGCCTGCCGTCAATGGACCGACGACGATGCCGGCGCCGGCATTGATAGCCGCGCGCATGGCGGTTGCCGCCCCATTGGGGGTGCCGTGCGTGTCCTGGGTGTCGAACGCGTTGGTGCCGCCGGGTTCGAAGGCGAGTTTGGCGGCCAGCAGCATGGACTGGCCGAGCTGCGCGTTCGCACCGGAGAGCGGCAGCAGGAGAGCGACACGGCGGCCGACGGGCGTGGCGGGCAGCTGTTGCTGGAGGTAGCCGGCGGTGCGTCCATAGCCGGGGCCGCCTTGCTGGGCTACGCAGGCGCTGAGGCCGCAGGAGGCCAGGAGCAAGGCGAGTGTCCGACCTAGACCGAGACGATGAGGCCGCTCATGAAGCCTGGGGGAATGCATGCGATGCTCCTGCTAGCGAGTCGGCAGGCACTCGCGCGCCGCATATAGCATCAGGACTGATCCTGGTCGCGACCCCCATCGGCAACCTTGCGGATCTTTCCGCCCGCGGGGTGGCAGCGTTGCGACATGCCGAGCTGATCCTGTGTGAGGACACGCGGACCAGTTCGGTGCTGCTGGGACATTATGGGATCGGCACGGCGACGGCGCCGTTGCACGAGCACAATGAGAGCGCGCGCATCCCGGCGGTTTTGGCACGGCTGCAGGCCGGCGCGCTGATCGCGCTGGTGTCGGATGCTGGAACACCGTTGGTGTCGGACCCGGGCTATCGATTGGTGCGAGCGGCAATCGAGGCCGGCGTGCCGGTGTCGGCGGTGCCGGGCGCCAACGCTGCGGTGATGGCATTGACGCTATCGGGGTTGCCGCCGCAACCGTTCATGTTCCTGGGGTTTCCGCCGCCCAAGGAGGCTGGGCGTCGGGCAGCGTTCGCCGGGTTGCGGGCGGCGGAGCGGGCCGGGTTGGCGACGACGATGATTTGGCACGAGGCGCCGCATCGGCTGGCGGAAACGCTGGCGGACATGGCGGAGGTGTTCGGCGATCGGGACGCGGCGGTGGCGCGCGAGCTGACCAAACGGTTCGAAGAAGTGCGGCGGGGAACGCTCGGCGCGCTGGCCGCGCACTATGCCGCGGAGGCGCCACGGGGGGAAATCACGCTGCTCATCGGCCCAGCACCGGCGGAGCAGGCGGATGCCGAGCACGTCGACGACCTATTGCGGCGGGCGCTGGAGACGCACAGCGTGAAGGACGCCGCCGCACTGGTGGCCGGTGCGACGGGTTTGCCGCGCCGGACGGTTTACGCCCGGGCGCTGGCATTATCCTGACGGCTATTTGGGGCTGGACGGGTCGATCCAGCCGATGTTGCCGTCAGGTCGGCGGTAGATGACGTTCAACTCAGTGCTGGCACTGTTGCGGAACATCAGCACCTGCTGGTCGGCGAGATCGAGCCGCATGACGGCTTCGCCGACCGAAAGGGTGCTGATCTCGGCAACGCTTTCGGCGATGACGGTGGCGAAGGTCTGTGCCTGAACGGTGTCGCCGGGCTCTGGAGCGGTTTCCTCCTCGGCGCGCAGCACGTATTGCCGTGCCGCCTCCGGGCGGGCGCGGTTGGCCAGATCGCGCGCGTGATCGTTGACCCGGCGGCGATAGCGGCGCAGGCGCTTGGCGATGTGTTCGGCAGCATCGTCGAACGCGCTGTTGGCGTCGGCGGCCTCACCCTCGCCGCGGAGCGTCAGGCCACGTCCGGCATGGACGTTGATGTCGCAGGTGAAAAAGCTGCGGGTGCGGCCGAAGGTCACGTGGGCTTCCTGGGCACCATCGAAATACTTGCCCGCGATATTGTCGAGCTGGTCCGATACGCGAGTGCGTAGCGCGTCGGAGAGGTCGACCTGCTTGCCTGACACGGTGATCTGCATCGATGCTCCCTTTCGATAACGTCCCGAGTCACCCCACGCGATCGAGCGGGGCTAATCCAACGGTGCTTTTCTCGCGTTTGCGTTGAACCGAACTCGGTATGCGTAAGGCATCGCGGTATTTGGCCACGGTCCGACGCGCGATGTCCACGCCTTCGCGTCGGAGCACTGCAACAATAGCGTCATCTGAGAGTACATCTTCTGCGTTTTCGGCAGCGACCAGGGCGCGGATGCGATGCCGAACCGCCTCTGCGCTATGGCTATCACCGCCGCTGACGGCACTCAGCGCCGTGGTGAAGAAATATTTCAGCTCAAAGGTGCCGCGCGGGGTGGCGATGTACTTGTTGGCGGTGACGCGGCTGACGGTGCTCTCGTGCATCTCGACCGCGCCGGCGACGTCGCGCAGGATCAGCGGGCGGAGATGGCCGACGCCGCCGCGAAAGAACCCATCCTGCTGACGGACGATCTCGGCCGCGACCTTGAGAATGGTGTTGGACCGCTGCTGCAGCGATTTGACCAGCCAGTTGGCGCTGGAAAGGTTCTCGCTGATGTAGCTCTTCTCCTCGCGACCCGCCTTGGCGCTGACACGGGCGTGGTAGCTCTCGTTGACCAGCACACGCGGCATGGTCTCCGGGTTCAGCTCGATGAACCACTCGCCATCCGGCAGAGCGCGCATCAGGACGTCCGGGATCACCTGCTGCAGGGGACCGTCGTCCCAGCCGGCGCCGGGCTTGGGGTCCAAAGCGCGGATCTCGGCAATCATCTCCGTCAGATCTTCGCCGTCCACCTCGCAGACTGTCATGAGCGCGCGGTGGTCGCGGCGGGCGAGGAGCTCGAGGTTGTCGAGCAAGGCTTCCATGGCCGGGTCGAGCCGGTTGCGGTCCGCGAGCTGGGCGGCGAGGCAGTCGCGCAGGTTGACCGCGAACAGGCCGGCCGGGTCGAAGCGCATCATGGTCTGGCGGACCTGGCCGACCAGGCCGGGGTCAACGCCCATGGCAGTGGCGATTTCGTCGTCGGTGGCCGAGACACGGCCAGCGCCATCGATCAGCGCGATGAGGTGCGCACCGATGATACGCTGCTTGGGGTCGGCGATGCTGAGGCGAAGTTGCTCGCCGAGATGGTTGCGCAGGTTGCGCGGGGTGGCGGCGAGTTCGTCGATGCCGCGGTCATCGCCGAAGTCGCGCGCGCCGTCGCGACCGCCGGACCCGACCGACCCGGAGAAACCGTCGGAGGCGCCACCATGATCGTAAGAATTTGCATGGTCGGCTTCCACGGCGTCGGGAAGCTTCTCCATGCGGACCAAATCGGACGTATCGAGGCTCGACGTCGTCTCCGTACGCTGGTCGGGCGCAGGCAGTTCGGGCGCGGCGTCCGACCGTTCGTCGCGCTCCAACAAGGGGTTACGTTCGAGTTCGCCGTCCACGAAGGCGGCGACTTCGAAGTTGCTGAATTGCAGAAGCTTGATGGCCTGACGCAGTTGCGGCGTCATCACCAAGGATTGTGTCTGTCGGAATTCTAAGCGTGGACCTGCTGCCATGGCTGCAGACTACAGGCTAAACCTTTCTCCAAGGTATACTCGCCGAACGTCTTGGTTCTCAACGACCTCGTTCGGCGCACCTTCCATGAGCACTTGTCCGTCATGAAGGATATAAGCGCGGTCGACGATCTCCAGCGTCTCGCGGACGTTGTGATCGGTGATCAGCACGCCGATGCGGCGATCTTTGAGGTGGGAGATGAGGTCGCGGATTTCACCCACGGCAATCGGGTCGATGCCGGCGAGCGGTTCGTCGAGCAGGATGTAGTGTGGCTGGGTCGCCAAAGCGCGCGCGATCTCGACCCGGCGACGCTCGCCACCCGACAAAGCCAGCGCCGACGTGCGGCGCAGGTGCGAGATGCCAAACTCGGCCAGCAACGAATCCAGCATCTGGTCGCGACGATCCGGGTCCGGCTCGACGACCTCGAGGGTGGCCATGATGTTGCCTTCGACGGTGAGCCCTCGGAACACGCTGGCCTCCTGCGGCAGATAGCCGATGCCGAGGCGGGCGCGGCGATACATGGGCAGCGCGGTGATGTCGTGGCCTTCGAGGCTGATCTTGCCCTGATCGGGACGGACAAGGCCGACGATCATGTAGAAAGTGGTGGTCTTGCCGGCGCCGTTGGGGCCGAGCAGGCCGACCGCCTCGCCCCGGCGGACGTTGATCGACACGTTTTGCACAACAGGACGCTTCTTATAGGTCTTGCCGACGGCTTGGGCAGAGAGACCTTTTTCCGTGGGATCGATCCGGCGGGAATAGTTCATTTTTTCGCCGGCTTCGGTTTGGTCTCGCCCGCCTTGGTATCGCCCGGCGCGGGCTGACCGGAGGTTTCGTTCGGCACCACCAATCCCTGCACGCGTGTGCCGGGGTTGCGAACCAGGGTGGAGATGCCGGTCTTCATGTTGACCAAGGCCTCGTCGCCATTGAGTTGGTTCATGCCGCGAGTGATGTGGACATGGCCGACGATGCGCGAGATCTCCGTATCGGCAACGTAAACGGCGCGCTCGCCGGTGATGGTTTCCGTGGCGGTGCGGACCTCGACATGGCCGAAAGCCTCGACTTTCTGTAGCTTGCCCGCGGCGGCTGCGGCCGACGAGCCCGCTGGCTTGGCGGCCGGAGCGGGCGTCGTAGCTGGCGGGGCGTTGTCGGGCGCGGTGTAGCCGACGAGAACATCGGCAGCCAGGCGCTTGCCGTCTGCGGTGGTGACGGTGGCCAGGCCACGGCCGACCGCCATGTGCTTCTGCGACCACCACTCCATGGTGTCGCGCGCGGTCATGACGTGGTTGGGCGTGGTCAAACTCATGTTCTTACCGGTCATCACCAGGACCGCCTGATCGATATCATACACGGCATGGTCACCGACGGCGATGTCGGTCGGATTGAAGATCTTGACGTGACCGTCAGCCTCCAGCCGGTAGATCTCGTTGGCGCCGGTATCACCACCGGAGATGACGGAGCCGGTGGAGACCGGGGTGGGTGCGGGCGCGGCGGCAACGCCGGCCTTGCGGCGATAGCGTGTGGTCAGCGTATCGGCCATCACGGTGACGTCGCCACGGACCGCACGGGCGTCACCGCGGGCTATGACGACCTGCTCGTTCTGGCGCCACTCGATGCCGTCGCGCGACGTGACCTCGATCGGACCGCCTTTCGACATATCGAGGCCGTTACCCTGAGCATGGGCGACGGTGGCGAGCGTGATGGCGACGGAGAACGCGGCGGCGAAGAGGCGGATCACTTGGTGGCTCCGTTGAGGACCAGCTTGGCCGGACCCTGGAATTGGACGATGCCGGCTTTGTCCGTCAGTGCGAAGCCCTGCGAGTCCAGCACGCCGAACGGACCTTCGGCATGGGTCATGTCGTTGCTGGTGGCGGCTCCCTGCTTGATGTCCACCGAGGCCGTCTGCGTGCGTAGCACGGTGCCGTCGTCGCGGTACATGACCACGTCGTGACTCAGGTCGAGCAGTTCCGCGCGCTGGATGAACACGCCGTCGCGCGCCTCGACCTGCAGCCAGTTGCCGCTTTCGAGCACAAGGTCCCCTTTGGGATCGCCGAGGTCGACCCGCGTGGGGGTCGCCTGCGTCGCCCAGGCGGCGGTGATGGTGTAGGGGCGGTTGCGCTGATCGACGCCCCTGTAATGCGGGTCCATCATGCGGCCGCTCTCGGCCTCGAGCGAGAAAACCCGGCGGAACGACGTACGGGTCTGGTCGCTGAGGCGAGCGAACTCGGGCCATAGCACGATGGCGCTGAGCAGCAGCACGGCTAGCAGCGGCAGGCCCAGCTTGGCGGCGAGCACGGTGACGCGGCGCATGCGGATGCGGCGGCGGTTGATCTCGCGACGCGCACGGCGGCCCTCGAGGCTGAGGTGCTCGCGGGGATCGGTGCGGAGGTCCGAGCGAAAGTCGGGCATGCTCAAGACCGGGTCACGCGACGCCGGCACGCAGCAGGTCGTGAACGTGCACGATGCCGGCGGGCAGCCCGGCCTGATCGATGACGAACAAGCTGGTGACGGGTCGAGCGCCGGCATTCATCGCGCGCAGGGCATCCGCGGCGAGGGCGTCGGTGGCGATCGTGCGGGGCGCGATGTTCATGACCTCGGATACCTTACGAGTCAAAAGGTCCGGTCCCATGGCGCGACGCAAGTCGCCGTCGGTGAGAATGCCGCAAAGGTGTCCATCGGCATCGGTGGCGCCGAGGCAGCCGAAGCCCTTGCCGGTCATGAGGATGAGCGCGCGGTCCATCGGCAGCTCCTGCGGCGCGAGGGGAACGGCATCGCCGGTATGCATGAGATCGCTCACGAGGCGGAGTTGGGCGCCGAGCGAGCCGCGGGGGTGCAGGACGGAGAACTCGGTCGAGGTGAAGCCACGCCGGGTCAGGAGCGCCACAGCGAGCGCGTCGCCGAGGGCTAGTTGCATGGTGGTGCTGGTGGTCGGTGCCAGGCCCAGGGGGCAGGCCTCGGGCGCTGGCGGCAGCAGCAGGAGGTGGTCGGCGGCGCGAGCGAGGGTGGAATCCGGCCGGCCGGTGATGGCGATGAGCGTGAGGCCGAAGCGGTGGGCATGGGCGACGAGGTCGGCCAGCTCGGCAGTCTCGCCGCTATTGGACAGCGCCAGAATGGCGTCGCCCGGCAGGATCATGCCGAGGTCGCCGTGCGAGGCCTCGGCAGGATGAACGAACATGGAGGGTGTGCCGGTCGATGCCAGGGTGGCGGCGATCTTGCGGCCGATATGCCCAGACTTGCCCATGCCGCTGATCACGACACGACCGGTGCAAGCTGCAAGTCGGTCGACGGCAGCGGTGAACTCGCCATCCAGCGTCATCGACAGGGCACGCAGCCCGGCGATCTCGGCGTCGATCACGGCTTGCGCCACGCCGACGTCCGACGTTTTCTCGATGGCCAACGCGACAGTCATCCCTCTTGTATGAGCACGGCTCGAGGCCGGGTCAACAAAGGCCGGTCTAGTGCTGGAAGATGTCGGGCGTCTCGTAGCCGAGAAGATCGAGGCGGCAGCGGGCCGGGAGGAAGTCGAAGCAGGCCTGGGCAAGCTCGCGGCGGCCTTCGCGCGCGAGCAGGGCGTCGAGCTTGGCCCACAGCGCATGCAGATGCAGCACGTCGGAGGCGGCGTAGGCGAGCTGTTCGGGCGATAGTTCAGGCGCGCCCCAGTCCGATGTCTGCTGCTGCTTGGAGATCTCGACGCCGAGAAGTTCGCGGCACAAGTCGCGCAGGCCGTGCCGGTCGGTGAAGGTGCGGACCAGCTTGGCGGCGATCTTAGTGCAGCAGGTCGGGGCAACGGTGATGCCAAAGGCACGCTGAAGGACGGCGACGTCGAAGCGGGCGAAGTGCATCAGCTTGGTAACAGCGGGATCGGCCAGCATGCGGGCCAGGTTCGGCGCGTCATAGCCGCGGCCACCGGCGGAGGTCGGGATGATCTGCACCAGATGAGCGGAACCGTCGCCGCTGGAAAGCTGCACAAGGCACAGACGGTCGCGGTGCGGGTTGAGGCCCATCGTCTCGGTATCGATGGCGACGACAGGACCTAAGTCGAGGCCGTCCGGCAGGTCGTTGCGATGGAGTTGGATGATCGCACCCTGCTGTCACTGTCGTCTAAAAGAGAACCGTTGGTGCCCAGGAAAAGAATCGAACTTTCACGGCCTTGCGGCCACAGATACCTGAAACCTGCGCGTCTACCAATTCCGCCACCTGGGCACCGAGCGGTGGAGGGGGGAACTAACGGCCGATGGCGGCCGCGTCAAGCGGCTTTGGCACGGTTCAGCCCTTGAGGGGGCAGGAAGCACGCCATAGTAGAGGGCACGGTTCGGGGACTCATCGATGACTCGCAATGTGGCGACGGTATTTGGCGGCAGTGGCTTCATCGGCCGCTATGTGGTGCAGCGGCTGGCAGCGCGGGGGCATGTGGTCCGCGTGGTGGGGCGGAATACCGAGCGGGTGAAGAACCTGGTTCTGACCGGTGCGGTGGGGCAGGTGGTGCCTCTATATGGCTCGTTCGCGAACCCGGCGACCATCCTCCGCGCCACCGAAGGGGCGGACCTCGTCGTCAACCTGGTCGGCATCCTGGCGGAAAAGAAGGACGGTGACTTCCAGCGCCTGCAGGCCGAGGGGCCCGGGCTGATCGCACGCGGAGCAACGGCGGGCGGCGCCAAGCGATTGGTGCAGATTTCGGCAATCGGCGCGGATTCGGGCAGTCCCAGCCTGTATGCGCGCACCAAGGCTGCCGGCGAGCAGGCAGCCCGCGCGGCCTTTGCGGGCACGACGGTATTGCGGCCGTCGCTGGTGTTCGGCGAGGAGGATAAATTCTTCAACCGCTTCGGCACGATGGCGATGTACTCGCCGATCATGCCGGTGATTTCGGGCGATAGCCGATTCCAGCCGGTATATGTCGGCGATGTCGCGGATGCGGTGATGGCCGGGCTGGAGCACGACGACGCGGTCGGCAAGACGTTTGAATTGGGCGGTCCGCGCGTTTACACTTTCCGCGAGTTGCTGGCGTGGATATTGCATGAGACCCGGCGGCATCGGGCGCTCATCGATATCCCGCCCGGCATCGCACGGTTCCAGGCGCGGATCGGCGAGATGGTGCCGGGCAAGCCGTTCACGCGCGATCAGCTAACCATGCTGGAGCGGGACAACGTGGTGGCTGAGGGCGCGCTAGGTTTGGCAGCGCTGGGCATCGTGCCGACCCCTGTGGAGCTGATCGTGCCCGATTATCTCGACCGCTACAGGCCTGGTGGCGGCAAGCGGGAGGAAGTCCCCGCTTAGGGCCGGATCGGACCTTCTTCAGGGGCGGCTGGCGTTGCGCGCCCAGTTCACGGCTGATGTGATCAGAACTAGGTCTTAAAACGGACCTATTTGCCACATTCGTGCTTTGCTTGAGATGCGTTGTCTCTTAATGGGGAAACAATCGATAGCGGAGCAGAACATGGCCGAAGGTCGGATGTTGCAGTTTGTTCGGCTGGCTCAGCAGCAGCCTCCGAAGCGGACCGTGTCGGCGCGGCGCGAGGATTTCGCGGAGATCTACAAGGATTTCGCGCCGGCCGAGGCGGGCACGCAGGCCAGCCGATGCAGCCAGTGCGGTATTCCGTTCTGCCAAGTGCATTGCCCGCTCAACAACAACATCCCGGACTGGCTGAAGCTGACGGCGGAGAACCGGCTTCAAGAGGCTTACGAACTCAGTAGCGCTACTAACACGTTTCCGGAGATCTGCGGGCGCATCTGCCCGCAGGACCGGCTGTGCGAGGGCAACTGCGTCATCGAGAAGGATTTCGAGAGCGTCACCATCGGCGCGGTGGAACGGTTCATCACCGACACCGCCTGGGAGAATGGCTGGATCAAGCCGATCGCGCCGGTGCGGGAACGGGCGCAGTCGGTGGGGATCATCGGGGCCGGGCCGGGCGGATTGGCGGCGGCCGAACGGCTGCGGAGCCAAGGCTACCAGGTGCATGTCTACGATCGGTATGACCGGGTCGGTGGGCTGATGATCTATGGCATTCCCGGCTTCAAGCTGGAGAAGGACGTGGTGCTCCGGCGCTGGAAGTGGTTGGAAGAGGGCGGAATACAGTTCCACCTCGGCGTCGAGATCGGCAAGACGATAACGTTCGCCGAACTGCGGGCCAAGCATGACGCGGTGCTGATCGGCACCGGCGTCTACAAGGCGCGCGACATCGGTGGGCCCGGCGCCGGGTTGGGCGGCATCGTGGCGGCAATGGACTTCCTGACCGTCAGCAACCGGCAAGGATTGGGCGACGCGGTGCCCGAGTTCGATGACGGGTCACTGAACGCCGAAGGTAAGCGCGTCGTGGTGATCGGCGGTGGCGACACGGCGATGGACTGCGTGCGGACTGCGGTGCGCCAGGGTGCGGCCAGCGTGAAGCTGCTGTATCGGCGCGACAAGGCGAACATGCCGGGTTCGATGCGCGAGGTGAAGAACGCCGAGGAAGAGGGTGTCGAGTTCGTGTGGCTGTCGGCGCCGGAATCGTTCTACGGCGACGGCAGCGTCACCGGGGTGCGGGTGCAGAAGATGCGGCTCGGCATGCCGGATGCGTCGGGGCGGCAATCGGTGCTCCCGGGCGACGAGCACGTCACCATCGAGGCCGATCTGGTGATCAAAGCGCTCGGCTTCGACCCGGAAGAGCTGCCGGCGTTGTGGGACCAGCCCGGCCTGGAAGTCAGCCGCTGGGGCACGCTGAAGACGGACCATCGTACGGCGATGACGACGCTGCCGGGCGTGTTCGCGGCCGGCGACATCGTGCGCGGGGCGAGCCTGGTGGTGTGGGCGATCCGCGACGGGCGCGACGCGGCGGCACGGATGCACGACTACATGCAGCAGCACGCGATGGCGGCAGCAGCAGAGTGATGGAGAGCGCGGACATGAACTACGTCGCGGATTGGAACAACAACGTCGCCCGCCTTGAGGGCACCTACGACGCCACGCAGGAGCATGATGCCTGCGGCGTCGGCTTGGTCGCCGCGCTGGACGGCAAGAAGCGGCGCGACGTGGTCGAGGCCGGGATCGAGGCGCTGCGGGCGGTGTGGCACCGCGGCGCGGTGGATGCCGACGGCAAAACCGGCGACGGCGCCGGCATCCATCTCGAAATCCCGTACGACTTCTTCCTGGCTGCGATCCAGCATTCCGGCCATCGGGTCGACCCGGCGCATG
This sequence comes from Janthinobacterium lividum, assembly GCA_050954595.1. GTDB lineage: Bacteria > Pseudomonadota > Alphaproteobacteria > Acetobacterales > Acetobacteraceae > JAVVHH01. Next base: position 4,029 of record JBPBQE010000416.1, on the reverse strand, counting down.
CGCTGGCCGTCGGCATGGTGTTCCTGCCCAAGACCGATCTCGGCGCACAGGAGCGCTGCCGGCAGATCGTCGAAACCGAGATCCTGAACTTCGGCTACGGCATCTATGGCTGGCGGCAGGTCCCGATCGACGTCAGCGTGATCGGCGAGAAGGCCAACGCGACGCGGCCCGAGATCGAGCAGATCATGATCAACGGCGGCAACGTCGACCCGGCGCGCTTCGAGCGGGATCTGTACGTGATCCGCCGCCGGATTGAAAAGCAGGCGATCGCGGCGCAGGTCGGCGAGCTATACCTGTGCTCGCTGTCGTGCCGGAGCATCATCTACAAGGGCATGTTCCTGGCGGCGTCGCTGACGGATTTCTATCCGGACCTGCTCGACAAGCGCTTCGTCAGCCGGTTCGCGATCTATCACCAGCGTTATTCGACCAACACCTTCCCGACCTGGCGGCTGGCGCAGCCGTTCCGGATGCTTGCGCATAACGGCGAGATCAACACGCTGTCCGGCAACGTCAACTGGATGAAGAGCCACGAGACCCGCTTGGCGGCGGGCGAGCTCGACAATTACATTGAGGACGTGAAGCCGGTGGTGCAGGTCGGCAGCTCCGACACCGCGACACTCGACCAAGTGTTCGAGCTGCTGGTCCGGGCGGGGCGCGACGCGCCGATGACCAAGGCGCTGACGATCCCGGCCAGCGTGGGCCAGGACGCGACGATGAAGAAGTCGCATGCCGACATGTTCCTGTACTGCAACGCAGTGATGGAACCGTGGGACGGCCCGGCGGCGATCGCGGCGACGGATGGGCGCTGGGTCATTGGTGGATTGGACCGCAACGGGCTGCGGCCGCTGCGCTACACGATCACCACCAGCGACCTGCTGGTGGTGGGCTCCGAATCCGGCATGGTGAAGTTCTCCGAGACCGAGGTGGTGGCCAAGGGCCGGGTTGGGCCGGGTCAGACGATCGGCGTCGATCTGGACAATGCCAAGTTCTACACCGACGAGCAGATGAAGGACCTGCTGGCCTCGCGCCAGAATTACGGCGACTGGGTCAAGCGGATCGCGGAGATCGATCAGGTCGTCAAAACCGACGCGCCGGAGCCGGTGCTCTACACCGGCAACGATTTGCGCCGGCGCCAGTTGGCGGTCGGCACGACGCATGAAGAGCTGGAGATGATCCTCCACCCGATGGTGGAGGACAGCCAGGAGGCGGTCGGCTCCATGGGCGACGACACGCCGGTGGCGGTGCTGTCCGAGCGGTACCGCGGGCTGCACAATTTCTTCCGCCAGGCCTTCGCGCAGGTGACCAATCCGCCGATCGATAGCCTGCGCGAGACGCGGGTGATGTCGCTGAAGACGCGACTGGGCAATCTCGGCAACGTGCTCGACGAGGATAGCGGGCAGTGCGACCTGTTGCAGCTGGAGAGCCCGGTGCTGTCGACGGCCGAGTTCGCCGCCATGGTGGCGACCATGGGCCAGACAGCGTGCCGGGTGGATTGCTGCTTCCCGGTAGCCGACGGTGAGACCGGGCTGCGGGCCGGGATCGAGCGCATCCGGCGCGAGGCGGAAGAGGGCGTGCGGGCCGGCTGCATGCACGTGATCCTGTCGGACGAGTATCAGGGGCCGGAACGGGCCGCGATCCCGATGATCCTGGCCACGGCGGCGGTGCATACGCATCTGGTGCGGCAATCGCTGCGGACGTTCACCAGCCTGAACGTGCGGTCGGCTGAGTGTCTGGACACGCATTATTTCGCGGTGCTGATCGGCGTCGGTGCGACCACGGTCAACGCCTACTTGGCGCAGGAAGGCATCGCCGATCGGCAGGCGCGCGGCCTGTTCGGCTCGCTGTCGCTGAAGGAGGCGGTCAAGCATTACAAGAAGGCGGTCGACAAGGGATTGCTGAAGGTGATGTCGAAGATCGGCATCTCCGTGCTGTCGTCCTACCGCGGCGGCTACAATTTCGAGGCGATCGGCCTGTCGCGGGCGTTGGTGGGCGAGTTCTTCCCGGGGATGCAGTCGCGCATCAGCGGCATCGGCTTGTCCGGCATTGCCCGCAAGGTGCTGGCGCTGCACGAGGCGGCGTGGCTGTCGGACTCGACGGTGCTGCCGGTCGGCGGAGTGTATAAGTTCCGGCAGAAAGGCGAGGTTCACGCCTTCGAAGGCAAGCTGATTCATACGCTGCAGACGGCGGTGGCGACCGACAGCTTCGAGACCTATCGGCGTTACGCCGACGGCGTCCGGCGGCAGAAGCCGGTGGCGTTGCGAGACCTGTTGGACTTCAAGTTCGACGGCGTGACGGCGATCTCGGTCGACGAGGTCGAGAGCATCACCGAGATCCGCAAGCGCCTGCTGGCGCCGGGCATCTCGCTGGGCGCCTTGAGCCCGGAGGCGCACGAGACGCTGTCGATTGCGATGAACCGGATCGGTTCACGCAGCAACAGCGGCGAGGGCGGCGAGGACCCGGAGCGGGCGACCCCGCGACCCGGCGGCGACAATGCCAACTCGGCGATCAAGCAGATCTCGTCGGGCCGCTTCGGCGTTACGGCAGAATATCTTAACGCCTGCCGCGAGATCGAAATCAAGGTGGCTCAGGGTGCCAAGCCCGGTGAGGGCGGGCAGTTGCCGGGCTTCAAGGTAACCGGGTTGATCGCCCGGTTGCGGCATTCCACCCCGGGCGTGACGCTGATCAGCCCGCCGCCGCATCACGACATCTACTCGATCGAGGATCTGGCGCAGCTCATCTACGACCTCAAGCAGATCAACCCGGAGGCGACGGTCTGCGTGAAGCTGGTGTCGCGCAGCGGCATCGGGACGATCGCGGCTGGCGTGGCAAAGGCCATGGCCGACGCGATCCTGATCAGCGGCCATTCGGGCGGCACGGGCGCGAGCCCGCAGAGTTCGGTCAAGTATGCCGGGTTGCCGTGGGAAATGGGGCTGTCGGAGGCGCATCAGGTGCTGATGCTCAACCGGCTACGTCATCGGGTGAAGCTGCGCACGGATGGCGGGCTCAAGACCGGGCGCGACGTGGTGATCGCCGCCATGCTGGGCGCCGAGGAGTTCGGCATCGGCACGGCGAGCTTGGTGGCGATGGGCTGCATCATGGTGCGGCAGTGCCATAGCAACACCTGCCCGGTGGGCGTGTGCACGCAGGATGAGGAGTTGCGGCAGAAGTTCGAGGGATCGCCCGAGAAGGTGATCAACCTGTTCAGCTTCATTGCCGAGGATGTGCGGCATATCCTCGCGTCGCTCGGCGTGCGCCGGCTGGTGGACGTGATCGGGCGGACGGACATGCTGGCGCAGGTGAGCCGAGGGTCCGAGCTGTTGGACGACCTCGACCTCAACCCGTTGCTAGCACAGGCCGATCCGGGGCCGCATCCGCGCTACTTCAACCAGGATGGCCGCAACGAAGTGCCGGAAACGCTGGACGCGCAGATGATCGCTGACTCGGCGCCGGTGTTCGACCGTGGCGAGAAGATGCAGCTACAGTACACGATCCGGAACACGCACCGGGCGATTGGGACCAAGCTGTCGTCGAAGATCACGCGGGCCTACGGGATGATGGGGCTGCAGCCTGGTCACATCACGGTGCGTCTCCGTGGGACAGCCGGGCAGTCGCTCGGGGCGTTCGCGGTGCAGGGATTGAAGCTCGAGGTGATTGGCGACGCCAACGACTACGTAGGCAAGGGTTTATCCGGCGCGACGATAGTCGTTCGGCTGGCGCCGAGTTCGGCGTTGGTGAGCCAGGACAACACGATCATCGGTAACACCTGCCTGTACGGCGCCACGGCGGGCGAGCTATTCGCGGCGGGGCAGGCAGGCGAGCGGTTCGCGGTGCGCAACTCTGGTGCCACCGCGGTGGTCGAGGGCTGCGGCAGCAACGGGTGCGAGTACATGACCGGTGGTACGGTGGTGTCGTTGGGCGCAGTCGGCGACAATTTCGGCGCCGGGTTCACCGGCGGTCAGGCCTTCATCTTCGACGCGGACGGCACGTTCGAGCATCGCATCAACCCCGATACGCTGCTGTGGCAACGAG
>JBPBQE010000395.1:0-16891 GCA_050954595.1 Janthinobacterium lividum | reverse complement strand
CGCCGCAATCAAGGCCATTCAGGCCGGCGACACCAAGTATACCGACGTCTCGGGCACGCTCGCGCTCCGCAAAGCGGTGTCGGAGAAGTTCAAGCGCGATCAGGGACTGGACTACGCACCCGACGAGATCATCGTCAGCACCGGCGGCAAGCAGGTGATCTTCAACGCCATGGTCGCCACCCTGGACGCCGGCGACGAGGTCATCATCCCGTCGCCGTGCTGGGTCAGCTATCCCGACATCGTGGCGCTGGCCGACGGCACCCCCGTCATCGTTCCCTGCGGCCAGAACAACGGTTTCAAGCTCCGTGCCGAGGACCTCGAAGCTGCCATCACGCCGAAGACCAAGTGGTTCATGCTGAACTCGCCCTGTAACCCGACCGGCGCGGCCTACTCGGCCGAAGACCTCCGGGCTATCTGCGACGTGCTGCTGCGGCACCCCGACATCCTGATCCTGACCGACGATATCTACGACAAGCTGGTCTATGACGGCTTCCAGCCCGCCACGATCGTCCAGGTCGAGCCCAAGCTGCGCGACCGTACCATCACCATGAACGGCTGCTCCAAGGCCTATGCCATGACCGGCTGGCGCATCGGCTTCGCCGGCGGCCCCAAGGCGCTGATCAAGGCGATGGACAAGCTGCAATCGCAGAGCACGTCCAACACCAGCTCCGTCAGCCAGGCTGCCGCCGTCGAGGCGCTCACGGGCCCGCAGGGCTTCATCGAAGAGATGACCGCCGTTTACAAAGCCCGGCGTGACCTCGTCGTCGGCATGCTCAACGACGCGCCCGGCATCCATTGCAGCTCGCCCGAAGGCGCCTTCTACGTCTTCCCGAGCGTGCATGGCTGCATCGGTAAGACCTCGCCGGCCGGCACCCTGATCAAGGATGACGAGACCTTCGTGCTCGCCCTCCTCGAGGAAGAAGGCGTCGCCGCCGTGCACGGTGCGGCCTTCATGTACCCCGGCCATTTCCGCATCAGCTACGCCACCGATACCGAAAGCCTGAGAGATGCCTGCACCCGCATTCAACATTTCTGCGGGGGCCTAAAGTAACACCATGGACTCCAGCGCGATCACCCCGACCCTCGCCCACCGCCTCGACGGGCTCGCCCCGGCCGCGACCGTCGCCATGACGATCCGTGCCCGGGCCATGCGCGCCGAAGGCAAGCAGGTGATCGCGCTGACCATCGGCGAGCCGGACTTCGACAGCCCGGCCCATGCCATCGAAGCCGCCTACCAAGCCGCCAAGGATGGCCAAACCAAATACCCGCCGCAGGATGGCACCGGGGCCCTCAAGGCCGCCATCCAGCGCAAGTTCAAGCGCGACAACGGCCTGGACGTCGCGCTGGACGAGATCATGGTCTCCAACGGCGGCAAGGGCGTCATCTTCGACGCCCTGATGGCCACGATCGACGATGGTGACGAGGTCATCGTCCCCGCACCGTATTGGGGCGCCTACACCCTCATGACCCAGGTGGTCGGCGGCACCCCTGTCGTCGTGACCTGTTCGCAGAATAACGGCTTTCGCCTCCGCCCCGAAGATCTCGAGGCCGCAATCACGCCACGCACCAAGTGGCTGATCCTGAACTTTCCCAACAACCCGACCGGCGCCGCCGCGTCCGAGGATGACCTGAAGGCGCTGGGAGAGGTTCTCCTGCGTCACCCGCAAGTCTGGATCATGTCGGACGACATGTACGAGCACCTCCTGTTCGACGGCCGGCACCAGGCCAGCCTCGCATCGGTCTTGCCGGCGCTGCGTGACCGCACGCTGACGGTCTCCGGCGTGTCCAAGACCTACGCCATGACCGGCTGGCGCGTCGGCTTCGCGACTGGGCCGAAGCGCTTGATCAAGGCGATGGTCACTATGCAGGGTCATGTGTCGGCCGGCATCAGTTCGGTCGGTCAAGCCGCCGCTGCCGCCGCGCTGGACGGCCCGCAGGACAATGTTGCGGCCATGGTGGCAGCCTATCAACGCCGCCGCGACCTGGTCGTTGAGGCGTTGAACCGCGCACCCGGCATGATCTGCCACAAGCCCGAGGGCGCGTTCTACGTGTATCCCAATGTCGCAGGGTGCCTGGGCAAGACCACGGCCGGTGGTCGCCGCATCGACTCCGACCAGGACTTCGCCATGGCCTTGCTGGAAGAGGCCAACGTCGCCATCGTCCACGGCGCTGCCTTCGGCCTCTCGCCCTATGTCCGCATCAGCTACGCCACCGGCGACGACGATCTTCGCGAAGCCTGCGACCGCATCGTGACCTTCTGTAAGGCCCTCTCCTAAACCACGCCGACAGCGCCATGTCCGCCGTCATCAGGCCCGGCCGGGACTCCGATGCCCCGGCCTTCATCGCGCTCATCGAGCGGTGCTGGTCCGACTACGAGAATTGCCAACTCTATGTCGACGCCGATGAGCCTGACCTGCGCGCCCTCGCCTCCTACTACGCAGCCGGTAGCGGCGCGCTATGGATAGCCGATGACGGGGACGGCATGATCGCCACGCGCCCGTCGACTATTCAGAGATGGGAGATTTGCCGGGTTTACGTCATGCCCGGGCGCCACGGCACCGGCCTGGCATCTACGCTGCTGCAGACCGCAGAGCATTACGCGCTCGAGAGAGGCGCGTCGGAATTCGAGCTATGGACCGATACGCGCTTCGAGCGCGCTCACCGCTTCTACGAGAAGCAGGGCTACTGCAAGCAAACCAAACAGCGTGAACTCCGCGACACGAACGGACCGTTCGCGGAGCTACACTATTTGAAAACGGCTGTTAGGCCTGGGCAGCTTCCGCGTCGCGCTTGATCTTGGAGCGCATGATCCGACGCTTGAGGACCTGAGCCGGCTCCGGCAAGTCACGGTTCGCTGTCGTCAGCAGAAACGAGTCGAGACCGCCGTTATGCTCGATCGTGCGGATCGCATGCGTGGTGAGACGCAGGCGGATCGGCGTGCCGAGAATGTCGGACATCATGGACGTCTGCTGCATGTTGGGCAGGAAACGGCGGCGGCTCTTGTTGTTCGCGTGGCTGACGTTGTTGCCAGACTGAACGCCCTTGCCCGTGAACTGGCAGCGACGAGACATGATAAACCCTTCAATAGACGGCAGCCGGGCTAGACGGCCCGGCGCAATTCAGGCGGGCTCTATGCCCGCCCCACCCCCATGCGTCAAGCCCCGGCGCTTCAAGCGCGAGAGCCCATCTCCGTGCGCAACTCGCCCGAACGCACCGACGCCAGTGCGTTGCTCAACACCTGCGCGATCGCCTCGTCGCCCATGCTCCGCACCATCAGCCCCAGCGATCCACCCAGCAACGCCGATGCCACCGCCACGGAATCGAGGTTTTGCCCGAGCATGTATTCGATCGCCTTGTCGACGATGGCGCCCGAATGGCTCAGGTCGGAAGGAAGATCTTCGGTCATGCTACACTCTCCTTTTGGCGTTCGTCGGCCGGCTCTTCTTCCGCCGCCTGCAACGCCCACATCCGCGCATATAATCCACGGTCGGCCAGCAACCCGGCATGCGTGCCGCGTTCCGCTACCCGTCCGTCTTCCAACACGATGATCTCGTCGGCATCCACCACCGTCGACAGCCGATGCGCGATCACCAGCGTCGTCCGGTTCGCCGACACCAGCCGCAAGGCCGCATCGATCTCCTGCTCCGTCCGGCTGTCCAGCGCGCTGGTCGCCTCGTCGAGGATCAGGATCTGCGGATCCTTCAGGATCGTCCGCGCAATCGCCACACGCTGCTTCTCGCCGCCGGACAGCTTCAACCCGCGCTCGCCCACCCGGGTCTCATACCCTTCTGGCAAGCTCTCGATGAAATCATGCACCTGCGCCAGCCGCGCTGCCCGCTCGACCTGCTCCGCCGTCGCGCCGGGCCGCCCATAGGCGATGTTGTAGCCGATCGTGTCGTTGAACAGCACGGTGTCCTGCGGCACCACGCCGATCGCTGCCCGCAAGCTCTCCTGCGACAACTCCCTCACATCCAGCCCGTCGATCTCCACCGACCCGGCCGACACGTCGTAGAACCGGAACAACAGCCGCGAGATCGTGCTCTTCCCCGCCCCGGTCGGCCCCACGATCGCCAACTTCGACCCAGCCGGCACCGTGAAGCTGACCCCCTTCAGGATGTCCCGATTGGGATTGTAGCCGAAATGGACGTCACGGAAGCTCACCGTCCCCGCCGAGGACAGCCGGGCCGCAGCAGGCCGATCCGACACTTCCTGATGAACCGACATGAGCCGGAACATCGACTCCATGTCGACCAGTCCCTGCTTGATCTCCCGGTAGACGAACCCCAGCAGGTTCAGCGGCTGATACAGCTGCATCAAATACGTATTGACCAGCACGAATTGCCCGACCGTCATGGTGCCGTTCTGCACCCCGTCGGCTGCCATCAGCATCACCAGCGCCAACCCCAGCGAGATGATCAGCGCCTGCCCCAGGTTGAGCATGTTCAGCGTCACCTGCGACCGGACCGCCGCCCGTTCGTAGCGCGCCCGAGCCCCATCGAAGCGTGCCGCTTCATGGGCCTCGTTGCCGAAATACTTCACCGTCTCGAAGTTCAGCAGGCTATCGACCGCCTTGGTCTGCGCCTCGCTATCCATCTCGTTCATCAACCGCCGGAACTTCACCCGCCAGTTGGTGAACAGCAGCGTGAACGCGATGTAGAGCGACACCGCCGCGAACGTCACCGCCGCGAACCGCCAGTCGAACATCCGCCACAAGATCGCCGTGACCAGCAACACTTCGAACAGCGTCGGCAGGATGTTGAACACCGCCAGCCGCAACACCGCCTCGACACCCGCGGTCCCCCGCTCGATCGCGCGGCTCAACCCGCCGGTCTGCCGATCCAGATGGAAGCGCAGGCTCAACCGGTGCAGGTGCTCGAACGTCTGCAGCGCCACCTTGCGAATGGTCCGCTGCTGCACCGAAGCGAACACCGCATCGCGCAACTCGCCGAAACCGGAAGACGCAATCCGAAGCAGCGCATAGGCCCCGATCAGCGCGATCGGCACCGCCACGATGCTGTTCTTGGGGGCCAACGCATCGACCGCGTGGCTGTAGACCAGCGGGATGTAGACCGTCGCCACCTTGGCCGCGACCAGGAACACCACGGCGCACACGACGCGGAAGCGCACGCCGGGTGCCCCGGAAGGCCACAGATACGGCAGGAGGGAGCGGATCGTCTGCAGCCCGGTGCGGCCATCGGCCGGGTCGGGCTGGAACTGGGTAGAACTCATGAACCGCTATGTGGCGCTGCACCCCGCCGACGTGAAGGCACGGCGCTGCATCCAGGGTATAAGCTCGGTGGAATGGAACTGATCCGCCACATCCACGCCTGCAACAATGCGACCCTTCCCGGCGGCCGATGGCGCGTATGGGTATCCGGTCAGCATGTCGGTTGGGTGCTTCCCGCCCATGCCGAAGCCGCCGCCCGTCACGGCGCCCTGCTCGACGAAGCAGGCCTGGCGTTCAGCCCCGATCAGATCGACCCGGTCATGCGCGCGCTGGCGGCGTCCGGCCTATTTCGCTGGCGCGGCGAGGCCTTCGACGTTCGCGCTAATGCGGACGGCCCCTCCCTCGCCCGCATCGACCGCGGCGCACTGCCGAAATTCGGCATCGGCGCGGTCGGCATCCATCTGAACGGACTGGTCGGCGATCAGCTCTGGGTCGCCCGCCGCTCCCGCGACAAACCGCTCGATCCCGGCAAGTTGGATCATCTCGTCGCCGGCGGCGTCGCTGCCGGCGACACCGTTGCTGCCACCGTGGTCAAGGAAGCCGGCGAGGAGGCCGGCCTGCCGCCAGCCCTGGCTGCTACGGCCCGACAGGCAGGGCGCGTCCAATACGCCACCGAGCGGGACGAGGGCCTGCGTCGCGACACGCTCCACTGCTACGACCTCGACCTGCCCGCGAGCTTCGAACCGACACCGTCGGATGGCGAGGTGGAAGCGTTCGAGCTGTGGCCCCTCACCCGCGTCCTCGAGCGGGTCCGCGACACCGACGACTTCAAGTTCAACGTCAACCTGGTCCTGATCGACCTGTTCATCCGCCGCAACCTGCTCCCAGATGTCGAAGCCCGCCAGCTTGCCGCAGCACTCAATCGGTCCGCTCGTTGACATCTCGTTAGTAATTGCCGCGCATAGTGGCGGCCATCCACATCCTGGTTACTATGGCAGATTTGGCAGACGCTTTCCCCATCACCCGGCCGCGGGCTTGCGGCGATTGTGCCGACGGGATCGCTCCGCCGTTCGAGTTCACGATGGCATTCCAGCCCATCGTGGACCTACGGCTGCGCCAGATCTACGCCTACGAAGCCTTGGTTCGCGGGCCCGCCAACCAATCCGCCTTCAGCGTCCTATCGCAAGTGACGCCGCTGAACCGCTACGCGTTCGACCAGTCCTGTCGCGTCAAAGCCATCGAACTGGCGTCGCGGCTCGGCATCATCGAGTCCGGGGCCAAGTTATCCATCAACTTCATTCCAGGCGCGATGTATCGCCCCGAGAACTGCGTCCGTGCCACTCTTGCGGCTGCAAAGCGCCACCACCTGCCCAATGATCGCATCGTCCTCGAACTGACCGAGAACGAGAAGATCGTCGACGTACCGCTATTGGAGCAGATTTTCGACGTATACCGGCGCAACGATCTTCGGATTGCGATCGACGATTTCGGCGCCGGGTTCTCCGGGCTCAATCTGCTCGCCCGCTTTCAGCCCGATACCCTGAAGATCGACATGGACATCGTCCGCGGCCTGGATGTGGACGCGCGCCGCCGCTGCATTGTCACCAACATCGTCCGGATGGCCGGCGAACTCGGCATCAATCTGGTCGCTGAAGGTGCCGAAACGACGGCCGAGGTCACTACGTTGAGAGACCTCGGCGTTTACCGCATCCAGGGCTATTACTTTGCTAAGCCGAGCTTCGAAGCTTTGCCGAGCGTCGCCCTGTAATCAGCCTTCCGAGGGTGCCCCGGTAATCGGGATTTCACGCTCACGCGACTCGGCGGGCTGCTCGCCCATTCCGGTCGGCTCGTCATCCTGCTCCTCGGGTGCGTCGGAGTTGGAATCCATGTTGGACTCGCTGCGCCGGCCGTAGCCCTGGTTTTGCTGGCCTTGTTGCCCGCCTTGCTGACCACCCTGCTGGGATGCCGCAGCGAGGTTCATAGCGTTCAGGATGCGGAAATAATGCTCGGCATGCTGGAAGTAGCTCTCCGCCATCACGCGGTCGCCGCTGCTGGTCGCGTCCCGCCCCAGTTGCAGATACTTCTCGAACAACTGCTGCGACGTGCCTCGTACCCGCAGGTCCGGGCCGATGCTGTCGAACACATGGTTGCGGTTGAGCGGCACGTTGCCGCTCTGATGCCGGATCGGACCGCCACCACCACCACCGCCGCCACCGCCGCTCCCGCCACGATGGTTGCGGCCTCGCACCCGCTTCATATTCATTGCCACAAGGATGATCCTAACAGTAGCCGCCAGGCGGATGCGCCCGGCAAGCGGCGCGCTCGAAGCTGCGGCGGTGGGTGATCCATCGGCGCCGATCGTCCGACCGCCTCAAGGATCTCTCGGCCTCGAAAGACCGTGAGTTGTCAGTAACGCATCGACCCCGACGTAACAAGCCTCAGCGCTCGATCGACACCGCTCGCACGATCCCGCCAAGATCAGCCCGAAAAGCGACCGTGGCGAACCCGGCCACCAGCGCCAGCGCCCTCACCGCGACATGCTGCCCGATCCCAACCTCCAGCACGGCCAGCCCTCCCGGCGCCAACAGCAGATCCAACGAGCCGATGATGATGCGATAGGCTCCCAACCCGTCCACCCCGCCATCCAGCGCACTACCAGGCTCGAACAACGCCACCTCCGGCATCAACCCGGCGATGTCAGCACTTTCGATATACGGCGGATTACTCAACACGAGGTCAAATCGCCCAGCGATCGGGGCGGCCCAATCGGCTGCCACCATCGCGCAGCGTCCGCTCAGCCCGAGAGACTCGGCATTGCTCCGAGCCAGGGCCGCCGCCGCCGGGCTTCGATCGACCCCAACCCCCCAGGCCGCCGGCATCTCCGACAGCGCGGCCAGCAACAGGCACCCGGTGCCCGTCCCCAGATCGAGTACGCGAGCGACACCCCTTGGCCGCGCGGCTAGGGCCGCCTCGATCAGCGTTTCGCTGTCGCCCCGCGGAATCAACGTGGCCGGCGAGACCGCGAACCGCAGACTCCAGAACTCCTGCCAGCCGAGGATGTAGGCCAGCGGTTCGCGCGCCGCCCGCCGCGCGATCACCCGGTGAAACGCCTCGGCATCGATCTCCCGCTCCGGCTCCCGCAGCAACGACGCCCGATCCAGCCCGCTCACCGCTTCGAGCATCAACCGCGCCTCGAACCGCGGGCTCTCGATCCCAGCCTCCGACAGAAGTGCGGCGCCTTCGGTCAGCGCGGTCCGGACGGTGAGCGCCACTTACTCCTGGGCGGCAAGCCGGGCCGCCTGGTCCTCGGCGGTCAAGCGATCGATGATCTCGTCCAAGTCGCCCTGCATCACCTTGTCGATGCTGTGCAGCGTCAGCCCGATGCGATGGTCCGACACGCGCCCCTGCGGGAAATTATACGTCCGTATCCGCTCGCTGCGGTCGCCAGTGCCGACCTGCCCCTTGCGATCCGCCGCCCGCACCGCCGCCTCGCGCGAGCGCTGCACCTCATACAGGCGGCTGCGCAGGATCTTCATCGCCTTGGCGCGGTTCTTGTGCTGGCTCCGCTCCTCCTGCATCGCCACCACCACGCCCGACGGCACATGCGTGATCCGCACCGCGCTTTCCGTCTTGTTGACGTGCTGCCCGCCGGCGCCGGACGCCCGATAAACGTCGATCCGCAGGTCGCTTTCGTTGATCTCGACGTCGACCTCCTCTGCCTCCGGCAACACCGCAACCGTCACCGTCGAGGTATGGATGCGCCCCTGGCTCTCGGTCGCCGGCACACGCTGCACCCGATGCACGCCGCTCTCGTATTTGAACCGCGCGAACACGTTACGCCCGGTGACTTCGGCCACCGCTTCCTTGATCCCGCCCAACTCGTTGTCGGAATAGTCGAGCACCTCGACCCGCCACCCGTTGGCCACGGCGTATTTCTGATACATCTGGAACAGCTCGGCCGCGAACAGCCCGGCCTCGTCGCCCCCCGCCGCCGGACGCACTTCCAGGATTGCGCTGCGTGCATCCGCCTCGTCCTTCGGCAACAGCGCCAGCCGGATCTCCTGCCGCAACATCGGAAGCCGTTCCTTGAGATCGTATAGCTCGGCTTCCGCGAGCGCCTTCATCTCCGGATCGGCCATCATGGCCTCTGCCTCGTCCTGCGCCCGCTCGGCGGCTCGCAATTCGCCGATCCGCTCGACCACCGGCTCGATCTCGGCCAACTCCTTGCTGGCTTTTGAGAAGCCGTCGCCCCCAAGCCCCTCGCTCAGCATCGCCCGCAACTCGGCGGCGCGCCCGACGATCATGTCGAGCCGATTGTCGAGTGTCGCGCTCACCGCAACCGCTCCACGAGGTGGTCCAGCGTGACCTCCTCCTGCGCTCCGCCGACGAAGTCGCGCAGTTGCACGACGCCCTTGGCCAATTCGTCGCTGCCGATGATCACCGCCGCGCGGGCGCCGATACGATTGGCCCGCTCCATCCGCTTCTTGGTGTTGCCGCGATACGACATCTCGGCCGCTATCCCAGCCTGGCGCAGCACCTGCATCGCATCCAACGCCGCGGCCTCCTCGTCTGCCCCGCCGATCGGCACGATGCTGACCGGTGCCGGCTTGACCGGCGGCGCGGCCAGAAGCATCGACAAGCGTTCGACACCGGCGGCCCAACCGACCGCCGGGATCGCCGGACCACCCATCTGCTGCATCAGCCCGTCATAGCGGCCACCACCCATGACGGTGCCCTGTGCCCCGAGTTGATCAGTGACGAACTCGAACGCCGTGTGGCTGTAATAATCCAGGCCCCGCACGATGCGCGGGTTCTCTCGGAACGGGACGCCGAACCGGCCCAGATGCGTCTTGAGCCCGTCGTAGAACGCTGCCGCCTCAGGCGTCAGCGATGGCTGGATCGTTGGCGCGTCGAGCACCAAGGCCTTGTCGCCCTCGTCCTTGCTGTCGAGAATGCGCAACGGATTGTGCTCCAGCCGGGTCAGGCTGTCGGAGGAGAGCTTGTCTTTGTGTCGGGTGAAATAGCTCACCAGGTCCGCCCGGTAGGCGTCGCGGCTGGTGGCATCCCCGAGCGTGTTGAGTTCCAGCACCACACTGTCCGCGATGCTTAACGCCGTCAGGATATGCCATCCCAGCGCGATGATCTCCGCGTCGGCCAGCGGTTCCGGCGCCCCGATCAGTTCCGCCCCGATCTGGTGGAACTGCCGATAGCGCCCCTTTTGCGGCCGCTCGTAGCGGAACATCGGCCCGGCGTAGAACACCTTCTGCGGCAGTGACTGCGTCAGCCCGTTGCTCAGCAACGCCCGACACACGCCCGCAGTGTTCTCCGGCCGCAGCGTCACGCTGTCGCCGCCGCGATCGTCGAAGGTGTACATCTCCTTGGTGACCACGTCCGACGTGTCGCCCAGCGTGCGGGCGAAGACGCGTGTTTCCTCGAAGATCGGCGTCGCCCATTCCTCGAGTCCATACAGCCCGGCCACGCGCCGAGCCGTCTCGATCACATGGGCATGGCGCCGTTGCTCGTCGCCGATCAGGTCGCGCGTGCCACGAACCGGTTGTAACGCTTCTGCCAAGTTCGTTCCTTCCTGGTGGGCTAGCAGCCCACCGTCCTACTCCGCCGCGACGGCCACGGCGGGCGGCGCCTCTGCCGCCAGCGCCTCGGCCTTGCGCTCGACCAGTTCGACGATGTGCTCGATCATGTCGCCGCCATCCATCGTGTGGTCGGTCTTGCCGGCCGCATACACCATGTGCCGCCCGTTGCCGCCGCCGGTGACACCGAGGTCGGTCATCAGCGCCTCGCCGGGTCCGTTCACGACGCAGCCGATGATGGACAGGGTCAGCGGCGTCTTGATGTGCTGCAGCCGATCCTCGAGCTTCTGCACCGTGTCGATCACGTTGAAGCCTTGCCGTGCGCAGGACGGGCAGGAGATGATCTTCACCCCGCGATGCCGCAGCCCCAGCGACTTCAGCAGGTCCCAGCCAACCAGCACCTCTTCCTCCGGCAGCGCCGACAGCGAGACCCGCAAGGTGTCGCCGATCCCGGCCCAGAGCAGGCTGCCGAGCCCGATGGAAGACTTCACCGTCCCTGCCCGCTTCGACCCGGCTTCCGTGATGCCGATATGCAGCGGATGGTCACATTGCTCGGCCAGTTGCTGATAGGCCGCGACCGCCATGAACACGTCGGACGCCTTCACGCTGATCTTGAACTCGTGGAAGTCGTGGTCCTGCAAGATCTTGGCGTGCTCAAGCGCGCTCTCGACCAGCGCCTCCGGGTTCGGCTCGCCGTATTTTTCCAGCAGATGCCGATCCAGCGACCCGGCGTTCACGCCAATCCGCATCGAGCAGCCATGATCCCGCGCCGCCTGCACGACTTCGCGCACCCGGTCGGCGCTGCCGATATTGCCCGGGTTGATCCTGAGGCAGGCCGCGCCGCTCTGCGCCGCCTCGATCGCCCGCTTATAATGGAAATGAATGTCCGCCACGATCGGCACCTTCACCTGGCGCACGATGTCCTTCAGCGCGAACGCGCTCTCCTGGTCCGGACAGGACACGCGCACGATATCGACCCCGGCCTCTTCCGAGGTGCGGATCTGCGCCACCGTGCCCGCCACATCCGTGGTCAGCGTGTTGGTCATGGTCTGCACCGTGATCGGCGCGTCGCCGCCCACCGGAACCGATCCGACATGGATCTGCCGCGACTTGCGACGCTCGATCTGCTGATACGCGCGATACATCATGCTGAACTCCTCGGGCTCCAGATAGGACCGGCGTCGCCCTGCTTCTACTGCTGACGCGGCTGCGGCGGCAACTTCACGCCCGGCGGCAGCTTGATGCTGTCCGGTTCGAGCGAGATATCCCGACGCACCACACCGCTCGCGCCCAGCGGTGCGGCCGCCACGCCATCGACCACGATGTCGGTGCCGCCGGCGTTGCCGGTCGTCATGACGAGGTTGGGCTGCTTGGGAACCGGCCAGCTCTCGCCGGCCCGCATGACCCGGTTGAGCAACACCGAGCCCTGCTTCTCGCGGACCTGGACATACGAATTCGCTTTGAACTTCAGCATGACGCGGCTGGCATCGGCCGCGTCGGCGGTCGGCGCAGATGTCGACGGATTGACCAACGGTGTCGGCGTCAGCGTGACCGGCACGGGGACCGGCACCGGGATGGTGACGAGCGGCGACGGCGCGGACGGCAGCGTCACGGCTGGTGCCGGGCTGCCCACCGTTTGCGTCGGCGGCGGCAGGATGGAGGCGACCTGCGGCGAGACATGGCTCGGCGCGACGTTCTCCGCCAACGGGGCAAGCCGCTCCGGCACCGCCGAGATGGTGGGTTCGTCATGCCGCACCGGCGACACCCGATACCAGACCGCGTAAGCGCCGATCGCCAGGATCAACCCGAGCAGGACCACGGCCCCGGCCGGGACCCCACGGTCCGGCACGGGGGCCGGAAAGGCGAGCTCGGTCTTGCGGTTTACCTCATGGCCTTCCGCGCGGAACCGTCGGGCGACCTCGTCCGGGTCCAGCCCGAGGGAGTTGGCGTAGGTCCGCACGAAGCCGACGGCGTAAGCCGACCCGGGCAGGTCGCCGATGCGCCCCTCTTCGATGGCTTCGAGAAACGGCAGGCGGATGCGCAAGCCTTGTGCGACTTCCTCGAGCGTCCAACCCAGACGAAGTCGTGCGGCGCGCAACTCGGCCCCCACGCGGGATGCACAGGTGTCGCCACTCTCGGAGGCCGACATCATCGCCCGCGCCTCGTTGAACTCGGGTCTGCGAACTTCCATCGGATACTACCTGGATGACGGTTCATGACGGATCGTGACACACGGTGATCGAACGATCGGCCAATCGGTCGCGTCGTCTAGCCCGGAACGCCCGACTTGCCAACGCCGGCAACCGTTCTTCAACGCCGATCGCCTCAGAAACGGAGATCATGCTCACGCGCCCACGAGGCGATCGGCTCGCGCAAGCTGGCCGGCCCGGCCTGCGTGCGTCGCAGCGCCGTCAGCACCTCGCGCAACGCCACCAGATCGACCTGCGCGAGCATCGACTTCAACCGCAGCAAGCTCGGTGCCGGCATCGACAGCGTCGTGATGCCGATCGCGGCCAGCACCATGGCGTCGAGTGGGCGCGACGCATGCTCGCCACAAACCGAGACTTCGACGTTCTCCTTGCGCGCCGCCTCCACCACGCGTTCCAGCGCATCGAGCACCGGGGCGGAGAGCAGGTCGTAGCGGTTGGCCAGCGCCGGCGTGCCACGGTCGGCCGCGAACAGGAACTGCAGCAGGTCGTTCGACCCGATCGAGACGAAGTCGGCCTCAGCCATCAGCGCCGGCAATTGAAACAACAGCGCCGGCACTTCGATCATGCTGCCGACGCTCAGTTCGATCGGTGAGGGGCGCACGCGGGCAGCCTCGGTGAACAGCAGGCTCTTGGCGGCGCGGAACTCGGCCACGGTTGCGACCATGGGGAACATGATCGACAGCTTGCGCCCGCCGGCTGCCAGCAACAGGGCGCGCAACTGGCGGCGCAGCATGGCGGGCCGATCGAGCCCGATCCGCAGGCTGCGCCAGCCCATGGCCGGGTTCTCCTCGACCTGGGGCGGAGCGCCCTTGAGCATCTTGTCGCCGCCGAGGTCCAGCGTGCGGAACCGCACCGGCCGATCGCCGGCGGCATCCAGCACGCGGGCATACAGCGCCGCCTGCTCCGGCACGTCGGCGACCTCGCCGCGGGCCAGCATGGCGATCTCGGTGCGGAACAGGCCGATGCCGTCCGCCCCGGTATTGTCGAGCTGCTCCATCTCGCGCGCCAGCCCGACGTTGAGCTGAAGGTGCAGGCGCACGCCATCCTTGCTGCGGGCCGGCAGCGAGCGCTGGGCGGCGAAGCCCGCCTCGATCTCCTGCCGGATCAGCAACGCCTGCTGGAAGCTGGCACGCACCTCCGGCGCCGGACGGAGGATGAGCTGCCCCTCGTCGGCGTCGAGGATCGCCTCGTCGCCATTCTCGACCGCCTCGAGCATCCCTGTCGCGCCGCCCAGCGCCGGCAGCCCGAGCGCGCGCGCCAGGATCGCGGCATGCCCGGCATTGCTGCCTTCCTCGATCACCACGCCACCGATCCCGCGCGCATGCCATTCGAGCAGTTGCGCCGGACCCAGCCGACGAGCGAGCAAGATCGCACCCTGCGGGATCGCCAAGGGCGCCTCACCGCCATCGAGTGCGGCCAGCATCCTCTCGGCCATCTCCTCGAGGTCAGATAACCGCTCGCGCAGATACGGGTCCTGGATGCGGCGCATCCGCTCGCGGACCTGATACGACACCCGATGCACCGCTGCTTCTGCCGACAGACCGCTCTTGGCCGCCTCGGCGACCCGGCGCAGCCATCCCTCGTCGGCTGACACCAGCCGCGTCGCCTCCAGCACTTCGCGCGCGTCGTCGTCGTCGGGCCGGCTGGAGTCGATCAACTCGTCCAGCGTCTTTTGGATCGACGCCGCTGCCGCCGTAATGCGGGCCATCTCCACCTGCGGATCCTCGGCCAGCAACCGCCGCACCGGCGCGCCCATGCCGTGCAGCACCACCGGACCGATCACCAAACCCGGCGCGATCGGCGACGCGTCGAATTGCCGTGGCAGCACGCTGCCGAGCCCGTCCGCGGCATCGGTCACGCCACTTGCGGCCAACAATTCGGCCAGCAGCATCGCCACCGTCTCGAGCCCGTCGACCTCGTCATCGGTGTAACGGCGCGGCAGCAGGTCCTGCACGGTCAGGACGCCCAGTGTGCGCCCGGCGCGGCGCAGCGGCACCGCCAGCAACGAGGCGAAGATCTCCTCACCGGTTTCGGGCCGGTAGGCGAAGGCCGGATGACTTTGCGCGTCCGGCAGGTTCTGCACCGTGCCCGTCGCTGCCGCGATGCCGACGATGCCCTCGCCGACGCGCAGCCGGGTGCGCCCGACCGCCTCCTGCCGCAGCCCCATCGTCGCGGCCAATTCGAGCACGTCACCGGAGCGCATGGCATAGATGGCGCACACCGCTGCCGTCATCTCGGCCCCGATCAGCTGCGCCAGGGCGTTCAGCGCATCGCGACCGCCGGGAGGCCCGTCGGCGCTGGCCGCCATCAACGCGCGAAGCCGGGCCAACAGGCGGCGGCTTCCCGCCATCAGACGAGCCGGGCGGTGCGACCCGTCGCTCGGCGCGAGAGCACGTCGCACGCCTGGTCGACGAGTTCACCGATGATGTCCGCCACCGGCTGCTCGGCACTCACCATGCCGACGGATTGACCGGCCATCAGCGAGCCGTTCTCGACGTCGCCGTCGATCACCGCGCGTCGCAGCGCACCGGCCCAGAAATGCTCGATCGAGAGCTGTCCCTGCTCGCGGGTGATGGCGCCGGACAGCACCTGCGCGATCACGTCGGCCTGGTGCGCCATGAAGCGTTCCGTGCCGTGATTGGCCAGGCCACGGACCGGAATGACGGGAAAGCGTGGGTCGAGCTGAACGCTCGGCAGCGCGTCGCGGGCGCGGGCGCCGATGAATGCCTGCTTGAAGTTCGGATGCGCGATGCTCTCGCTCGCTGCGGCAAACCGGGTGCCGACCTGTGCGCCGGCCGCGCCCATCTCGAGAAAGGCGAGCAACGCCTCGCCGCGGCCGATGCCGCCGGCCACGAACACAGGAACCTCGTCGATGTAGGGCAGGATCTCCTGCGCGAGCACGCCGAGCGAGACCGGGCCGATATGCCCGCCCGCCTCCGAGCCCTCGATGATCAGCGCATCGACCCCGCCGCGGATCAGCCGCTTGGCCAGCACCAACGCCGGCGCGAAGCAGATCAGGCGCATCCCCGCCTCCTTGACCGCCCGCACCGCCTCACCTCGCGGCAACCCGCCCGCCAGCACCACATGCCCGACCTGGGCCTCACGGCAAACGCGGATCAGGTCGAGCAGATCCGGATGCATAGTGATCAGGTTGACGCCGAATGGCCGGTCGGTCAGCGCCTGTGTGGCGGCGATCTCGGCGGCGAGTGCGGCAGGGCGCATCGAACCGCAGGCGATGACGCCGAACCCGCCGGCGTTGGAGATCGAGGAGACAAGGTGGCGCTCGCTGAGCCAGCTCATCGCGCCGCCTAGAATGGCGTACCGCGTGCCCAGGAAGGCCCGGCCGCGCACCGAAAGCCGGTCGAATTCAGCCCGAGCCAGCGCGTCCGACGCTACAGCGTCGGATGCGAGGTCGGACTGAAGCGTATCAGGCATCGAGCCCGTAGGCCGTGTGCAGCGCACGCACGGCCAACTCGGTGTATTCGGCACCGATCAGCACACTGACCTTGATCTCGCTGGTCGAGATAACTTGGATGTTGATCCCTTTGGCGGCTAGGGTCGAAAACATCGTGTTGGCGATGCCGGCGTGACTACGCATGCCGACGCCGACGACGCTGATCTTGGCGACGTCGGAGTCCGTCAGCACCGCAGCCGCGGCAATCTCGGCGCTCCGCTCCGCCAGGATCTGCTCGGCGCGCGGAAGGTCGGTGCGGCCCACGGTGAACGTCATGTCGGTAGTGCCCTCGGCCGAGACGCTCTGAACGATCATGTCGACGTTGACGTTGGCCGCCGATAGCGGCCCGAAGATCGCGGCGGCGACGCCCGGCCGATCTGGCACGTGGCGCAGCGTAATGCGCGCTTCGTCGCGGGAGTATGCGATGCCGGATACGACTACCTGTTCCAAAATCTCATCCTCGTCCACGACC
>JBPBQE010000334.1:0-16990 GCA_050954595.1 Janthinobacterium lividum | reverse complement strand
CTTGCCGCTCCAGGGATTGATGGAGTTCAGCGTCTCGCACCCTTGAAGCAGTATCAAGGTGGCGGCGATGGCGGCGAAGCGGACGGAGTGTCTCATGGCGCGCGGCTTATACCATAGGCCGGCGTTACCCAAATAGTTCCGTCAGGCCGCCTCGCGCAGCCACCCCATGCCGTCGGCGCGGACCAGTCGCCAATTGGCGGCGTCGGCGAACAATGCGTGGAGCACCTGGTTGTTCAAGGCATGACCGGAACGGTTGCCGATGAAGCGGCCGCGGAGAGGGCCGGCTAGCGCCAGGTCACCGACCGCGTCGAGAAGTTTGTGCCGCACGAACTCGTCGGTCATGCGCAGGCCGGCTGGATTGAGCACTTTGTCGCCATCGACGACGATGGCGTTGTCGAGGGTGCCGCCCTGGGCCAAGCCCGCCGCGCGCAGTCCGGCGATCTCATGGGCCTGCGCGAAGGTGCGCGCACGGGCGACCTCGCGGAACGCATCGCCGCGCATGGCGAGCGACAAGGTCTGGCGCCCGATACAGGCGGCCGGGAAATCAATTGCCATGCTGATCTCGAGGCAGTCGGCAGCACCGGGCCGCAACTCGGCGAAGGCGCGACCATCCTCGACCCGAACGGTGCGGAGCACTTCGATGGCGAACACCGACGCGTCCTGATCGACGACACCGGCGCACTCCAGCAGGAACACCCACGGCTCGGACGATCCGTCCAATACCGGCAACTCAGGCCCATCCACGGCGACAACGATGTTGGCGACGCCAGCGGCGGACAAGGCCGCCATCAGATGCTCGATGGTTCCGACCGTCGCGTCGGCGCGACCCGGTGCCGCCAGCATCGTGCAAAGCCTGGTGTCGCACACCGCATCGAACCGCGCAGGAATGTCGACGCCCAGATCGGTGCGGCGGAAGACGATCCCGGTGCCCTCGGCGGCGGGCAGGAGCGTGACCTCGACAATGCGGCCGGTATGCAGGCCGATGCCGCGGCATCCGATCGCGCTCCGCAACGTCCGCTTGTGCATGACGGGCGACGACACGGTCTCGAGGCTTGCCGCCAAAGGTAGAAAACCGTCCATCACTTCTCTCCGCGCCGCCCTCGGCACATTCGCGGCACCCTCAAACGAAAGCGCCTCGATCTTTCCTTAACGGAGTTGATCGAGGCGCCCAATACAAACAATGTTTCTGAGTATTACGCTGTAAAGCGTTGTTAACGTTTACTCCTTGTTGGAGCTTTGGCGACGTAGGAAGGCCGGGATTTCCAAGGCGTCGTCACTGCCATTGCCGTGCGGCTGCTGCGCTGCCGGCACGGTGTCGGGCGAGAAGCTCGGTTCGGCGCGCTGCGGCTCAGTCGGCTCCGGCTGCGGCGAACGACGCATCGAGCGCGTCATCATGCCGAACAGGCTGCGGCCTGCCGATATCGGGCTCGGGGCAGGTGCGGCTGACATGGGCAGGGGGGCGGGTGCCGGCGCGGTGTACTGCGCATGCTCCTCGGCCGCATAGGCGGGCCGGTTGCTTGCCGGCATCGGCAGCGGCTTGAACGCGGTCACGGGACGAATCGGCGCCGGTTCATAGGCCGGCTCAGCAGGCTGGGCCTGCGGCGCCTGAGCCTGGATCGGCTGGAGATGGCTTTGCTGGGGGTGGCTCGGCTGTGCGTGAGTCGCTTGGGCGTGGGTCGCTTGGGCGTGGGTCGCTTGGGCGTAGCCCGGCTCGACCGGAACCTGGCGCGGCACCAGCACCGGAGACGGGTTGAAGCGGGTCTCGGCCATCGGCGCGGATTGCGTGCCAGAGCTTTGCGGGACATAGCCGCTGGAGATCACCGGGATCATGCCGCCATTGCCGACAGCCACGAGCTGCGGCCGTTTGGCCTCGACGTTGACGCCCATGTCGATTCCGGTGGCGACCACCGAGACGCGCACCTTGCCGGTCAAGTTCTCGTCGACGGCGGAGCCGAAGATGATGTTGGCGTCGTCGGCGACTTCCTGGCGGACGCGGTTGGCAGCCTGGTCGACCTCGAACAGCGTCATGTCGTCGCCGCCAGTGATGTTGATCAGCAGGCCGCGCGCGCCGGACATGGAGGTGTCCTCGAGCAACGGGTTGCTGATGGCGGCCTCGGCGGCGCGGACGGCGCGGTCTTCGCCCTCGGCCTCGCCGGTGCCCATCATCGCCTTGCCCATCTCGGCCATCACGGTGCGGATGTCGGCGAAGTCGAGGTTCACCAAGCCCGGCGCCATCATCAGGTCGGTCACGCCGCGGACGCCCATGTAGAGGACGTTGTCGGCCATCTTGAACGCTTCTTTCCAGCCAGTGCGGTCATTGGCCAGGCGGAACAGGTTTTGGTTCGGGATGACGATCAGCGTATCGACGTATTGCTGCAGCTCGAGGATGCCGGCCTCGGCCGACTTGGTGCGGCGGCCGCCCTCGAAGGTGAATGGCTTCGTGACGACGCCGACGGTCAGGATGCCGCGCTCGCGGGCCATGCGGGCGATGACGGGAGCCGCACCGGTGCCGGTGCCGCCGCCCATGCCGGCGGTGATGAAGACCATGTGCGTGCCGTCGAGGCAGTGCATCAGCTCGTCGGCGGCCTCTTCGGCAGCGGCGCGGCCGATTTCCGGCTTGGCACCGGCGCCAAGGCCCTGCGTCAGATGCGGCCCGAGCTGAACCCGGCGATCCGCACGGCTATGCTGCAATTGTTGCGCGTCCGTATTGGCAACCACGAAATCGACGCCCTGCAAGTTGAGCGCGATCATATTATCGACGGCGTTGGTCCCGCCGCCACCAACGCCCACGACAGTGATGCGGGGCGTAAAGTCGGTGTGGTTGTTCTTCGGAACAATTATATGCAGCGTCATGGTGAAATTTTTCCCTCACGGGCTTGGATGGTGAAGATATGGCACAGGCTACAGGAGTCGTCGCTGCGATTACAGTCGGTCTCCGATATATTTCACAATTCGGGCGAGTAACGTCGGCGCCCCGTCCTCCTCGAGCTTGATGTCGGCAAGGTGGCGGCCCGAACCGGACGCCCAGGCGAGCAGCCCGGACGAGGTGGCGAAGGCCGGGCCGGCGGCGAAGTCGGGAAGACCGCGCAAATGGGCTGGTTTGCCCAGGCGGACCTGGCCGCCCAGGATCCGAGTCGCCATGTCGCGCAGGCCGGGCATCTGGCTGGCGCCGCCGGTCAGCACGACTCGATGACCTGCTTCCCGGGCGATGCCGGCAGCGTCGAGCTGGGCTCGAACCATCTCAAACGTCTCTTCCAGGCGTGGAACGATGATGCTGATGACCTTGCTGCGCGGAATCTTATGAACGTCGTGCTCCTCTTCACCGACGAGCGAGATCGGCAGCATCTCGCGCTCGTCGTCCGGGCTGGGTTGGGCGCTGCCGTAGAGCGTCTTGAGCCGTTCGGCCTGGGCCAGCGGCGTGGATAGGCCTTGGGCGATGTCCTTGGTGATGTGGAGCCCGCCGATTCGCAGATGCGCGGTGTGCAGAAGTTGGCCCTCGCTGAACACCGCCATGCCGGTCGTGCCGCCGCCCATGTCGATCACCGTGGTGCCGAGTTGGCGCTCGTCCTCGACCAGCGTCGCCAGACCCGAAGCGAGCGGCGCGCTGACAAGTTCCTCGAGTTGCAGCTTGCAGCGACCGATGGTGGCGATGAGGTTGTGCACCGCCGACGAGGCCGCATCGATCACGTGCAGCTTGGCGCGCAACTGGTCGCAGTGCATGCGCCGCGGGTCCGAGACCCCCTGGGTCTCGTCGACCGCGAACATCAGCGGCACCACGTGGATGATCTCGCGCCCGGTGATCAGCGCCCGGCGGCCGCCTTCCTGTACGACCCGGCGCAGATCGTGTTCCGTCACCGCGCGCCCGCCGACCGGCCACTCCACCGTGTAGAGCCGGCTCTCCGGCTGACCGCAGGACAGGTTGACCAGGTAGTGTTCGATGCGCTGGCCAGCCTTGTCTTCGGCCTCTGCCACCACGCCGGCGATCGCCTGAGACGCCGCATCGAGGTCGACGATGCCGCCGGCACGCACACCGCGGGAGGCGCGCAAGGCGGAGCCGATGATTCGGATGACGCCATCCGGATCGGTGCGACCAATCATGCAGCAGACCTTGGTGCTGCCCACGTCGAGCACGCCAAAGGTGCCGGAACGGGCCGAACGGGTGCGCGGCGCCGCATCCGGCGGGTCCGGCGGGCCGGCGGAACTCAGCTTTTCCAACAGGTCGGGCTCCGGCTCCTTGGCGAGAACGGGAGACATGCGGCGTCGTGCGACGTCGTTCATGACGGCTTCTTTCCCGTTGGGGCCGGCGTTGAGGCTGCGCCAATCGCGCGTACCACGAGCCGGTCCGGCAGCCGCATGTCGACCACCTGCAACGGACGATCCAGCAATGACTGGCTGGTCTGGAGCTCCATCAGCCGGGTCATGGCCGGGCCTTCGGCACCCTCGGGTAGCAGCACGTCGGCACCGTTGCTCAGATGCAGGTTCCAGCGCCGCTCGCCGACCCGGACGGCGGCGACCACGCGGGAGCGCAGCGCCGGCAGGGTAGCGAGGTCGTCGAGCAGCGATGCCGCGGCTTCCGGTGCGCCGGCGCCGACGACGAGCGGCAGCGTCTTGAAGGCGTCGGCATCCTTGCCAGGGTCCTGCTGCACGACGACGTCGCCGCCGCGATCGATCAACTGGAACTTGCCGCCGTTCTGCCAGACCGCGAACGGCCGCCGCTCCTCCAGCTTGACGACGATGGTGCCTGGCAGATGCCGTTCGACGGTGGCGTGCTGCACCCAGGTGAGCTTCTCGACACGGGCGCGGGCGGCCTCGAGCGAGAAGCCGAGCAGCTTGTCACCCTTGGAAACGCCGAGCGCAGTGCGCAGGACGTTTTCCGGCGTCTTCTCGCGGCCTTCGATGCGGATGTCCTGCACCAGGAGACCACCGCCGATGCCGAGCCGGTCCGGCAGGCCGGCGACCGAATTGCCCGAGTTGAAGCTGCGCACCACCGACACGCCGGCCAGCACCACCACCAGCAGCGCGACCCCGACCAGCGCGGGCCACACCATCTTGTTGCGGCGGCGCCAGAACAACACCGCGCGCGACGGCCGCCGTGCATGCAACGGGGGTGGGGCCTTGGCCGGCGAGCGTAGCCGGGCCGGCGGGTCTATGCGCGACATGCGGCATTCTCCACCATCCAGGCGCACAGCTCGGGAAAGCCGATGCCCTGATAGGCGGCCTGTTCCGGCAACAGGCTGGTGGGCGTGAGGCCGGGCTGGGTGTTGACCTCGAGCAGCACGAGGCGGCCTGGGCCGTCCTCGGTCTCGTCCAGTCGGAAATCGGCCCGGCTGGCACCGCGGCAGCCGAGCGCCCGATGCGCGGCCACCGCCACGTCCAACGCCCGAGCGTAGGTGTCGGGATGGATGGAGGCAGGGATCTGGTGGCGCGAGCCGCCCTCGGCGTATTTGCTCTCGTAATCGTAGAACGCGCCGGCGTCGGCGCTGATCTCGGTGACGGCCAGGGCGCGATCTCCCATGACGCCAACGGTGATCTCGCGGCCCGGGATGTATTCCTCGACCATCGCCTCGGGGCCGAAGCGCCACTTGCGGGCGATCTCGGCGCGACGGTTGTCGCCGTCGCGCAGGATCTCGACGCCGACCGAGGAGCCTTCGTTGAGCGGCTTGATCACGTAAGGCAGCGGCAGCGGGTCGGCGGCTTCGAGCACGTCGACCGCGATCACCGACCCGGCCGCGACCGGCAGCCCGGCGCCGGCGAACACCGTTTTGGCGGCCTGCTTGTCCATCGCTAGAGCCGAGGCGCGCACGCCGGAGTGCGTGTAGGGGATGTTGAGCCAGTCGAGCACGCCCTGAATGGTGCCGTCCTCGCCGAAGCGGCCATGCAGGGCGTTGAACACGACGTCGGGCGCTGGGTCGAGCGCGGCCAGCACGGCGCGCAGGTCGGCACCGACCAGCACCGGCGTCACGTCGAAGCCAGCCGCTCGCAAGGCGATGATGACCTGTTTGCCGCTGGAGAGACTAACCTCCCGCTCGGCCGAGACACCGCCGTAGAGAACTGCGACGCGCTTCATGCGGGCACCTTTGACTGCTCGCGCTCCCGCTGGCGGGAGCGGGCAGGGGTGAGGGTGGGGTCGCCAGAGGTAACCGGGACGGCGTGCGAACCATCCTCACCCAGCACGCTCCCACCAACGGGAGAGAACTTCGGGGCAAGCGGAATGCCCATGCGCTTGATTTCCCAATCCAGCGTCACGCCGCTGGTCTCCAGCACGCGGCGGCGCACGTCTTCACCGAGACCTTCGAGGTCGGCAGCGGTGGCGTCGCCGGTGTTGAGCAGGAAATTGCAGTGCTTCTCGCTCACCTGCGCCCCACCGCGCATCAATCCGCGGCAGCCGGCGCCGTCGATCAGCTCCCATGCTTTCTGGCCCGGTGGGTTGCGGAACGTGCTGCCGCCGGTGCGGGCGCGGACCGGTTGCGTCGCCTCGCGGCTGGCGCGGATGTCGGCCATGGTTGCGGCGATGTTGGCGTGGTCGCCGGGCCGGGCCCAGAAACGGGCGCGGATGACGACGGCGCCCGGGGCGAGCGTGGCATGGCGGTAGGCGAAGGCGAGGCTGGCGGCCGGCAGCCGCACCAACTCGCCGGAGCGGGCGACGAATTCGACCCATTCGAGGCAGGATGCGACGTCACCGCCATAGGCACCGGCATTCATCGCCAGCGCACCGCCGATCGAGCCGGGGATGCCCGACAGGAATTCGAGCCCGGTCAGCCCGGCGGCGGCGGCATGTTCGGCGACCACGGCGTCGAGGCACGCGGCACCGGCCACGATCCCGTCGGCCTGCACGTCGATCTCGTTGAACCCGCGCGCCAGGCGCAGCACCACGCCGGCCAGGCCGCCGTCGCGTATGATGACGTTGCTGGCTGCACCCAACACCTGCACCGGAACGTCGAGCGGCAGCGCGGCAAAGAGGGCGGACAGGTCTGCAGCGCTGCTGGGGCGCACCAGCACCTCGGCCGGGCCGCCGACGCGGAACCAGGTGAGCGCGCCGAGCGGTGCGTCGGCCTGCACCCGGCCGCGGATCGGCGGCAGGCTGTTGGCCAGGGAGGAGCTGAAACCGCTCATCCAGCGCGCCGGGTCGAGGCGCTCTGCAGCGCGGCGAGGTCGGCGGGCAGCGACGCGGCCCATTGCGTGATGTTGCCGGCGCCGAGGCAAATAACGAAGTCGCCGGGCCGCGCGATGGAGTTGACCATCTCGGCCAGATGCTCCGGGCCGGGTAGCGGCACGACGCTGCGATGCCCGCGGGCACGCAACCCGTCGACCAGGCCGTCGCGGCTGATGCCCGGAATCGGCGCCTCACCGGCGGCATAGACGTCGGCCACGATGACGGTGCCAGCGTCGTTCATGCAGGTGCAGAACTCCGGGAACAGCGACTCCAGCCGCGAGTAACGGTGCGGCTGCACCACGGCGATGACGTCGCGCGCCCCGGCCTGGCGGGCGGCCTTCAGCACGGCGGCGATCTCGACCGGATGATGACCATAATCGTCGATGACGGTGACGCCGTTGGCCTCGCCGGTCTTGGTGAAGCGCCGCTTGACACCGCGGAACCCGGCAAAGGCGCTCTTCAGCGTGTGCTCGTCCACGTCCATCTCGATCGCGATGGCAACGGCCGCCAGGGCGTTCTGCACGTTGTGCTGGCCCAGCATCGGCAGGCGGAACGGCCCCATCTTGCGGGTGCGGTTCTTGGTGCGGTCGGTGACCACGACCTCGAAGGTCGAGCCGAGCTTGTCCATGACCAGGCGTTCGGCCCGCACGTCCGCCTGCGGCGAGAAGCCGTAGGTCAGGATGCGGCGGTCCGACAGGCGCGGGATCATCGACTGCACGCCCGGATGGTCGATGCACAGGACGCCGAAGCCGTAGAAAGGAATGTTACCGACGAACTGGTCGTAACCGGCGACCATGGCCTCGGCAGTGCCCCAATGGTCGAGGTGCTCCGGGTCCATGTTGGTGACCACGGCGATCACGGCGGGCAGGCGTAGGAAGCTGCCGTCGCTCTCGTCGGCCTCGACCACCATCCAGTCGCCTTCGCCCAGCCGCGTGTTGCTGCCATAGGCGTTGATGATGCCGCCGTTGATGACGGTCGGATCGATGCTGGCGGCCTCGAGCACGCAGGCGATCAGGCTCGTGGTCGTGGTCTTGCCGTGGGTGCCGCCAACCGCGATGGCCCATTTCAGCCGCATCAGCTCCGCCAGCATCTCGGCGCGGCGCACCACCGGCACGAGACGGGCGCGGGCGGACATCACCTCCGGGTTGTCGCGCTTGACGGCGGTGCTGGTGACGACGACCTGGGCGTTGGCGACGTTGCGCTCGTCATGCCCGATGGCGACCGGGATGCCGGCCTCGCGCAGGCGCTTGACGTTGTTGTTGTCGGTGATGTCGCTGCCCTGCACCGCATAGCCGAGCGTGTGCAGAACTTCGGCGATGCCGGACATGCCGATGCCGCCGATGCCGACGAAATGGATGGTGCCGATGCCGAGCGGAAGGGCTCTCATACTGTGACTTCCTTGGTCAGAGCCGTCTCGACGAGATCGGCCAGGCGCGCGGCGGCATCGGGGATCGCGTGCTGCGCGATGGCGTGCGCGGCGATGACCAGCCAGTCCGGCGATTGCAGTCGAGGGAGCAACTTCTCGGCCAGCAATTCGGGGCGGCTTTCGAAGTCGGATTGCTCGATCACCAGCGCGTCGATCGCGCGGGCGTTGTCGAGCTGGTGGTTGTCGATCGCATGCGGGAACGGCACCAGCAGCGCAGGGCGGCCGGCGATGGCCAACTCGGCCACGGTGCTGGCGCCGGCACGGGCGATCACGAGGTCGGTGCTGGCCAGGCGCTGCGCCATGTCGGCGAAGAACGGTGACAGTTCGGCCTGGATGCCGAGCTTGGCGTAGGTGGCGCGCACGCGCTCCAAATCCTCCGGGCGGCATTGCTGGGTCATGCGTAAGCGCGCGCGCAACGCCGCGGGGAGCAGTCCGAGCGCGGCCGGCAGGGCGTTGCTGAAGATGCGGGCACCCTGACTGCCGCCGGTGACCAAAACGTGTAGCGGCGCGCCGGGCTCGGGCGGCACGTAGGTGTTGCCGGCGAGTGCTGCGATCTCGGGACGGACCGGGTTGCCGGTCGCCCGTGTCGGCGGATGCGACGGCAGCGCGCGGGTCTGGGCGACGCCGAGCGCCAGCCAATCGGCGAAGCGGGCCAGCATGCGGTTGGCACGGCCGAGCACGGCGTTCTGCTCGTGCAGGATGACCGTCGGCTTGCGGCGCCGCATCAGCCCGGCGGCCAACACTGGCGGCACGGACGGGTAGCCGCCGAAGCCGATCATCACGGCCGGGTTGAGCCGGGCCAGCACGCGCCGGGCTTCGAGCGTGCCGCGGGCGAGTGCGATCGTCGCCTTGGCACCGCGCAGAAGGCCACGGCCGGCAATGCCGGCGCCGGGCAGGACGAACACCTCGCGCCCGGCGAACACCGCCGAACGCTCACCGCCGCTGCGGCTATCGGTCATCAGCGCGATGCGGTAACCCCGGCGGATCAGCTCGCTCGCCAACGCTTCGGCCGGAAAGAAATGCCCGCCCGTGCCGCCGGCGGCAATGACGATCGGCCGCACTGCATTGCCTCTCATCGTGCGCCCTCCCAGATCTCGTTGCGGCCCCGCTGGCGGGTGAGTGCAAGCAGCATGCCGATGCCGAGCGCGATCGCCAGCACGGAGGAGCCGCCGTAGGAGACGAAGGGCAGCGTCATGCCCTTGGTTGGGATCAGGTGCAGCGAGGACGCCATGTTGATGAAGCTCTGCAGCCCAAAGCTGGTCACCAGGCCGGACGCCGCCAGCACGACGAACAGGTCATGCTCGGCGATCAGCTTGATGAGCCCGCGCAGCACGATGAAGCCGAAAATGCCGAGCACGAAAACGCACACGATCAGGCCGAATTCCTCGCCCATCACGGCAAACACGAAGTCCGCATGGGCGTCTGGCAGCACGTCCTTGACCCGGCCTTCACCCGGCCCACGGCCCAGCAACCCGCCATTGCCGAACGCCTCGAGCGCGGTGGTGACCTGGTAGTTGTCGCCGGCGGCTGGGTCGAGGAAGCGGGTCACGCGGCTACGGACGTGTGGGAAGAACGTGTAGGCGGCGACCGCGGCGACCCCGATGGCGCCGGCGCCGAAACCGACCATCACCAGATTCAGCCCGGCGATGAACAGCTGCACGAAGAACACGCAGCCGACCACGGCAAGCATGCCCATGTCCGGTTGCGACTTCAGCAGCAGCGCGATGATCCCGAACACCGCGCCGGCCGCGAGCATACCGGAGGTGCGGCGGCCCCATTGCAGCTCGGTCAGCAGCCAGGCGGTGACCACGGCGAAGCAGGGCTTGATGAACTCGCTCGGCTGCAGCGTCATGCCGGGCAGGTTAATCCAACGCCGCGCGCCCTTGATGTCCACGCCGTGCCCGATGGTCCAGGCGGTGAGCAGGATCGAGATGCCGCAACCGATCACGGCGAGCCGACGGACCTGCCGCGGGGTCAGCAGCGAGACGGCGACCACGATCAGGCTGGCCAGGCAGAGGAACACCACCTGCTTGACGATAAAGGCGTCACGGCTGACGTGGATGCGCTCGGCCACCGCGGGCGAGGCGGCAAGCATCATGATGTAGCCGAAGCCGATCAGGGTCGCGACCGCGAACAAAGTCCAGCGGTCGACCGTGAGCCACCAGCGGCCGAGGACGGAGTCGTCGGAATTGGCGAGGCGCATCAGGCGGGCTCCCGAATGGCGTGCATGGTTGCGGCAAGATCGGCGAAACGGTCACCGCGGGCTTCGAAGCCGCTGAACTGGTCGAAGCTGGCGCAGGCGGGCGAGAGCAGCACGGTGTCGGCACCGAGGGATGGCGCGATGCGGAGCGCGGTCTCGCAGGCAATGTCGAGCGTGCCGCACTCGGTATAGGGCACGGCTGCGGCGGCGAGCGTCTCGGCCAGGATCGGCGCGTCGCGGCCGATCAGCAGCGTGTGCGCCAGGCGCGGGAAGAAGGGAGCGAGGTCGGCGATGCCGCCGGCCTTGGACACGCCGCCGGCGATCCAGACGATCCGCTGGTAGCAGGCCAGCGCGCGGGCGGCGGCGTCGGCATTGGTGGCCTTGCTGTCGTTGACCCAGTCGATGCCGTCGATCCGGGCGACGGGCTGCTGACGGTGCGGCAGGCCGGGGAAGCTGACGATCCCGGCGGCGATGGCGGCGCGGTCGAGGCCGAGAGCGGCGGCCATCGCGGCGGCGGCGGCGGCATTCTGCGCATTGTGCGAGCCGGGCAGGGCGGCGGCGTCGGTCATGTCGACGATCGGACCGGTCGCGTCGCGCAGGATGCCACGATCGCACCAGACATCGGCGGGACGCTCCCCCGAGATGCGTAGCCCGGCGATCGGCAGCGACGCCGTCATTTCATCATCGATCCCGAGCACGGCGGTATCGCCGGCTTCCTGCCGATCGAAGATGTGCAGCTTGGCCGCCGCGTAGCCGTCCATCGAGCCGTGACGGTCCAGATGGTCGGGGCTCAGGTTGAGCAGGCAGGCCACGTCGAAGCGCAAGCTGTGCAGGCGCTCCAACATGTAGGACGACATTTCCAGCACATAGACGCCGGTATCGCCCAACGGCGGCAGGGTGAGCGCGGGTGTGCCCAGATTGCCGCCGGCCACCGCTTCGCGGCCGGCCGAGACGAGCATGTGGTGCAACAGCGCCGTAGTGGTGCTCTTGCCGTTGGTGCCGGTGATGCCGGCGAAGCGGGCGGCGGAACCGCGGCGCCGGGTCGCGAGGTAAAGCAACTCGGCGTCCGACAGGATGGGAATGCCTGCGGTATTGGCGGCGGCGGCGGCGGGATGGACGGTCGGCAGCGTGTGCGGGATGCCGGGGCTCAGCACCAGCGCCGTGTAGCCGGCGAGGTCGAACGGTTGCGGCAGCGCTACCAGGCCGGAGGGGATGCCGCGATCGTCCCAAACGGCGACGTCGGCGCCCATCTCCAGCAGCGCGTGCGCGACCGGCAGCCCGTTGCGGCCGAGCCCCACTACCGCATAGCGTTCGCCGGCGAACAGGCCCGTCATCGGATTTTCAACGTGGCTAGACCGACCAGCGCCAGGATCATCGACACGATCCAGAACCGGATCACGATCGTCGGCTCCGACCAGCCTTTTTTCTCGTAATGGTGGTGCAACGGCGCCATCAAGAACACGCGCCGCCCGGTCCGCTTGTACCAGAACACCTGGATGATGACGGACACGGTCTCGAGCACGAATAGCCCGCCGACAATGGCCAGCACCAGCTCGTGCTTGGTCGCCACCGCCACCGCACCCAGGGCACCGCCCAGCGCTAGGCTGCCCGTGTCGCCCATGAACACGGCGGCCGGCGGGGCGTTGTACCACAGGAAGCCTAGTCCGGCGCCGATCAGCCCGGCCAGGAATACGCCCAACTCGCCGACGCCCGGCACCGGGTGCAGTTGGAGGTAGTCGGCAAAGACGCGGTTGCCGACCAGGTAAGAGATCAGCGCGAACACGCCCGACGCGATGATGGTCGGCACGATCGCCAGTCCGTCCAGTCCGTCGGTCAGGTTCACCGCGTTGCTCGCGCCGACCATGACCACCATGCCGACCAGCGGGAACGCGTAGCCGAACGGGATCAGCACTTCCTTGAACACCGGCAGCGTCAGCCCGGTGCCGAGCGGCCCGCGGATCATGGACATCAGCGCGATCGAGCAGATCAGTCCCATGACGAGCTGCGCGATCATCTTGTGGCGGCCCGAGACGCCCTTGGTGTTGCGCCGCGACAGCTTGAGGAAGTCGTCCACGAACCCGATCGCGCCATAGCCGAGCGTCAGCAGCAGCACCGCCCAGACGAAGCCGTTGGTCAGGTCCGCCCACAGCAGCGTCGAGATCGACAGCGATAGCAGGATCAGCACGCCGCCCATGGTCGGCGTGCCTTTCTTCTCGACCAGATGCCGGGCCGGACCGTCCTCACGGATCGGCTGGCCGCCGCGCTGCACCGAGCGCAACCAGCGGATCACCATCGGGCCGAGCACGAAGCTGAGGAACAGCGCCGTCAGGCAGGCCGCACCCGACCGGAAGGTGAGGTAACGGAACAGGTTTGCCACGATGTACTGGTCGGCATACGGGCGGGCGAGATTGTAGAGCAATTAGTGAAAGCTTTCCGAAAGCCGGGCTTCCAAACCGGCGACGACCAGGCGCATCCGAGTTCCGAGGCTGCCCTTGATCAAGACGGTGTCGCCGGGCCGGACGGCGTCGGCGACGATGGGGGCGAGGGTGGCCGAATCGTCGGCCAGGATGCCGCGCTGGGCGGCGGGGAGCGCCTCGAATAGATGCCGCATCAGCGGGCCGCAGGCGTAAACCACGTCTGCGGCAGCACTGACGTCTGGCGCCAGGCCTGCATGTTCGGCCGGCCCGAACGCGCCCAGCTCGAGCATGTCACCCAGCACCGCGACCCGGCGCGCGCCGCCCATGCTGCGCAACACCGCGAGAGAGGCCCGGATGGAGGCGGTGTTGGCGTTATAGCTTTCGTCGAGCAGCGTGACGTTTCCCAGCGTCCGGTGCAGGCCGCGACCGCCGAGCGGGCGGAATTCGGCGAGCCCGGCTGCGGCCACGGCCGGATCAAGCCCGAGTGCTGCAACGGCTGCGAGGGCCGCGGCGGCATCCATCCGCATGTGGGCGCCGGGCGCGGTGAGCGGCAACGTCATGCGCTGACCGCGGAAGATGGCCGTCTCGCCATCGAGGTGCATGTCGGCGTCGTCGTTTCGCCCAAACGTCAGCGTCTCGCCCGCGAGCGCCCGCAGGCGGGAGAATTGCGGGCTGTCGGCCGGCAACACGGCGATGCCGCCCGGGCGCAGGCCGCGCAGGATGGCTGCCTTCTCGTCGGCAATGGCTTCGATGCTGCCGAGGTGGCCGATATGGGCGGCCTCGATGTTGGTGATGACCGCGACGTCCGGTTGCGCCATGCGGGCCAGCGGCTCGATCTCGCCCGGGTTGTTCATCCCGATCTCGCATACGCAGAACGCGGCATCGGCCGGCAGCCGCGCCAGCGTCAGCGGCAGGCCCCAGTGATTGTTGTAGGAAGCCACGGCCGCATGGGTCTGCCCGAATGCACTGAGCACCGTGCGCAGCATCTCTTTGGTCGTCGTCTTGCCGACGCTGCCCGTCACGGCCACGACCCGGCCGCCGAACCGCGCCCGTCCTGCCGCGCCGACACGCTGCAAGGCGGTCAGCGTGTCATCCACCAGCAAGGCGGGCGCACCGGCCGGCACGCTGTCGGCCCGGTGGACCATCACCGCGGCAGCGCCCTTGGCCAGCGCCGCAGCGACGTGTTCATGCCCGTCCCGTTCACCCACCAGAGCGATGAACAGGTCGCCGGGCACCAGCGTGCGCGTGTCGATCGACAGGCCGGCGATGGCGAAGGTCGCCGTGGCGTGCCCGCGCGTCGCGGCGGCGAGCGCCGGGCTGTCCCAAAGAGCGGTCAGAGTAGCCGCTGCACGGTAGCGACGTCATCGAACGGGATCGTCTCGGCGCCAATGGTCTGGCCCTGCTCGTGACCCTTGCCGGCGACCACCAGAACGTCGCCGGGGCGGAGACCCTCGAGCCCGGCGGCGATGGCTGCGGCCCGGTCGCCAATTTCGATTGCGCCGGGGCAGGCCGCGCGAATGGCGGCGCGAATGCTGGCCGGGTCCTCGCTGCGGGCATTGTCGTCGGTGACGATGACGCGATCCGCCAGGCGTGCGGCACTGGCTCCCATGAGCGGGCGCTTGCCGCGGTCACGATCACCGCCGGCGCCGAAGACGATGTGCAGCCGCCCCGCCGTATGAGGCCGCAATGCGAGCAACAGCCGTTCCAGCGCGTCCGGCGTATGCGCGTAATCGACGTAGACCGCCGCCCCGCCGGTCTCCGCGGCAAGCTCCATCCGCCCGCGCACGCCGGTCAGCCGGCCCAGCAGTGCCACAGCATCGCTGGTGCCGGTGACCATCGCCAAGCCGGCAGCAAGCAGAGCGTTGTCGGCCTGGAAACGACCCGGCAGCTTCAACTCGATGGTGCCGAAGCCCTTTATGTCCAGCATCTGACCGCCCGGATGCGGCACGGCGCGGCTCAGGTTCAGCAGGGTGCCGCCTTCGCCGACCGTATGGGCGCCGGGGATCGCCGCCGCTGTCTCGAGGTCGAGGGCCGTGCTCAGCACAGCCGGCGCTCCCTGCGGCAACAACTCGCGGAACAGTCGCAGCTTGGCAGCGCGGTAGGCTTCCAGCGTGCCGTGATAATCCAGGTGGTCGCGGGTGAGATTGCTGAACCCGGCCGCCGTGAGCCGCAGCCCGTCGAGCCGGAACTGGTCCAATCCGTGCGACGACGCCTCGATCGCGGCGGTGTCGACACATTCGTGCGCCAGCAGGGCCAGCGTCTGCGCCAGCGATACCGGGTCGGGCGTGGTCAGGCCGCCGCCGCCGGCGTGACCCGGCGCGATCACGCCCAACGTGCCGAGGCTCGCCGCGACGCTGCCGGCTGCCGTCTTCAACTGCCGAATGAACTCAACTGTGCTGGTCTTGCCGTTGGTGCCGGTCACCGCGATGACGCAGCCGGGCTGCGTGCCGGCTTGCAACGCGGCCAGGCGGGCCAGGGCGCGCCGCGGTTCGGGGTCCATCAGCATCGGCACTGGCGGAACGCCGTCGGGCCAGGTCGTGCCCTCCGGCGCCAGCACGGCGGCAGCCCCGCGCAACACGGCATCGGCGATGAAGTCGCGACCGTCCAGCCGGGTCCCAGGCAGAGCCGCATAGAGCATGCCCGGCCGGATCGTACGGCTATCCGCCGACACGCCGGAGAACGCTCCAGGCAGACCCGGCACGGTGTGTAGACCGACGTCGCTCAGCATGTCATCGAGCCGTGGCGGGGATGACATAGCTCGCCTCGCGCTGCCGCGGCCCGGCCGGCGTTGGCCCGGGCATCTTGACCATGGGCGCCCCGGTCGACGCGCTGGCCGGTGCCGCCGGCTTCGGCGCGTCATGATACCCGGCCGGACGAGCCACGTTCAGCGGCATCGCCAGCGTCGCCTGCGTTGCGGCCATCTGTGCGCCGGTTTCCGGCATCAGCCCCAGCATCGGCGCGATCCGCGCGATAACCCGCCCCGCCCCCGGTGCGCTCACCGCGCCCGCCGTCGAGTAGCCGCCGGTGCTGGCGTTGCCCTTGGGCTCGTCGAGCATGAAATACACCGCGTATTTCGGCGCGTTCATCGGGAACACGCTCATGAACGCGCTAATGTTGGTGTGCTTCTTGTAGCCGTGGCCGGAGTTCTTCTCCGCCGTGCCAGTCTTTCCGCCTACGAAATAGCCCGGCACGTCCGCCGGCTTGCCGTAACCGTCAGTCACCACCAGCCGCATCAGCCGCCGCATCGTGTCTGACGTCGAATGCTGCATCACCTGCGTGCCCGTACGCGGCGCCATGTCGGGCTCCGGCGCCAGGATCGTCGGCCGTAGCACCGTGCCGCCATTGGCGATCGCCGCCGTGCCGCGAACGACGTGCAGCGGCGAGACGGCGATGCCGTGCCCGAAGCCGACTGTCATGGTCACGACCTCTTTCCAGTTGCTCGCCGGCTGCACGATCGGCTGCCCCTGCTCGGGCAATTCGATGCCAACGCGGGTGAACATCCCCATCTGCTGCAACCACGAGCGTTGCCGCTCCGCGCCCATCTGCTGCGCCATGTGCGCCGCGCCGAGGTTGGACGAATAGGCGATCACCTCCGGCAGGCTCAGCACACGGTGCTTGCCCTCGAAGTCGGTGATGGTGAAGCGGCCAATCCTGATGGGATTCGCTGCATCGTAGGAGCTCCACAGATGACCCACACCGCTATCGAGCGTCATCGCCGCGGTCTGCAGCTTGAAGGTGCTGCCGGGCTCGTACATGCCGGTCACGGCGCGGTTGAAGCGTTCCTCGTTGGTGGC
>JBPBQE010000358.1:0-17139 GCA_050954595.1 Janthinobacterium lividum | reverse complement strand
ACATTTGCGAATCTTAACTGGCCGGTATTGAGGTTGCGGTCGCACCCACGATTGGATCTGGCCAATCCCCAGGGTTCCGTTCGAGTCGCTTGTGGAGGGCAGCTTCCACCGGCCTCTAATGCAGTTACGCGCTAGACAAGCATTTTATATCCTCTAGTCTGGATATATGGATGATGATCCCGCGATCGCCGCCCTGAGCGCGCTTGCACAAAGCACTCGCCTAGATACCTTCCGCTTGCTCGTAAAGCACGAGCCGCTTGGCCTGCCTGCAGGCGAGGTCGCGCGTCTGCTCGACGTGCCGCAGAATACCATGTCGGCGCATCTGGCCATCCTGGCCCGAGCCGGGTGGGTACGATCAGATCGGCATAGCCGCTCGATCATCTACCGCGCCAACCTCGATCGGTTGTGCGACCTGATGCTATTCCTCGTCAAGGATTGCTGCGGCGGGCGCGCCGACCTTTGCGCCCTGCTGATCGCGGCCCTGACACCCTGCTGTCCTGCGGAGAGGGCGCTGCAGTGACCGTCACCATCTATCACAACCCGGCCTGCGGCACGTCGCGCAACACCCTGGCGTTGATCCGCAATAGCGGGATCGAGGCCGAGGTAATCGAATACCTCAAGACGCCGCCAAGCCGGGACACTTTGCTCGACATGATACAGCGTGCCGGACTGACGCCTCGGGCCCTATTGCGCGAGAAGGGCACGCCGTACGCCGAGCTCGGGCTAGCCGACCCAGCGTTGACCGACGACCAGCTCATCAACGCGATGATGGTGCATCCCATTCTCATCAACCGGCCTCTGGTGGTCACGCCTCTGGGCGTGAAGCTCTGCCGTCCGTCCGAAGCCGTCCTCGACATTCTGCCGGACCCGCAGCGCGCCGCCTTCACCAAGGAGGATGGCGAGAAGGTCGTCGATGCCTACGGGCAGCGCGTGACCTGACGCCCTCCCTGTAGAGCCCTTCCCGCTTTCATCATCTTCCGCGGCCTGCAGTGCCGCGGCGAACCTGCCCGCATATTTGTGGGCAAAGGACACCCATGCTCGCCCTGTCGATCTTCCTGGCCACTTTGATCCTCGTCATCTGGCAGCCCCGCGGGCTGGGCATCGGCTGGAGCGCCATGGGCGGCGCCGTGCTCGCGTTGCTGACGGGGGTGATTGGCTGGGGCGACGTGCCGGTAGTCTGGCACATCGTGTGGGATGCGACCTTCACCTTCGTGGCGCTGATCGTCATCTCGCTGCTGCTGGACGAAGCCGGGTTCTTCCAATGGGCGGCGCTGCACGTCGCGCGCTGGGGCGGCGGCAGCGGGCACCGGCTCCTGCCGCTGATCGTGGTGCTCGGCGCCGTCATCGCCGCGTTCTTCGCCAATGACGGGGCGGCGCTGCTGCTGACGCCCATCGTCGTCGCCATCCTGCTGCGGCTCGATTTCTCGCCCGGCGCCACCCTGGCTTTCGTGGTCGCCACCGGCTTCGTGGCCGACACCACCAGCCTGCCGCTGATCATCT
Source organism: Janthinobacterium lividum (assembly GCA_050954595.1). GTDB lineage: Bacteria > Pseudomonadota > Alphaproteobacteria > Acetobacterales > Acetobacteraceae > JAVVHH01. The sequence continues at coordinate 15,639 of JBPBQE010000358.1, read as the reverse complement.
CCAACCTCGTCAACATCGTCTCGGCCAACTACTTCGGCATCAGCTTCGACCGCTATGCCGCGGTTATGGTGCCAGTGAACCTCGTCTCGCTCGTCGCCACGCTGGGGGTGCTGTGGTTCGCGTATCGACGGGCAGTGCCGGCCCGCTATTCGGTAGATCAGCTCGAAGCGCCGGCGAGCGCCATCCGCGATCAGTTGATCTTTCGCGCCGCGTTTCCACTGTTGGCGTTGCTGTTGGTCGCCTACTTCGTGCTGGCACCGTTCGGCGTGCCGGTGTCGGCGGTGACCGGCGCCGCCGCGCTCGTGCTGCTCGGGCTGGCGCTGCGCAGCCGGATCGTGCCGGTCGGTAAGGTTCTGCGCGGCGCCCCCTGGCAGATCGTGGTGTTCAGCCTCGGCATGTATCTCGTGGTCTACGGCCTACGGAACGCCGGGCTAACCGATCACTTGGCGGTCGCGCTGGTTTGGCTGGCCGGGCAAGGTCCGTGGATCGCGACGATCGGCACCGGCTTTGGCGCGGCGCTGCTGTCCTCGGTGATGAACAACATGCCTGGGGTGCTGGTGGGCGCGCTCTCGATCGAGGCGGCGCACGGCATTCCGGCCGCCACGCGCGAGCTGATGGTCTACGCCAACGTCATCGGCTGCGACCTCGGCCCGAAATTCACGCCGATCGGCAGCCTGGCGACGCTGCTGTGGCTGCACGTGCTCGGCGCCAAAGGCATCAGCATCACCTGGGGACAGTATATGCGCGTGGGCCTCGCAATCACGCCCCCGGTGCTGCTGGTGGTGCTGGCCGCCCTGGCGCTATGGCAGCCGGTGCTGGGGCCGGCATGAGCGGGCCGATGGACGAGGTGCCGACCTTGCGTGCCGACTTGCTGCTGCCGCCGGACCTCGCCCGCCTGGAGCCGGTCGTCCGGGCGCAGCATCCGCCGCGCATCCTGCTGCTCTACGGATCGCTGCGGGAGCGGTCCTTTAGCCGCCTGCTGGTCGAGGAGGCCGATCGCCTGCTGCGGGCGATGGGGGCGGAAACCAGGATATTCGATCCGCGCGAGCTGCCGATCGCCAACAGCGTGCCGAAGAGGCACCACAAGGTGCAGGAGCTGCACGCGCTATCGCTGTGGTCCGAGGGCCAGGTCTGGTGCTCGCCCGAGGTGCACGGCGCGGTGACGGGCGTGTTCAAGAACCAAACCGACTGGCTGCCGCTCGAAGAAGGATCCGTGCGTCCGACCCAGGGTCGCACCTTGGCCGTGATGGAGGTGTCGGGCGGGTCGCAGAGCTTCAACGCGGTGAATATGCTGCGCCTGCTCGGCCGCTGGATGCGGATGGTGACGATCCCCAACCAGTCCAGCGTTCCGCGAGCATACGAGCAGTTCGATGAGGCCGGGCGCATGAGGCCCGGGCCGCTCTATGACCGGGTGGTGGACGTGATGGAGGAGCTACTCCGCTTTACGCTGCTGCTACGCGACCGGGCCGACTACCTGGTGGACCGCTACAGCGAGCGGAAAGCCAGCTTCAAACTACTGGACGCGTTGTAGTGGCGGAAGCCGAGGGCAGCAGTCGGCGTTCGGTCGTCCTGGCCCTCGGCACAACGCAAACCCTGGCCTGGGCCTCGAGCTACTACCTGCCCGCGGTGCTAGCCGATCCGATCTCGGCCGATCTCGGCCTATCGCGGGAGTGGTTCTTCGGCATCTTCTCGGGCGCGTTGCTGCTCTCTGGCCTGCTTGGACCGGCCGCGGGCCGCGCCATCGACGGCAGGGGCGGGCGCGACGTCCTGGCCTTATCCAATCTGGTCTTCGCCGCCGGGCTGCTGCTTCTGGCCGCCGCGACGGGCATCGCGGGATTGTTGGCCGCTTGGTTCGTGCTCGGCATCGGTATGGCGCTGGGTCTGTACGACGCGGCGTTCGCTACCTTGGCCGGCCTCTACCGCAGCGAAGCACGGGGCGCGATCACCGGCATTACGCTCATCGCCGGCTTCGCCAGCACCGTCGGCTGGCCGGCGACGACGCTGCTGACCGACGAGCTAGGCTGGCGTGGTGCCTGCGTCGTTTGGGCAACGCTGCACCTGGTGCTGGGCTTGCCGTTGAACCGCCTCTTGGTGCCGCCAGCGCCCCCACCGGAGAGGGCGGCCGCGCTGATTGCGACCAATACTCCTGCGCGTTGGGCCATGATCGTCCTCGCGGGTGTGTTCGCGGCCACGTTGTTCGTGGCGGCGGCGATGGCGGCCCATCTGCCGCGTATGCTGCAAGCGGCGGGAGCCACGCCGGCTGCCGCGGTCGCAGCCGCCGCCTTGATCGGGCCAGCGCAGGTTGGCGCCCGGATGCTTGAATACGGCTTGCAGCGGCATCTTTCGGCTCTGACGTCCGCGCGCATCGCTACGGTACTGCATCCGCTAGGCGCATTGACACTTGCGGCTCTGGGCGCACCGGCGACGGCAGCGTTCGCCCTGTTCCACGGCGCCGGTAACGGGATGCTGACCATTGCGAAGGGAGTGCTACCGCTGACCCTGTTCGGAGCGGCCGGCTACGGTCTGAGGACAGGCGTGCTGTCGGCACCGGGACGGGTGCTGCAAGCTGCAGCACCATTACTGTTCGGCATCGTGCTGGATCGGCTCGGAGTGACTGCAGCCCTCTTTTTGTCAGGCGGCATCAGCCTGGCGGCCTTGGCCGGTCTTCTCACGCTTCGCGTAAGCGAATCCTAATAGGGTAAAACTGAAATCAACTTCTTCGGGCTCTCGCAAAAAGTCGATATGTACGCCAGTCAAAATGTTATCAAATTTGAAAGTCCTGTTGGCAGGTTGTTGCCGCGTGCATTTAGAGAGTGATTCAGCTTCGAAAGAACAGAGCACCCACATAGATTAGATTCTGCAAAAATGTTCAGTGACATAGGAAAGAACTCAAAAATCTGTTGTAACTTACAAGTGTTCATATAATTTGGAACATTATGGTCTCAGCTTCGTAGTCGGTAGCCAGCTTTACACTGGATCGTGTCACGAGAAAGCTTTCCAGAATGAACAAGGGTTGTGCCAAGAATAGCGGCATGATGGCCATCAGCCATAATAACGCGGATAGCAAGCTGGCGGGGGTCTTTCAGCCCGAGGCTGTATGCAGGACGGCGATCGACAACGGCGCTCCGGTCGCGGGCGGCGTTAAACTCGCCATCTGCGCGGCGACTAAGAGGTAGCACCCGCGTGTCTGCTATCCTTTCCGGCGTCCCGAACGAGCAGGAGGCGGTCAAACCATCGGCCGCTGAAAGCCTCGTCATGTCTCTGGCTGCCGAAGACGTGGCGGTATCCAAGCGAGTCCTCCGAACGCTCGTGCGCGCGTCGCGCACGACGTCCAGTCGAGACGAGACGGTCGAGGTCGATCTCAATCAAGAGCAGGTCGTCGTCGAGCGCGTTCCCGTAGGCCGGGTCGTCGATGCCGTGCCGCCGGTTCGGCAAGAAGGCGACGTCACCATCATGTCGGTCGTCGAAGAGGAGTTGGTCGTCGTTCGGCGTTTGGTCCTCAAGGAAGAGGTCCATCTCCGGCGCGTCCAATCAACGGTCCCCCATACACAGACCGTCACACTTCGCGAGCAGCACATCACTGTCACACGAACCGCGCTCGGCGACTAACACCAGCACCGCTTGGCGGCTGCCGTCTTATTCATTCCAAAAAGGACCATACCATGACCGACGAAACCATTGTCGCCGTTTATAACACCATCCAGCAGGCCGAAGCCGCTGTCACCAGCCTGAAGAACGCGGGCGTGCCGGCTGATGCGATCAGCACGCACTCCAGCACCGAGAGCATGTCGACGACGATAGGCACAGCCGCACCAGTCCGCGAGGAAGGCTTCTGGGCCACCTTGTTCGGTGGTTCGCCCGACCACGACACGGCTATCTTTGATCGAAGCGTAGCGAGCGGTTCCACGGTCGTCTCAGTCAGGACGCCTGAGAGCCACGTTTCCCGCGTACTGGAAATCCTCGAGAGCCACAATCCGATCGATATCGACGAAGGCCATGCCAGCTCTGGCGCCACTCAAACCACAACGACGACGAGCCAACCGGTTGGCCTTGGGACGTCGGTTGCAGCAACGGCAGTTCCTTCTGCAGCAACCCAGCCCCGCAGCACCGATGACAGCGGGAAGCTTCAACTGTCTGAGGAAAGCCTCGCCGTTGGCAAGCGGGTGGTGAACCGCGGTGGCACCCGGATCCGCCGCTACGTGGTGGAAACGCCGGTCGAGGAAAGCGTCTCGCTCCACAGCGAGAAGGTTGTGCTCGAGCGTCATCCCGTGACCGATGGACGCGCTGTGACCGACAGCTTCAGCGACAAGACGATCGAGATGACCGAGATGGCCGAGGAGGCCGTCATCTCCAAGACCGCTCACGTTTATGAGGAGGTCGGCCTGCGTAAGGAGGTCAACGACCGGGTTGAGACCGTGCGTGACACCCTGCGCAAGGAGGAGGTCGAAGTCGAGCAGGTTCCTGGCACAGCTACCACCAGCACCGTGGTTCCAGTCACGACGAAGACGGCCACGACCGACCCGAAGCTGTCGCCGAAGATCTGATCACGCTTACGGCCCGGGCTGCTTAGCGCCCGGGCCAATCTTTGGAGACCATCATGTCCAGTTCCGTCTACAATGATCCGGCGCCGCATGGGCCAGCGATCCAGACCACTACCACCACCGTCGGCAGCGGGTCGCACGTTCACCACCGTATCTCCTAGGGCGCGATCTTCGGCGGCGTCATCCTGGTCGTTGCCCTCCAACTCCTGCTCAGCCTGTTGGGCGCGGGCATCGGCTTGGGAACCGTCAACGTCAACGCTGGCACGACCCCGGATGCGAGTAGCCTCGGCATCGGTGCAGGTGTGTGGTGGGTCATCACCAGCATCATCGCTTTGGCATTCGGCGGCTATGCGTCAGCCTGGCTGGCCGCAATCGAGCTACGCTGGGACGGCATTCTCCACGGGCTGATCACCTGGGGCCTCGCCTTCTTGCTGACGGTCTATCTCCTATCGTCGGCCTATCGGCGGCATCGTCGGGGGTGGCGCCTCCGCACTCGGCAGCGTGGCATCGACGGCCGGCAGCAGCATCAAGGATGCGGCGCAGCCTGTGGCGCAAGCAGCCGGCATCACTCCCAGTGGATGGTGCGAAACAGCAGCCGGCGTACAAAGCGGCGGAACCACCAGTAGACGGTCTGCCACGGACCGAACTCGCTAGGCAGCATCCGCCAGCCTCCGGCGCTGCGCGCCATGTAGCGGATCGCGTTCAGGATCTCACGGAAGTGCACCGCAGGCTTGCGTCCTCGCCGAGACGGCTTGGGCATCAACGGCGCGATCCGCTCCCATTCCTCGTCCGTCAGATCAGACGGGTAGCGCTTGGTCTTGCGTGCAATTTCGGCCATCCGGCCACGGTTCTTTCGGGTCCACATCCCGAGCTTGAATCATCCCGCGCCGAGCCGCCACAACCATTCTCAAACGGTCACTAAGACGAATATCACGTAATGGTGAAGTCTAAGTAAATCCAGTTTAGCGGTTAGCTGGTTGTCCAACGCCCATTGTATGCGAGCAGAGTGACACATTCGCTTCTGTTCCTCTGCTTCGATATTTTCCTCCCTCAACTGGCGACACCTTCGGGTGTCGCACTTTTGCAAGCGTCGGGGCAAAACGGATTAGCTATCAATCTCGGAATGTCTTGGGGAGTAGTAGGTGAGCGAGCGATTTGTTGTTGAGCGTCACCCGCTCGATGATCACCAGTCGACTTGGCTCGAAGAGTTCGAGCAGCTTGGGGCTGCATTTAGAATGGCGGTGAACTTAGCGCAGACGGGCAAGATGGTCCTGCTCCAGCTGCCTTATAGCGTGGACGGCCAACTGATGAGCCCGTCATCCCCAACCGCCTACCACGCAACTGATATGATTGATCGGCACAACGTGAGCGAACAGAATGAGCTATCGACCGAGTGCAACCTAGTTGGGCTAGACAGTCTGATTATGGTCACTGGTGAATACACAACGATTCGAAATGAACATAACGTCGGTTACGTGACAGCTTTACGAGTAGATGACGTTCCCGTGGCCGGGCACGCCACGCCTGGCCATTGGATCCTGATCGATCGCCAATCCTTTCCGGTGTCGGCAAGAGATCATGCATTTTTGCGGGGTGAACCGTTCCCGCCTCCAATTTAGGCGAGTGCTAATCGGGGGAGATGGAGAGCATAGCTACGCCTTAGCCCAGCTGAAGTGATGGCAACGTTACTTTCTCTCGCGAAAGCTATGACAAGTCCAAAGTGGCGTGAAGGTCCAGGTGCGCATGCGTTCGATCTCTAGCTTCAGTGGTATCTCCGAACCCAACATCTAACATCCACCAACGGTCGTGAACGAGTTTGAAGCCAGCCCGGGCAGTCGTGCGTCAAGCTTGTTTGCGTGCATCAGGCGGAGCCGGACCAGGCTGCGAGCGCGGAAAACGGGCGGTAAAAGTTGTGCCTTCCATTTCGGAAGACGTCACGTCGATGGTGCCATCGTGGGCTACTACCACCTCCCTGGTGATGTAGAGGCCAAGTCCAAGGTTTCCCACTGCCGAAGCGACGTCGCCATCGGTCGATAGCCTCTTAAGCGGATCGAAAATCATCCTGATCTTGTCGGGAGGGATAGGAACGCCCTCGTTGCCGACGGTCACCGTCACGGCGTTGACGTCCCCGCGCAGCTTTACGTGAACGGGCGCGCTGTAGGATCCGTATTGCATCGCATTGTTGAGCAGGTTCGAGAATACCTGGCCGATGCGCGCCTTGTCCCATTCGCCAACGAGGAACCCTGATACACTCAGCTCGATCGACCGGCGTGGATGAACCGCACGAACCTCATCGATAATCTGCTCGGCTACCGTCCCCATGTTCATCATCGCCCGGACGACGGGAAGTCCTGCACCAAACCGTGCCCGGGTCACATCCAGCAGATCGTTGATCAAGGCCCCCATGCGATCGGTGCTTTCGAGCACCTTCCTCGCCAACATCGTCTGCCGTTCGCTTAGATCGCCTATGTTCAGGACAGTTCTGTCGCTAAAGCGATCCCTTGCAGCGGACTGCGGAGGTCGTGGCTGAGCATCGCGACCACCAGTTCGCGGGAGTGTGCTACCTGATCCGTGTAGAAATTCACGGATTCAGCGAGTTCCTGATCGATTGCCTCGTTGAACCGGATCATGTCGGTTATATCCTGAGCGTCGAGAGCAGGGCTCGTGTCGGTCCAAAGTCTCAGCACGCTAGCGCGCAGCGCTCGGTACTCGGACGCCATCTGTCCAATGTCGAACCCACCAGCGAAGCGTATGGCAGCATGCGTCTGTGCAGCCGTCACAGGCTCATGTTGTTTCTTTTCGCCATGTGACTTCCGCGTCTGTTCTAGCGACGTTTGTTGCGACGTCATGTCGGCCTCAATAAACGCCAGGATTTGGTGAATGTGGTCTCGTAACGCGTGCGGTGTCATACCGTCAGCCCACGGTATCAACGTCCGAGCAAACCTCTCCCACTCAGTAACGATTGCGGCTGTATTCTGCTTGATGAAGAATGGCAGCCGTTTGCCGACTGTCGCACCGTGGGCATCTCGCAACGCGACCACATTATGGTGGTCGTCTTGATCTCCGTCGTCGTCAGGCATTGTCGCTCCTTGGCGAAGCTATCAATCGCCAGTTCGTGTTTCAGCCACATGAGGGCAAGACCGTCGTGCTGGTTGCCGAGGCATAGGCATAGGCGGAGGCACGGGTCGGCGGTGGTCGACGATCCGTCAGGGCACTGCAGAGTGCCTGAGCGGCTCCGGCTTCTTGGAGCCTGGTAGGATTTCCTGCAAGTGTGCGTGAACCACCGCGGCACTGAACGGCTTGCCAACGAAGCGCGCCTTGTCCGGCATCATGCCTGGACCAGGCTTTACGTGCCCGGATGCGACGACGATGGAGATGTGCGGCCATGATGCGGCGACGCGGCGCGCCAAGGCAAAGCCATCAAGCTCGCCGGGCATTTGGACGTCGGTGAACAGCAAGCTGATCTCCGGGTGCCTTGTCTTGAGCAACTCGAGAGCCGTGGCAGCGTCTTCGGCATCTAGAACCTGGAAGCCCGCTTGCTCGAGGATATCCATTGCTTCCATGCGAATGAGGAAGTCGTCATCCACGACGAGTGCGTAGGGGGCCATGGCTGTTGTCGCATTCATCCAAGGTTAAGACGAACTGCATCGCCTTAGTTGCTCACCGGAGACGATGGCGAAGATCAAGTCTTCGCTCTTTCAGAACCGAAATCTGGTAGCGGACGTAAGTCTCTGCCGTCTCTGTCAGCAGGTGGTCGCAGGCTCGACCCGGCGATGGTATGAAGATGAATTCGATCCGGCGCGAGCGCCGCAAGATCGAAACTGGAGTGGCTCCCCACCGCTACCAAGTTAGCCGCAAGCCATCGCTCCGCAGCGACGTGCCCAGCTTCGCGCATTTGCACCAGGAATTTCCAGGACGGGTCAAGCGCACTGCCCCCGTGCATCGATCGAAACATCGTGTCGTCGCTGATCATGTGCACACGCGCGTCGCGAAGACGAGCAAGTACGCCGCCGTCCGGCAAGCTTGGTACTTCTGGCAGGATCTGCTGAGCGACGGCAAGAGACCGGAGTTCCGCCCGCAGCGCTCCGCCGAATGCGATTTCGTTTACCCGGTCGGAGATACGCCCGGGCTGCAGCGGCACATCCGGCCGCTCTAAGGGTGTGTTGCGGATGACGATTATATCCGACGGGGTGCCCGCCTCGATGAGCGGTCGGAGCGGTGGATTACTGGCGTAGCCGCCATCCCAATACGCCTCACCCGCGATCCGCACTGCCGGGAACACTTGCGGCAGGCAGGCCGAGGCAAGCAGGGCTTCCATCGTAACCTCGGCGTCGACGAACATTCTTGCGTCACCTGTGCGCACGCTCGTCGCTGAGACCACCAACGCCGGGGTTCCGACGCGGCCGAACACGGACGTGTCGAGCAACCCGGACAACACTGAGCGCAAAGGGTTCGGCATCAATGGGCTGGGTTGGTAGTTAAACAGCGCCGCGCGCCGCGCGGCGTCGATAGCGGGTGCCATAACGCTGTTGAGCAAGTCGGGGACCAAGCAAGCCAAATCCATGTCGGGCGAGCCTGATGCCATCGCGATCCTCCGCCAGAGCACTTCCAGCAGATACTTGGCTTTCGTGGGTCCGCCGGTGGCCAGTCCTTGCACCAGCATGGCTGCATTCATAGCTCCAGCGCTGGCACCACTGGCGGCTTCGATGCGCAACTCCGGCGTATCAAGTAGACGGTCCAGCACGCCCCAGGCAAATGCACCAAGCGAACCGCCGCCCTCGAGCGCGATTGTAACGGCACGAGAGGGTGGAGTGACCTGCGCAGAGGTCGCATTGGGGTCAGCCGATGACGATGACGTTCGACTGCGCTGAGGCCCTGTCCATTGACCCTGTAATATCATTGGTCGGACACAGCTGAAGCTGGGAGCTGTCTCGGATGACCATTCTCATCGATCGCGACATAGGTGAAGACACCCTCGGTAACTTTCTCAGCGCCTTTTCCGCCGCGCTCTCGCGCCCAGGTTTCGATCCGAACTGCAAGGGAGCTCTCTCGCACCTCCATCAAACTACAGTAGCAGCTCACCTCGTCGCCGACCGCGACGGGGCGGAGGAACTTCATCGCCTCCACGCTCACTGTCGCGACCCTCCCCTCGGCCCGCTCGGCAGCAAGCGTGCCTCCCGCAAGGTCCATCTGCGACAACGTCCATCCACCAAAAATACTGCCACCGGCGTTGCTGTCCCGGGGCATGGCAATCGTGCGCAACTGGGGACCGCCAGGGAGGTTGGGAGGCTGATCAGACATTGGCGTTCTTTCGACTGTTGACGATCAACTTGCGCGGCGGGGACGATAACGGAGCGAGCTACTCCGCCGCGGTTTGCCGCGGGGCAGCCGAGGCCGGGGCGGCACTGCTCTGCTCATTGCCAGTCGCGGGCTTCACCGCCCCGGCCGGCATGACCTGGGCGCCTGCCTTCTCCAGCTGATTGGTGACTGATGCGATGAGCTCGTCCCAGCTCTTGGCAAACGAGGCGAGGCCCTGCTGCTCGAGCGTGTCGACGACATCTGCAAAATCGACACCGACCTGCTTCAGTTCCTCGAACACCACGCGAGCAGCGTCATAGGTGCCGGCGACCGCGTTGCCGCGCGGCCGTCCATGGTCGGACACCGCGGCCAGCGTCGCGGCCGGCATGGTGTTGACCGTATCCGGGGCGGCGAGGTCGATGACGTAGCGCGTGTCGTCATAGGCCTTGTCCTTGACGCCGGTCGACGCCCAAAGCAGGCGCTGCATCCGTCCGCCCTTGGCCTGCAATGCCTGCCATCGCGGCGAGGCCAGCGTGGCTTCGTAGACCTCGTAGGCGAGCTGCGCGTTTGCGATCGCGGCCTTGCCACGCAGCGCAGCCGCCTCGGCCTTGCCGCCCTGCGTCATCGCATCCAGCTGGCGGTCGATCTCCACGTCGATCCGGCTGACGAAGAAGGACGCCACACTCTCCAAACCGTCCAGCGAGCCGCCGGCGGCAAGGCGTTGCTCCAGTCCAGTCAAATAGGCGTCGACGACGGCACGATAGCGCTCGACCGAGAAGATCAGGGTGACATTGACCGAGATGCCGGCGGCCAGGGTCTCGGTGATGGCGGGCAGGCCCGCCAAGGTGGCAGGGATCTTGATGAACAGGTTCGGCCGGTCGACCAGCCACCACAGGCCGCGCGCCTCGGCAGCGGTGCGGGCGGCGTCCTGAGCAATCCGGGGATCGACCTCGATCGACACCCGCCCATCCCGGCCGCCATTGCGGGCTGCCGTGGGGCGCAGCAGGTCGCATGCGGCCCGGACGTCCCAGGCGGTCAGCAGGCGCACGGTCTCGCCAACCGCGGTCCCGCGCAGGGCGAGATCATGGACCTGCTCCTCATAGCCGGATCCCGAGCCGATCGCCTTGGCGAAAATGGTCGGATTGGTGGTGATCCCGACCACCCCGCCGTGCTCGACCATGTCGGCGAGCTCGCCAGACTGGATGCGGGCTCGGCTGAGATCGTCAAGCCAGATGGCGACGCCGGTGTCGGCGAGTTGGTGCAGTGCATCGGCCATGGTGGCCTCCTGAAGATGGTTGATCAGCCGTGGACGGCTTGCAGACTGGCGTGGGCGGCGCGCACGACCGCGTCGGCCGTGATGTCGAATTTCGCGTAGACGTCGGCGATCTTGCCGGACTCGCCGAAGCCGTGCATGCCAACGAAGCACCCCTGCAAGCCGAGGTATCGGTCCCAGCTCATTTGGACCGCAGCCTCCACCGCGACGCGCGCTAGGGTGTCGCCCAACACGGAGCGTTGGTAGGCGGGGTCCTGCTCGTTGAAGATCAACATGCAGGGCACCGAGACGACGGCGGCCTGAATGCCTTGGGCCTGCAGCATCTCCCGCGCTTCGACGGCAAGGTGCAGTTCGGAGCCCGTCGCCAACAGCGTGACCTGGCGCGGGCCGCCCTCGGCCTCGAGCAGGACATAGGCGCCGCGGGCCGAGCGGTTCTCCGTGCCGGGCTCACGCCGCAGCAATGGCATGGGCTGGCGAGACAAAGCGAGAAGCGCGGCTCGGCGGGGATTGTCGAGGACGATCTCCCAACATTCCGCGGTTTCCACGGCATCGCCGGGTCGGAACACCGCCAAATGCGGAATAGCGCGCAACGCCGAGAGGTGCTCGACCGGCTGGTGCGTCGGACCGTCCTCGCCCAGACCGATGGAGTCATGGGTCATGACGAAGATGGTGCGGATATCCATCATCGCGGCCAGGCGAATGGCGGGGCGGCAGTAATCCGAGAAGCACATGAAGGTGCCGCCGTACGGGATCAGGCCGCCATGCAGGGCGATGCCGTTCATCGCGGCGGCCATGCCGTGCTCACGCACGCCATAATGCACGTATGACCCGGCGTATTCTCCGGGCTTGAGCTCCACCTGGTTTTTCGCCTTCGTGTTGTTGGAAGGCGTCAGATCGGCAGATCCGCCTAGCATTTCCGGGATAGCGTCGAACAGGTGGTTCAAGACGGTGCCGCTGGCCTGCCGCGTCGCCAGCTCCTTCGGGTCGACAATGAAGGCCGCTCGCGCGTCGGCGATCGCCGAGCGCCAGTTCTCCGGCAGCCGGCCCTCGTTGCGCCGCTCGAACTCCGAGCGGAGTGGGTCGGGCGCTTGTTGGACCCGATCGGCCCAGGCGGACCGGGCGGCCGTGCCCTTAGCCCCGATCGCGCGCCATTCGGCCAGCAGCGCTTCGGGGATGACGAAGGGCGGAGAGTCCCAGTCCAGGATTTGGCGGGCCCCGGCGATCTCCTCCTCCCCCGGCGCGTCGCTGTGGGCCTTCTGGGTCCCGGCCTTGGTCGGGAAGCCGAAGCCGATGATTGTGCGGCAGGCAATCATGGTCGGCTTATCAGTAACCGAACGCGCCGTGACGATCGCCTCGCGGATGGCGTCGGTGTCATGGCCGTCGATCTCGAGCACGTGCCAGCCGGAGGCGTGGAACCTTTCCACCTCATTGTCGGACACGGCCAGACTGGTGGCGCCGTCGATCGAGATGGAGTTATTGTCCCAGAAGGCGATCAGCTTGCCGAGCTTGAGATGGCCAGCCAGAGAGATCGCCTCCTGGCTGATACCTTCCATCAGGCAGCCATCGCCCATGAACACATATGTGAAATGGTTGACCAGCTCGTCGCCGAACTGCGCGTTCATCACGCGCTCGGCGAGCGCCATGCCGACCGATTCGGCCACGCCCTGACCGAGCGGGCCGGTGGTCAGCTCGATGCCGTCGGCGTGATGGTATTCGGGGTGGCCAGGAGTCTTGCTGCCAACCTGGCGAAAGCGCTGCAGCTCCTCGACCGGCATGTCCTTGTAGCCGGTCAGATACAACAGGCTGTAGAGCAGCATCGAGCCGTGGCCATTCGACATGATGAAGCGATCGCGATCGATCCAGTGCGGCTCGGCCGCGTCGAACTGCATGAAATCGCGGAACAATACGGTAGCGATGTCGGCCATGCCCATAGGCGCGCCGGGATGCCCGCTCTTGGCCCGCTGCACGGCATCCATCGACAGGAACCGGATGCAGTTCGCCATGTCGCGCAGATGCTGGTCCCGCGCGGGCGGGATGGTCTTCGGTGTGGTGTGCTCGGCGACGAATTCGGCCATGAGGATTCCTTGTAGCCGTTTGGGCTTCGCCAAGTACAACGGTTGTCACGGGGAAATCGTACGGGCATCTGGCAAATGTTTCCGGCAGGCGTCACGATTGCTCAATCGAAAAGCAACCACGCGTCCTGTTAATTGGGTCGCAAAATTGGGATATGTGCGACGTATCGAATGTCACCAAATTTGCGACGCGGACGCCGTTTGGTCGATCTACCGTCAGTGATAGGCCACTTAAAGCAAAGCTGGACGTTACAACTTCAGCCATCACGCAGGTGCTGCTGCCATGCCTTCACCCACTGTGCCACCACCGCGACCAAGCAACCTGAGTGCGACGTTGACCCGCAATATCGGGGCTCTGGAAGCCCGGCGACATGCCGAAGCCGATGCACGTAGCTGGGGTGAGCGTTTTGCCGATCTCGTAACCGGGTTCGCCGGCAGCATGCTCTTCGTGGTATTACACGCAGCCGTTTACGGCGCCTGGATCGTGGTAAACCTTGGCTTAATTCCTGGATTACCCGAGTTCGACAAATCCTTCGTAATCTTGGCGACGGAGGCATCAGTCGAAGGAATTTTCCTATCGACTTTTGTGCTGATTAGCCAAAACAAGATGACTGCCGCAGCCGATAAGCGCGCAAATTTAGACTTGCAGGTTAATCTGCTTGCCGAGCACGAGATTACCAAAATCGCCACCATGCTCGCAACGGTGATGGAGCATCTCGGTCTTCCGGCCTACCAGGACCATGAGGTGGAAGAGATCGCGCACGACATTGCACCGGAGGCCGTCCTGGACGCGCTTGAACAGGAAGGTGATCGAGTAAAGTAAATTGGGGCAGATCGGGAACCAGGGAATGCCGCAGGGGCAACCAGGGGCAACGCATGAGATTGACTCCCTGACTACATGCTAATGGTGGAGTAGCTGGAGCATGTAGTTGTCGTTCCAAACGATCGGGCTCGGGTAACCCTAAAAGTGCTAGTGTGGGTATTTGATGAGCGGGCTTGCTCAGTCGCGGTTCGCCGGGAAGTGGCTGAGGCTGAGCCAGCATTTGTCCCGTCATCCCCGTTCATCGGCTTCATAGCTCCAGCCGGCATAACCTCCGCGCCCGCTTTCTCCATCTGGTCGGTCACTGACGCGATCAGCTTGTCCCAGCTCTTGGCAAATGAAGCGAGAGCCCCGCCGCTCGAGGTCGTCGACCACCGTCTCGAAGTCGATGCCGATCCAGCGCAACTCATCAAAGGTGCCGCGTATCGCATCGTATGTTCTCCCGACCGCGTTGCTGTGAGGACGTCCATGGTCGGCGACCGCGTCCAGAGTTGCCGCTGGCATGGTGTTCACGTGTCCGGGGCTGCGAGGTCCACCACATACCGCGTGTCGCCATAAGCTTTGTCCTTGACGTCGGTGGAGGCCCAGAGCAGGTGCTGCATGTTGCGCATTCGTGGTGGCGGCCTTGCCGCGAACCGCAGCAGCGTCCGCCTTGCCGTCCCGCGTCTTGGCATCGAGTTAGCGGTCGATCTCCACGTCGATGCGGCTGACGAAGAACGATACCGCGCTGGAACTTCGGTCCCTGGTAGCCGCCGTCGGCGCAGAGCTTCAGTATCCGTTGTGATCGAGTAGCTTTTGGCGTCCAATTCCGGTGTTCCCGTAGCAGGACGTTTGCGAGGATAGTGAGCTTGCGCATGATGGCGGTGATAGCGACTTTGGGCGGCTTTCCGACAGCGATGAGTGCCTGATATTTGGCCCTCATATCCGCATTGAAGCGGATCGCGACCAGGGCCGGCATGTAGAGCGCTTGTCGCAGGTGAGCGCGTCCGGCGCGAATAAAACGTTTGCCGCTATGCTGGCCTGAGTCGCGGGCGATCGGCGCGAGGCCGGCGAGACTGGCGGCGCATTTGTTCTCGATCGCGCCGAGCTCGGGCATCTCGATTAACATGGTCAGGGCGGTCGCTTCGCCGATGGCCGGGATGCTGACGAGGATGTCGAGTCGTGCCTTCAGATCAACATCGGCCCGGCACAAGGCGCGCAGTTCCGCATCGATGGCGGCGAGCTGGCACTCTACTTGGCGTAGCCGTTGGTCGGCCAGCCGCTTGAGCAAGCGCGCGCGGTGGACGTGGTTGCGGTTGGTTGCCGCGACCTTGTCCTTGACCAGACCGCGCCGGGCGACGAGTAGCTCCTTCATGTCGCTAAGCGTCTGGCTGATGACCGGTCGAGTTTGTAGGGCGTCCAGCGCGCCGAAGCGGGCGAGCATGGCGGCATCGACGGCGTCGGTTTTGGCGCGTTGTCCGATGGCTTCGGCAAAGCGCCGAGCCTGCAGAGGATTGACCTTGACCATGGGCACGCCGGCATTGCCGAGCTGGCGCTCGAGGATGCGGTGGTAGGCGCCGGTGGGCTCGAAGATGACGCGGTTGAGATGAGTTTGGCCGAGCCAGCCCAATAGGGCTGTGATGCCGGCGGTGGTGT
>JBPBQE010000225.1:0-17633 GCA_050954595.1 Janthinobacterium lividum | reverse complement strand
GACATCTCGTTCAACCCGCCCGTTGACCGCCTGCGCAGCGTCGGCACCTCGGGCCAGAATCTGCGCGTCAACGTCGATACCGGTGTCGTCACCGTTGACGGCACGCTGGCCTATGCCACTGGCGACGCCAACGCGGCCGTCACCCCCCGCATCGTCGGTGCCGGCTACACCAACCAGAACGCCGGCACCATCTCGACCACGACGCTCTACGATCTGGATGCCGCCAATACGACGCTGGTCACCCAGGCGCCGCCGAACAACGGGACGTTAAATACAGTTGGCCGTCTCGGCGTGAACAGCATTGTCAGCTTCGACATCGATGGCAGGACCGGGACGGCCTATGCCGCGACGAACAGCGCCCTCTACCAGGTAAACCTCACGACCGGGGCCGCCAGTTCGATCGGCACGTTCTCCAGCGCATCTTTGACCGATTTCGCGCTGACGCCGGTGCCGGAGCCCATGACGTTGGGCCTGCTCGGGGCCGGGATCGTCGCCCTCGTTGCGACCCGGCGCAAGACCGTCGCACACCTCGCCTGAACCGGCTGGTTAGGCTGGGCTCCGGCGCGGCCTAACTGTCTTCGGCGATCTCCGCCTCGAGCGCTTCGAGATCGCTCATCACCTCGGCAAGAAGCGGCTCGGCCACATCGGCCTGCTGCAGCGCGCGTCGAAACGCCTGATGACACGTCCCGAACTCCGCCCCGAGCATGTCGCTCGGGGCAGCCGGTGCCTTGCTGCCCGCAAGACAATCAGCAAACGCGTCGGCGGCCGGTTTCATCTGTTCCGGCAACTTGGCGAAGATCGTGTCGAGCCGGCTGTCCACCCAACCCGGGGTCGCCGCCATCGGGTCCGTCATGCGTCGGCTCCGAGCGCCCAGGTCAACACGCCCTTTTGGGCATGCAGCCGGTTCTCGGCGCCGTCGAACACAACCGATTGCGGCCCGTCGATCACCTCGGCGGTGACTTCGTCGCCCCGATGTGCCGGCAGGCAGTGCATGAAGATCGCGTCCGGTGCGGCGGCGGCCATGAGCGCCGACGTCACGCGGAACGGTGCCAGCAGGTTGTGCCGGCTCTCGCCCGGATCGTCGCCCATGCTGACCCAGGTGTCGGTCACGACGCAGCGTGCGTTTCGGACTGCGGCCTTCGGGTCGTCGGTCATTTCGATCGTCGCGCCTTGGGCGCGTGCCCAATCCACCAGCTTCTGCGGCGGGCGCCGCATCTCGGGGGTGGCGATGCGCAGGGTGAAGCCGAAACGGACCGCGGCCTCGATCCAGCTGCAGGCGACGTTGTTGCCGTCTCCGCTCCAGGCGATGATCTGCCCGGCGATCGGGCCGCGATGCTGCTCGAAGGTCATGACGTCGGCCATGATCTGGCAGGGATGGCTGGCGCTGGTCAGCCCGTTGATGACCGGCACCGTGGCATACTCGGCAAGCTCGTGCAGGCGCGCCGGGTTATCGGTGCGGATCATGATGGCGTCGACGTAGCGCGACAGCACGCGGGCGGTATCAGCGACGGTTTCGCCCCGCCCGGTCTGCATCTCTGCGGCCGACAGCATCACCACGTCACCGCCGAGTTGGCGCATCGCCACCTCGAAGCTGACCCGCGTGCGGGTGCTCGGCTTCTCGAACACCATGGCCAGAGTCTGGCCAACGAGCGGCTTGGGTCCGTGGCGATTTTGCTTGAATCCCTCGGCCGCACTCAGCATGCGGCGCAGCGTGGCGGCATCGACATCGCGCAGGTCCAGGAAGTGACGCAGCGCGCCACCTCCCGTCTCGTCCCGGTCGGCAAAGGCGAGCGCGCTACTCATTTGGCCGCTGCTCCCATCGTGCTCGGCAGGCAACGACGTACTGCCAAGCGGATCATGGCCACGGCATCGTCGATGTCAGCGTCGGTGATGACGAGCGGCGGCACCAGCCGCAGCACGTTGTCGCCCGCCGCTACTGCAAGGAGGCCTTCTGCCAGCATCGCATCCTGCAACTCGGTGTTCGGCACCTCGGCCTTGAGCCCGAGGATGAGCCCGGCACCGCGCACTTCGGACACCACATTCGGATAGTCGGCACAGACTGCGCCGAGCTTGTCCCACAGAAGTTGCCCCTTACGCTGCACGTCCAGCAGGAAGCCCGGCGCGAGGATCACGTCCAGCACCGCGTTTGCCGCCGCGCACGCCAGTGGATTGCCGCCGAACGTCGTGCCGTGCGTGCCCGGCTTCAAACTCTTGGCGACGTGTTCCTTGGCTAGGATGGCGCCCATCGGGAAACCGCCGGCAATGCCCTTGGCGGCCGAGAGCACGTCCGGCTCGATGTCGGCCCATTCATGGGCGAACAGCTTACCGGTGCGCCCCATGCCGCATTGGACCTCGTCCAGCCCCAGAAGGATGCCGAACTCGTCGCAAGCGGCGCGAAGTCCGCGCAGGAACTCGAGGCTGGCCGGGCGGATGCCACCTTCGCCCTGCACCGGTTCGACGAGAACACCGGCCGTTTCCGGGCCGATGGCATCACGCAACGCGTTCAGGTTGTTGAACGGCACATGGTCGAACCCATCGACCTCCGGCCCGAAGCCGGCGAGATATTTCTTGTTCCCGGTAGCTGCCAGCATCGCCAGCGTGCGGCCGTGGAACGCCCCGTCGAAGCAGATCACGCGGAAGCGCTCAGGCTTGCCGGCCTCCGACATCGACTTGCGCATCATCTTGACCATGCCCTCGTTGGCCTCGGCCCCCGAGTTGCAGAAGAAGACGCTGTCGGCGAACGACGCGTCCACCAGGCGCGCGGCGAGCCGTTCGGCTTGCGGCACACGATACAGGTTGCTCGTGTGCATGACCTTGCCGGCCTGCTCGGCGATGGCCGCGACGAGGTGCTTGTTGCCGTGACCAAGCGAGGAGGTCGCGATCCCAGCGCCGAAATCCAGCATTCGTCGGCCGTCCGCCGTGTACAGCCAGGCGCCTTCGCCCCGCTCGAAAGCGATGTCGGCACGGTTGTAGGTGGGCATCAGCGCGGGAATCATGGAAGCTCCGTGGCCTCTTCTTTCGTCCAGCCGTAACACCGCCGGACGGACATCCGACCGGCGGTGCTGAACAAGCGAGCAGTCTGACGTGGCGGCGCGTCCGAAGTCAACGCGCGCGCGACCGCTTGCTCGTTATCGCGGAACGTCAGTACTCGAAGGACGGCATCGCATTGAGCGAATCTGCGGTAACGCCCGGCAGCGTCAGGTGGTCGCCATCCTGCGCCAGCGCCTTATAGGGAAACGCCACCAGCTTGCTGCCGACACCCAGAAAGCCACCGACGGAGACCACCGCCAGGGTGATCTGGTTATCCTTGGTCATGACGAGATCGTCGATCTTGCCGAGGTCCTTGTTGTCGCTGGTGAACACCGTTGCCCCCACGATCTTGCTGACGCGCACGCCGCTATCGAGCTTGATCGAGGCCACGGCCAGATTGGGGTTGCCGGTGGTCGCGGTCACGCCGGGGAGCGCCGGCGCGGTGGCCGATGCTGCCGCTGGGGCGGCCGGCGCCGGGGTTGCCGGAGCTTGTGCGAACGACGCGGTAGCAGTCGCGAGCAGGAGGGCGATGGCGAGTGGAGTGGTTGTCTTCACGGAAACCTCGGGGGTGATGCGATGCACGCCAACGTGAGCAACGGTGCCCCGGTTCCGGCGGCGGCCAGAGGGTTGCTCCTGGCGGCCACGGCTTTAGTAAGGATGGATGCCCACCCCTCGCCAGGCAAAGGCGCCACGTCCTCCCGGTAAATGTCCCGATCGTGCGTCGCTGCACGAGGCGGCGTTGCGTCATCTGGCCCGTTTTGCGGCGACGGAGGCCGGGTTGTTGCGCGTGCTGGACCGTCGGATCCTGCGCTGGCAGCACGCGACCGAGTCCGCCCCAGAGGTGATCGTGACGGCGCGGGCGGCGGCACGGGAGGTGGTGCAGGCGTTGACGGCGTCCGGCATGTTGGACGATGCGGGTTTCGCCGCTGCGCGGTCGCGGCGGCTGGTGCGGGCAGGGCGGTCGCGGGTGGCGGTGTCGGCGCATCTGGCGTCCAAGGGGGTGGATGCGGAGACCGCCGGGACCGTGCTGCCCGACGCGGAGGCCGAGTTCCTGGCTGCGGTGGCGTTCGTTCGGCGTCGTCGGATCGGACCGTTTCGCGGGCCCGACATCGAGGAAGGCGACGGCAATCGCGAGATGGGCATGCTGGCGCGCGCCGGGTTCCCGCGCGAGGTTGCGGCGCGAGCGTTGCGGCTGGATCCGGAAGCGGCCGTCGATTTGTTAGCCGAATTGAAGCGCGGCTGATGTCCAACGCCCGGCCCCGGTTCTCGCGCGCTGCCATCATCGCGGGCGCATATCGCAGCCTGCCGCTCCAGGTCGGGGTCGTGCCGTTCGCGCTGGTGGTCGGCATCGTGTCGCAGGGGCAGGGGCTCAGCCTGGCCGAAGCGGTGCTGATGAGTGCGACGGTTTACGCCGGGTCGGCGCAGTTGCTGGCGTTGGGCCATTGGGGCGTGCCGGCGCCGGTGGTGGCGGCAGCGACGGCGGCGTTCATCGTCAATCTGCGGCTGGCGCTGATGGGGCCGGTTATCGGGCCGTGGCTCGACCGCATCCGCGGCTGGCGGCTATGGGCGAGCCTGTTCGTCATGGCGGACCAGAACTGGGCGCTGTCGGTGGCCGAGATGCAGTCGGGGCGGTCGGATGCCGGCTTCCTGTTCGGCTCGGGCGTGCTGATGTGGGCCGTGTGGGTCGTGTTCACGGCGGTCGGTCACCTGATGGGCGGGGTGCTTCGGCCGCCGCCGGGTCACCCGATCTTCTTTGCCGCGCTGGCGGTGTTCGTCTCTATCCTGGTGCCGATGTGGCACGGGCGGCGCGACCTGCTGCCCTGGATCGTCTCGGCCGCAGTGGCGCTCGGGGTCGCATGGCTGCTGCCGGGGACGTCATGGCACATCGTCGCTGGTGCGGTGGCGGGTTCGGCCTGCGGCGTGCTGCGGGATCAGCGGCGGGGGAATGCGTCGTGAGGCCGGATGTCCTGCTCGCGATCGGGGCGATGGCGGTCGCGACATACATAACCCGAGCCGGCGGCTATGCGCTGTTCCGAGCGATTCGGCCAAACGAGACGGTGCGGGCGGCGCTCGGCTACATCCCGGGCGCGCTGTTCGTCGCCTATGTCGCGCCGGCGTTGGCGCAGGGCGGCTGGGCGGAGTGGTTCGGCGCCGCCGTCACGGTGGTGACCATGTTGGCGACGCGGCAGATGTCGGCCGCGATCTTGGCCGGGACTGCAGGGGCCTGGCTAGTCTGGGCGCTGCGTTAGCTTTGTTGTTGTATGAGCGGGTTTGCCGTAAGTAGAACACGTTAACCTGATCTGGCTAACGGTATGCGGTCCATCCTCGCCGTCCTCCTCGCCCTCCTGCTTGCCGGCTGTGGCGGTGCCTCGCGACCCGGTCTGGGGTCGTCGTCGAATCTCGAATGCGTGCCGTATGCGCGCCAGGCCTCCGGCGTTCACCTTTATGGCGATGCGGCCGATTGGTGGAACAAAGCTGACGGGCAATATGCCAAGGGATCCGACCCGGTGCCGGGTGGCGTGCTGGTGCTTCGGCGGAGCGGGCGCTTGCCCTATGGACATGTCGCCGTGGTGCGCAGTCAGCGTTCGGCCCGCGAGATCACGGTGGATCAGGCCAACTGGGTGCATCATCGGATCACGATCGGCGAACCGGTGATCGACGTCTCGCCCGGCAATGATTGGAGCGCGGTTCGCGTCTGGTGGGATCCCTCCAGATCGATGGGCGCGACCACCTATCCAGCCTATGGCTTCATCGCGCCGTAAGGGCGTGCGCCGATCGGGAACCGTAATTCGCTTGCAAGCCATGTCGGCTCGCGCCATGTGACACGGCAGGGATTTGGGGGCGCGTGCCGCCCCCGCATCGGAGGAAATCATGGGTAGCTTCAGTATCTGGCACTGGATGATCGTCTTGCTGGTCGTCTTGCTGTTGTTCGGGAGCGGCAAGGTCAGCAACCTGATGGGTGACTTCGCCAAGGGTATCAAATCGTTCAAGAAGAACATGGCCGAAGACGACGACGCCTCAATGGAAGCCAGCGCCGACCGTCACACCGGCACCATCTCGCCGCCCGGCGTGACCACGCCTGTCGGCACCACAACGGTGCCGCCGCGCGAGACCACCCGCGCGCTCTAAACATTGACGGCCCGGCGGCCATGCGGAGGATGAAGGCTCTGTCCGGAGTTCTCCGCCATGGCCGTCCACCACGTTTCCGCCAGCCCCGACACCGTTCATTGGGGCACCTTCAGCGCGGCTGAAGCGCCGATCCTGACGATCTCTAGCGGCGATACCGTCACGCTTGAGTGCGTTTCCGGCCCGGCCGACGCGATGCCGCCGCCAGGTTCCCGCATGATCGTTCCGCCTGCCTTGTCGGCGATTCATGCCGGCGTGCCGCAGCGTGGCCCGCATATCCTGACCGGACCGATCGCGGTTGCCGGTGCCGAACCGGGCGATACGCTCGAAGTTCGGATCGATGCCATCGAGTTCGGGGCCGATTGGGGGTTTTGCGGCCATCGCCCGCTGTTCGGCACGCTGCCCGAGGACTTCCCCAATCGCTTCCTGAGCCACATCCCGATCGATCGCGCGGCCAATACCTGCCGCCTGCCATGGGGGATGGAGTTGCCGTTGCAGCCGTTCTTCGGCGTCATGGGCGTGGCGCCAAAGCCGTCCTACGGCGTGCTGTCGACCAAGGAGCCCCGCGAGCACGGCGGTAACCTCGACAACAAGGAGTTGGGCGTCGGCAGTTCGCTGTTCCTCCCCGTCTTCGTCCCGGGCGCGAACTTCTCGGCCGGCGACGGTCACGGCGTGCAGGGCGACGGCGAAGTGTGCATCAACGCGCTGGAGATCTGCCTTAACGGCACGTTCACGCTGACACTGCACAAGGGCGGCGAGCCGCTCCGCTACCCGCGCGGTGAAACGGCGACGCATTACATCTCGATGGGAATGCACGAGGATCTCGACGTCGCCATGAAGACGGCGTTGCGCGAGATGATTGCCTTTATCTGCAACCGGAGCGGGCTGTCACCGGATCAGGCCTATCAGCTGTGTTCGCTGGCGGTCGATTTTCATGTGACGCAGACGGTGAACGGCGAGAAGGGCGTGCATGGAATGTTGAGCAAGACGCTGTTGCGGTAGCGCTGGTTCCAATAACGAAAAAACCCCGGCCGATTGGGCCGGGGTTTCTTTCGTAGGTGCCGCGCCGAGTGGAACTCGGCGATGCGATTTAGGCGCGACGCTTGTTGCGAAGCAGGCCGAGACCGACGAGGCCGCTGCCGAGCAGGGCGATGGAGATCGGCTCGGGCACTGCATTGGCAGTGGTGCTGGCGTTGCTGGTGAAGGTGAAGTTGACGTCCGAGGACAGGCCGTTCTGTGAGCTGGTCGCCAAGGAAAACATGCCGGTGCTGGTGTCGGCGTCGATGCCGTCCGTGAACGTGGCGCTGCCAGTGACCGTGACGCTGGTGCCCAATGGCGAACGGGTCAGGCCGGCATTGGTGAAGTTCAGGACGATGTTGCTGGCGCTGCCGAAGCTGATGAAGGGATTGGTCATGAACGGGTTGGCTGTTCCGTTGCCGAGCGCAATGTCGGAGATGCTGACCATGGTGCCGTTCAAGCCGGCGAAGCTGCCGGTTGTGTTGCCAACGAAGCCAGTGCCGTTAGTGCCGTAGCCGTTGCCAAGACCGGTGTCGCTAAACGCTTCACCGAAGTCGAGGCCGGTCGCCGTTGCTGCAGAGCCGTTGACATAGCTGCCGCTCAAGGAAGTCAGCGAGAAGGAGCCGCTGATCGGTGCGGCGGAAGCTGCGCCAATGGAAGCAACGGTGACGACGGCGGCGAGAAGAGCGTTCTTGAACATGATCTTGGTTCTCCGAAGGGCCGCTTCATCGCGACCGGCATACAGGAGATTTAGCAAGCGTCATGCCAGGTTTCATAACTGTTTTATAACAGCAGTTTAACGGAACGGAGGATGTTCTGCCGTCGGAAGTTGTAAAGCCAGCCGACAGAACACCCTCTGGTTTAGTTAGTGGTGTCTTAAAAACCTAACACGATGTCGCCGGATAGGGTCCACCGGCCCCGGGCGCGGCCATCTCCGTACGGGTTGGTGCCGTTGAGCGAGCGATCGTAGCGCACCTCGGGACGGAACAGGGCCGTGGTCAGCTTCTCCGGCAAGCCGGGTATCTTGTAGGTGGCGCCCACAGTCAGTTCGCCATAGGTGGTCGGTTTGGCGGCCGTGATCAGGTTGGCAAAGGTGCCGCGTTCGGAAGCCACGTAGTCACGATAGCCGACCGGGTTGGAGACGAAGAAGTTGTTGTTGTCACGGAACGCTTCGGCGCGGCCGTTCAGCGTCAACGAGTCCGTCAGCGCATAGCTGGCGTAACCGGCGGCGCCGTAGCCTTCCGCGTGGAACCCGGCGTCGCGGATGTAGTTCAGCTCGCCGGTCAGCGTCAGCTTCTCGGTCGCCTTGTAGACGATGGCGACGTCGTTGAGATACCGCATCGCGCTGTTGGCGAACGGGGTGGCCGGCTTCGGGTCCTCGGGGCCCATATGCGTCAGGGCGAGCAGGGTGAATTTGCCGTTGAGCAGGTTCAGGCCGATGCCGGCGATGCCGCCGGGTCGCTGGTTGTTGTCGCCGGCGCCGTAGGCGATGCCGGTGTTCACGCCGCTATCGACGCCGCCATAGATGTCGACGATGTCGCTGACATGAGCCGTCGCCAGCACGCCGGTGTGCTTGTAGGGCAGGCCGTAGTTGAAGATGTAGGAGTGGGTGTAGAACGGGTTGCCCTTGGGATCGATGACCTCGACGCCGAGCGGCGTCGGGTAGATGCCGGCTTTGACGTCGATGCCGCCGCTGAACAGATAGGGCAGGTGGACGCTGATATCGGCTTCGACGATGTCGAGCTGGTTGCGATCGTGGATCAGCTGATCGAACACGCCGAGGGTGTGGGTGATGCGGGAGTCTGAGCCGTACATGGCCTGGAACTTGAAGCCGACGTCGACCGTGGTGGCTTTCGGATCGATGTCGCGGCTGACGGTGGCGAGGAGCTGGTTCAGCACCGGACGGTTGGCGGAGTCGGTGAACAGCATGCCGAAGTTGCGGTTGTTGTCCGGCGACAGCGTGTTGCCGACGATGCCGGCCTCGCCCTGGAAGCCGAGCTTGATGGTGCTGGCCCAGCCGGACGACGAGACCGGCAGGGTCGCCGCGCCAGCCGGGGCCGTGGGGGCGGTCACCGCCGGCGGTGAAGCCGCCTGGTTGGTGATGCCGGGCTGGATGCCGGCACTCTGCGCGACCGCGCCCTGACTGGCGCCGAGCACGCAGAGCCCTGCCAAAGCAGGAAGGGAGGCCCGTAGGCCAGTGGGGCGGTTGTTGGTGCGAGGTTGCTTCATGTAACAATTCTTGCCAGCGGACCGAGGCTGCACAAGTATAAAAGTCATAAAGAATTCAGCGTTTGGAACAGTTTTGCATAAATTCTAGCCGTTGTTGCAACGTCGCATCGCGTAAGCCTAGCGACGGAGCAGTGATCGCCGCAGAAACGAAAACGCCCCGATCAAAGACCGGGGCGCTCACGACTAGAGATAGATCAAAGTTTATGCGGAGTAGTACATCTCGAACTCGACCGGATGCGGCGTGTGCTCGAACTTGTAGACCTCGGTCCACTTCAGCTCGATGTAGCTCTTGATCTGCTCGAGGTTGAAGACGTCGCCGGCCAGCAGGAAGTCGTGGTCGGCCTCCAGCGAAACAAGCGCCTCGCGCAGGCTGCCGCACACCGTCGGGATGTCCTTCAGCTCTTCCGGGGGCAGGTCGTAGAGGTCCTTGTCCATCGGGTCGCCCGGATGGATCTTGTTGCGGATCCCGTCGAGCCCGGCCATCAGGATCGCCGAATACGCCAGATACGGGTTGGCGGTCGCGTCGGGGAAGCGGACTTCCACGCGCTTGGCCTTCGGGCTGGTCGTGTAGGGGATGCGGCAGGAGGCAGAGCGGTTACGCGCCGAGTAGGCCAGCAACACCGGCGCCTCGAAGCCCGGGATCAACCGCTTGTAGCTGTTGGTGCTCGGGTTGGTGAAGGCGTTGATGGCCTTGGCGTGCTTGATGATGCCGCCGATGAAGTAGATGCACATCTCCGACAGGTCGGCATAGCCCGACCCGGCGAATAGCGGCTTGCCGTCTTTCCAGATGCTCTGGTGCGTGTGCATGCCGGAACCGTTATCGCCGTAGATGGGCTTGGGCATGAACGTCGCGGTCTTGCCGTAGCTGTGGGCGACGTTGTGCACGCAATACTTATAGATCTGCATCTGGTCGGCCATGTTGACCAGGGTGCTGAACTTGGTGCCGAGCTCATGCTGGCTCTGGGCGACCTCGTGGTGGTGCTTTTCGATGACGAGGCCCATCTCGCCCATCGACGACAGCATCTCGGCGCGCAGATCGCTCTCGCTGTCGACCGGCGGGACCGGAAAGTAGCCGCCCTTGACGCTGGGACGGTGGCCCATGTTGCCCTCGGGGTACTCGCGCAGGTTGGCGCCGGGTCCCTCGATGGAGGTGATCTCATACTTACCGTAGTTCGCGCCGGTGCCGAACTTGATGTCGTCGAAGATGAAGAATTCGGCTTCGGCGCCGACCATCACGGTGTCGCCGATGCCGCTGGACTTCACGAACGCCTCGGCCTTCTTGGCCGTGCTGCGCGGGTCGCGGGTGTAGGGCTGGCCGGTGCTGGGCTCGAAGATGTCGCAGAAGATGATCAGGCTGGGCTTGGCCGCGAACGGGTCCATTACCGCGGTGTCCGGATCCATCATCAGGATCATGTCGCTCTCGTTGATCGCCTTCCAGCCGGCGATCGACGAACCGTCGAACATGATGCCGTCGCGGAACGCGTCCTCGTCGATCGTCGAGATGTGCTGCGCCGTGTGCTGCCACTTGCCGCGCGGATCGGTGAACCGCAGGTCGACGTATTCGACCGACTGTTCCTGAATCATCTCGAGAACCTTGGCGACGCTGTCGTTTTTCTCTTTTGCCATCCTGACCACTATTCCTTCGTCTCGCCGCCCTACTCGGGGCGGCTTGGTTGAGGCGGGCTGAGCCCGCCCACAATGCCGCTCTAGATCGCGTCGCTGCCGCGCTCGCCCGTGCGGATGCGCACGACTTCCTCGACCGGCACGATGAAAATCTTGCCATCACCGATCCGGCCCGTGCGCGCCGCATTCGTGATGGCCTCGACCGCACGCTCCACCAGGTCGTCGTCGCACACGACTTCGATCTTCACCTTGGGGAGGAAATCCACCACGTATTCGGCACCACGGTACAATTCCGTGTGCCCTTTCTGGCGACCGAAGCCTTTTGCCTCCACCACCGTGATCCCCTGCAGCCCGACTTCGTGGAGCGCTTCCTTAACCTCGTCGAGCTTGAAGGGCTTGATGACCGCCTCGATCTTCTTCATCCAAAACCGCCGGGCGTCAAAGGCCCGGCGTCCTCCCGTTGCTGCGTATCCCGCCTCATCGAGAGGACGGTGGCAGAGGGTTGCACGCAGCGTGCCACTCGGCAATCCACGGTCCGTCGGGCGATTCGGGCAGGCGTGACCGTCGGCTCTGCCGGTACGATGGGCAAAGCACCGAGGCGGCTGCCCGAGCCTTGGGCAGCGGGACGTGGCGCAATTGCAGGCAGTTGCCGCACCGCCGGACGCGGCGCATACTTCGTGACCCCCTCCGGAGCGCCGCCCGTTGAAGCCCACCAATGCCCTGCTGTCTGGCCTCGGAACGACCGTGTTCACGGTCATGTCCGCCCTGGCGACCGAACACGGCGCCATTAATCTGGGGCAGGGCTTCCCCGATACGGACGGCCCGGCCGACGTGCTGCAGGCCGCAGCCGACGCGTTGCTAGATGGCCGCAACCAGTATCCGCCGATGACCGGCGTGCCGGAGTTGCGCCAGGCGGTGGCTTCGGCCAACGCCCGGTTCTACGGCCTCGACTTCGACCCGGCGACCGAGATCGTCGTCACGTCCGGCGCCACCGAGGCGATCACGGCGTCATTGATGGCGGTGTTGAACCCGGGCGACGAGGTCGTGCTGTTCGAGCCGCTCTACGACACCTATCTGCCGGTGATCCGGTTGCTCGGCGCGGTGCCCAAGCTGGTCCGGCTGTCACCGCCGAAATGGGAGCTGCCACGGGCCGAACTGGCTGCCGCATTCGGGCCGCGCACCAAGGCGATCCTGCTCAACACGCCGATGAACCCGTGCGGCAAGGTGTTCACCACCGCCGAGCTCGCCTTCATCGGCGACCTGCTGCAGAAGCACGACGCCTATGCCGTGTGCGACGAGGTCTACGAGCATCTGACGTTCGACGGTTGGCGGCACATCCCGCTGATGACACTGCCGGGCCTGCGCGACCGCTGCATGCGGATCGGCAGCGCCGGCAAGACGTTTAGCCTCACCGGCTGGAAGATCGGCTACGTCTCGGCCCCCGCCGCGCTCGCCAGCGTGGTCGCCAAGGCGCACCAGAACCTCACTTTCACCACGCCGCCGAACCTGCAGCGCGCCGTCGCGGTCGGTTTAGCCAAGGACCAGACATATTTCGACGGTTTGGCGTCCGGATTGGCCGCCAAGCGCGATCGTCTGTCGGCTGGCCTGGCGCGGCTCGGCTTCGGCGTGCTGGAGGCACGCGGTAGCTATTTCGTGACTGCTGATTTCAGCCCGCTCGGCTTTGCCGGTGACGACGTCGCGTTCTGCCAGCACATCACGATGCACGCCGGCGTCACGGCTATCCCGGTGTCGGCGTTCTACGAAGGCGAGGCACCGGCGCATTACGCGCGCTTCGCATTTTGCAAGCGCGAGGCCGTGCTCGACGAGGCGATCGGACGCCTCGAGCGGGCTTTCTCGCGTGATGGCCAGGCTGCGCAATTGACGCGGGCCTCGTAGCGGTTCTAAACCGCAGCCCTGCTGTGGCGGTCGTAGCTCAGTTGGTAGAGCGCCGGTTTGTGGTACCGGTTGTCGCGGGTTCGATCCCCGTCGATCGCCCCAGCATTTCCCTCTTTTCGGCGGAGTGTCGGTTGAGGATAGTCCCAGCATCTCTCGCTGCATTGTTCCTGATCGCCCCGCTTGCCCATGCAGCGGACCCGGTGGTACCGCCGGCCGGCGCTGAGGCGGCAACTCCCCCTCCCGCGCCGATCATCGTCGGCGGTGTCTATCCAGCGACCGGCGCCGGCATCGATGCTCGCAGTGCCGTCGCGACTGCGCTCGACATCGTCAACGGCAAGCATGATCGGCTGCAAGTATTGATGGGCGCGGGCGATGGGCTCGACCGCCTCGGCGGCGCCAAGCTGTCGATCGTGTTGGCCGACGATGCCCAGGATCCGGAAAAGGCCGCGGCCGCTGCCGAACACCTGATCGTCGACGAGCATGCCACGGCGCTGGTCGGCGGCCTGTCGGACGACATCGCGGCGGCGATAAGCCGTATCGCCGAGAAACATGGCATCCCATTCCTGTCGCTTGACAGCTCCATGACCAACACCGGCGGCCTCGCCTGGTTCTTCCGCGTCGGGCGGACGCCGGCCAACGATGCGCGCAGCCTGTTGCGCATGTTGGCCGCGATCGCGTCGGCCAACGGGCAAACGGTGCAGACCGTCGCCCTCGTGGTCGAGGACAGCCCGGCCGGACGCGCCCGCGCCGCCCCGGTGCGGACCGCGGGCGAGGCGGTCGGCCTCAAGCTGGTGGACGTCCCGGTGCCAGTGGAAAGCGCGTCGCTGGATGAGGCGGTTCAGGCCGTCACCGCGTCGGCGCCCGGCGCGGTGTTCGTCGCGCTCAATGGCACCCAGGAACCGGCGCTGCTCGCGCGCCTGGCGGCGAGCGGGGTGGGGCCACTGGTACTACTGCAGCGTGGCGAAACCAATGTGGACACCGACGGCGTGTTCCGCAGTATCAGCTATACGGCTGACCCGATCCCGGCCCGGCCCGGTGTGTCGGAGGTCGATGCCACCTTCAAGGCGCGCGCCGGCAAGCCGCTGACCACCACGACCGCCCGCGAGATCACTGGCATCCTGCTGCTGGCCGATGTCATCAACCGGGCGGCCTCGACCAAGCCGATCGATCTGCGGACCGCGCTAATGGCGACCGACACGCCGGGCAGCGAGACGCTGATGATGTGGGACGGCATCCGCTTCGACGATAGCGGCCAGAACGTCCTGGCGACCCCCGCGCTACAGCAGGTGCAGCACGGCGCCTTTCAGACGGTCGCGCCAGACACGGTCGCGGTCGCCGCGCCGGTCTGGCCCGCTAAGAAAGACGCCGCGAAGTAGCTTACGCCCGCGGCAATTGCTGCTCGACCAGGGTCGCCCAGTAGCTGGCGCCGGTTGGCAGAACCTCGTCGTTGAAGTCGTAGCGCGGGTGATGCAGCCCGGCGTCGCCGTTGCCGGTGGCCGTGCCGAGCATGATGTAGGCACCCTGCTTGGCCTCGAGCATGAAGCTGAAATCCTCGCCGCCCATGGTCGGGAAATCCATCTCCTCGACCCGGTTGGTGCCGACGACGGTTGATGCGGCGGCGCGAGCCATACTCATGGCGTCGGCATCGTTGACGGTAGCGGGGTAGATCCGCTCGAAGCGGGCATCGGCCGTGGCACCGAAGCTCTCGGCGATGCCGCGGGACAGGCGCAGCACGCCCTGCTCGAGCGCGTCGGCGACGGCCGGGTCGAACCAGCGCGCGGTGCCGAGCATGCGGACGGTCTCGGGGATGACGTTGTGGGCATGGCCACCGTGGATGCTGCCGATGGTCACGACGCTGCCCTGCAACGGGCTGACGTTGCGGGCGACGATGCTCTGCAGCGCCTGCACGATGGCGGCGGCGATAAGGATCGGGTCGGTGCCGAGATGCGGCTGAGCGCCGTGCGCACCCTTGCCGGTGATCTCGATCTCGATGGTGGCGACCGCGGCCATGACCGGGCCGTCGCGCCATTTGAAGACGTTGGCCGGCACGGTGGGCCAGTTGTGCATGCCGAACACCTGGCGCATCGGGAAGCGCTCGAACAGGCCTTCCTTGACCATCAGGTTGGCGCCACCGAAATTCTCCTCCGCGGGCTGGAAGATCACGTAGGCGGTGCCGGCGAAGTTGCGGGTCTCGGCGAGGTAGCGGGCGGCGCCGAGCAGCATGGCGGTATGCCCGTCATGGCCGCAGGCGTGCATCACGCCAGGGGTCTTACTGGCGTAGGGTTTGCCGGTTTCCTCGAGGATCGGCAGCGCATCGATATCGGCCCGCAGGCCGATCGCCTCGCCCGGGGTGCTGCCGTGGATCACGCCGACGACGCCGGTCTGTGCCATGCCGGTATGAACCTCGTCGACGCCGAAGCCGCGCAGCAAGTCGGCGATCACGCCGGAGGTGCGCGTCTCCTGCAGGCCGATCTCGGGATTGGCGTGGAGATCGCGGCGCCACGCGGTCATGTCGGCATGGAAGTCGGCAATACGGTTCAGGACAGGCATCAGGCTTTTCCAAACGTCAGGGAGAGACCCACCGCGAGGGGGATCGGATCGAGTCCGAGTCTAGACCGCATCGCCTCGATCCCAAACGCTTTGTCTTCGAGCAGGCGGCGAATCTCGGCCGAACGGATACGCGGCACGCCCGGCAGGCGGGTCAGCGGCGCGAGCGCGAGCAGCAGCGCGGCGGGCACCGGAACAATGCGGGGCGGCGACAATCCAGCGGCTGCAGCGATGGCACGGACGAAATCCGCATAGGGCAGGGGAGCCGGCCCGGCGATCACCAGCGTTTCCGGGCCGGTCCACGCGACGTCAAGCGCCGCTCTGATCGCGCGCGTGACGTCCGATTGGTGGATGGGCTGCACCAGTGCGTGGCCACCGCCGGGCAGCGGAATGGCTGGCAGGCGGGCGAGCAGGGCAGCGAGACGCTGCACGTTATCTTCGCCGGCAGCGCCGTAGATCATGGTGGGATGCAGGATCGCGCCGGGTCGGCCGGAGGCGAGCAGCGCGCGCTCGCCAGCGATAACGCCGTCGCCATGCGCGTCCGGCCACCGGGTGAACTTGCGGGTGCTGCCAAGGGCGATCAGCCGGGCCTCGGGCGGCGCGGCGGCCATGATGGCCGGCAGATGCCGCGCATGGGCGCAGGAGACGATGCGGGTAGCGCCGGCCAGGGCGTCGGCCAGACAGCCACCGGTGAGGTCTGCCAGTTGCGGCTCGCCAGGCAGGCCAGTCTCGGCCCAGCGAGCAGCGTTGCGGACGACCGGCACGACCGCGATGCCGTCGGCCAGCAGCGAGCGGGCGAGCGCGGTACCGGACCGGCCGCTCGCGCCGATGACGTGAACGCTCAATTCAGCAGGCTGTCGGCGGCGGCCCGGGCGGCATCGGTGACGTTCTCGCCGGCCAGCATGCGGGCGAGCTCCTCGCGGCGTTCGGCCGGGTCGAGCGGGGAGACGGTGGTGGTCGCCCGGCCGCGGGCGGCATCCTTGGCGACGCGGAGATGCGCCAGTCCTCGCGCCGCGACCTGCGGGCTGTGGGTGACGACAAGAACCTGCACGCGGTCGGCCACCCGCGCCAGCCGCTCGCCGACGGCCGCCGCAGTGGCGCCGCCGACACCGCTATCCACCTCGTCGAACACCAGTGTCGGCACCGATCCGCCGGCGACCAGCACGACCTTGAGCGCCAGCATCAGGCGCGACAGCTCGCCGCCGGAAGCGATACGGTCCAACGCGCCCGGCGTCTGGCCAGGGTTGGTGGAAATGAGGAAATGCGCTCGCTCGACGCCGTTGGGGCCGTAGCGCGCTTCCTCAAGCGGGCGCAGTTCGGTGAAGAAGCGTGCCTTGTCGAGCTTCAGCGGCGGCAGTTCGGCGGTGACGGCGTTCTGCAGCCGGTTCGCCGCTTTCTGCCGCGCCGCGGTCATCGCGGCGGCGGCCTGCAGGTATCCGGCCCGTGCCGCTTCGACCTGGGCGGCCAGGGCGGCGATCTCGGCCGTGCCGGTGTCCAGCGCACCGAGTCGTTGCCGCAGCCCCTCCAGCAGACCCGGTAGGTCAACAACGGCCACGCCATGCTTGCGGCTGGCGCCCCGGAGCGCGAACAATCGCTCCTCGGCCGCTTCGAGCGCGCGCGGGTCGGCATCGGCCTCGTTGGCCATGCGGCTGAGCAGGGTCTCCGCCTCGCTCATGGCTTCCTCGGCCCGGTCGAGCGCGGCCAGCGCACCGCGCGCCGCCGGGTCTTCCCCCAGTTTCTGTAGGGCGCGCGACGCGGAGCGCAGGCTGGCAGCAGGCCCCGAATTGCGGCGATCGCGCGGGGTGATCTCGCTGAGCGCCTGGCCGATCGCCTCGCCGCGCCGCTCGTGCTGTTGCAGGCGGAGGCGTTCGGCGGCGAGGCTTTCCTCCTCGCCCTCGAGCGGGGCCAACTGACCGAGTTCGTCAACCGAGTGACGCAGCCAATCCTCCTCGCGCTGCACTTCGGCGAGCGTCGCCCGGGCGGTCTCCAGCGCGGTCATACTGTTGCGCAGGGTGGACCAAGCCTTACGCGTGGCGGTCTGCAGTTTCGGGTCGACGCCGAAGGAGTCCAGCAGCACGGTGTGGACCGCCGGGTCGGCCAGGCCCATCTGGTCGCCCTGGCCCTGGATCTCGACCAGCAGGCTCCCCGCCCGGCGCAGCATCGCG
>JBPBQE010000213.1:0-17752 GCA_050954595.1 Janthinobacterium lividum | reverse complement strand
TAAGATGAAGTGGTCAAATATGGGACCATGAACGGTGATGCGCTTGCTCAACCTTTCCGCGTGCGCGGTCACGCTCTGCAGCATCGCAACACCGTTCGCGGCACAGGCTGACAACGTCGTCGCGCGGTGGATCCAGGTTGGGCCGGGCAGCTCATCCGCCGCCCTTGCCGCCGGTCGGTATGGCGATCAGCCTTTCAGTACGACCCCGACCGTTCTCGCGCGCGCCGTCGTCAGCGATGGCACCTGTCCGTCGCTCGTCCTGGACGGCACGCTGTCGCTGCCCATGATCACCCGTTTCACCGGGGCACAGCTCACCGCCACTCCGGGCACCACCGGCTACACGAACGCGAACACCGCCGCCTACCCACAGTATTTCGTCAGCCCCGCAGCAGTCGCGCCCGGCACCTTCCCCGACGGCATCGCCAAGGCCACCACAGCCTGGGGAGAGTGCGAGGCCGTTCTCCCGCCGGGTCATACGACGGCCACCGTCGGCGGCGTGAACCTCAAATTGCCCGTCGCCAACCCGCAGCGTGTCCTGGTCATCGCCGACACCGGCTGCCGCATGGCCAAGGCGAACCAGCAAAATTGCCACGACCCGGCCGGCTTCCCCTTCGCCGCTCTCGCCAACTACGAGGCGCAGTTCAAGCCCGACCTCATCATCCATGTCGGCGACTACTTCTACCGCGACACCAACTGCGTCGTTCCCGCCGCCGGGTCGGTCCCTGCCCAGGACTTCGTCGCCGGTTGTAGCGACCCGACCAACGCCAATTTCGAGACGTTCGGCGACACGTTAGATTCCTGGAACGCCGACGTCCTGTATCCTGGCGCGACGTTGCTCGCCGCCGCTCCCTGGGTCATGGCGCGCGGCAACCACGAAAGCTGCGGCCGTGGCGCCCGCGGCTGGTATGCGCTTCTCGACCCGACGCCGTTCAATGCAAGTCTCGTCAACTGCGCCGGTGGGGCCGGTGCCGCGCCCGTGAGCAACGCTGCCGTCTATAGCGGTGACTTCTCACCCACCTACTACGTCCCGATGGGTCAGGTCGGCCTGCTCGTCCACGATTCCAGCTACGCGAACGACAGCACCGTCGATACCAACATGGCCGCCAACTACGACTATGATCTGACGAGCGCACTCAACGCGGTCTCCGGTACGCCCTACCTGTTCTATGTCACCCATAAGCCCCCGTTCGGCCTGGTCAGCGGTGCGACGAACGGCTCCGGCGACGTCACCGAACAGGTCACCTTCAGCGGCGGCGCGACCGCGAACAGCGCGTTCTCCGGCGGCGTCCCGGCCAAGCTGGCGATGTTCCTCTCCGGTCATATCCATCAGTTCGAATACGTCAACTTCAACGATTACGTCCGCTATGCCCCGCAGATGATCGTCGGCGTCGGCGGAGACAAGCTGGATGCCACGTCGAACCCGAACGCCACGACCTCGACCTACGGCTACCAGAACCAGGGTTTCAGCATCCGCAACTCATCGACCACGTCGACGACTGCTCAAGTCAACCATGCCTACTCGCAGGCCGAGTTCGGCTTCGCCGTGCTTCAAGCGACGTCGAGCGGATATCTCGCCAGCGTCTACAACATCGGCGCTTCCCGCGCCGGCCGCTGCACGGTCACGCTGGCGCCGCGCAACATCGCCTGCTGGCAGTAACGTCACGGGGGTAGGCTCGGCTCATACGCCAGGCTTACCCTCGTAATACGCTGAGCAGACCCGAACCATGAACGCGATCGATCCCCAATTGGCCCAGCTCGCTGCGCCGGACGCGCCGGGCAAGGCCCCCACCGACCTTTACCGCCGCGCGCTGCCGCCGCTGAGATGGACGGGCCTCGGATTGCTCACCCTCTTCGTGGCGCTCGCGGCGCTTTGGGCCGCTGCTCCGGCGATGACGCATCCGGCGCTCGCCGCACTCCGGGGCACCTGCCTCATCCCCATCGCCCTGGGCTCGCTCACCATCGGGCTCGCCGGTCTCGCCGGCGCCGCGATCCTGACCAGCGCCCGCTTGCGCGCCCACGACCCGGTCCCGGCACCGCGCAACTCGACCCGGCGCTTCCGCCTCCGGTTGCCCCGTCGCGCCATCGGCGACCCGGCCCTCATCGGACGCGCCGCGCGCTGGCCGCAAGCGCTCCTGGTTGCCCCGCTCGCCCTCGCCGCCATCGCGCTCGCCGGACTTCAGTCCGCTGGCCCCGCCCCCGGCGGGACCAACGATATCGGCCTCGGCGCCATCCTCATTCTGCTCACCTTCCCGCTCCTGCTGGCCGAGCGCCTGTTTGCCGTGATGCCGGCGTCCCGCCTGCCTGAGGCGCAGGCCGTTCGCCGTCTGCTCCTCGTCCCCGTCCTCGCCTGGCCCGCCGCCGGCCTCATCCGCATCGCCGCCGGCCTCGGGTTCCACGCGGCCCCGGTGATCGAGGCCGCGCTCGCCGTCGTCGTCTCGCTTTTCGCTGCCGAACTCGCCTTCCGCGCTCTGGCCCGCGCTTTCCTGCCGGCACCTGCCGCCACCGTGGCCCGCGCGGCGATCGATCCACTGCTCGCCCGCATCCTGGCCGACGGCATCGGCGCCCGCAGCTTCGCAATGCCCGTCCGCGCGCATCTTGGGATCGACTTCTCCCGCTCCTGGGCGCTGCTGTTCTTCCGCCAAGCGGCCCTGCCGATCGTCGCCCTGCTGGCTCTCGTCACTTGGGGCATCAGCGGCGTGGTGCTGGTCGGCATCGACAGTCGCGCGATCTATGAGCGGTTCGGTGCGCCGGTTCGCGTCCTCGGCCCGGGTCTTCACGCCATCCTTCCCTGGCCGGTGGGCCAGACCCGTCGCCTCGAATACGGCATCGTTCACGAGATCTCGCCCGGGCTCACCGAAGCCCCCGCTAGCGTCGCGGCAGCCGAAGGCCCTGCCCCGCCGGATGCCGACCGGCTGTGGGAACAAGCGCATCCCGCCGAACAAACCCTTCTGGTCGCCAGCCCCGCCGCCGGTTCCGACGGGATGCGGCAGAGCTTCCAGGTCGTCAGCGCCGACGTCCGGCTGCGCTACCGCGTCGGCATGACCGACGCCGCCGCGATCGAGGCCGCCTACGCCACTGCCGAGCCCGAAACCCTGATGCGCGCGGTCGCCGGCCGGGTCATCGCCGGGTTCGCCGCCGGTCGCACGCTCGATCAGTTGCTTGGCGAGAACCGTGAGCGCCTTGGCGAGATCCTGCGCGCGGAGGTCCAATCCAGGCTCGATGCCGATCGGACCGGTCTGGAGGTTTCCGCCGTCGTGATCGAGGCCATCCATCCGCCCGCCGGCGCCGCCGAGGCGTATCACGCGGTGCAGGCAGCCGGCATCCTCGCTGCGGCCAGCATCTCCGCCGAGCGCGGCCGCGCCGCCGCGACCCTGGCCCATGCCAGCCAATACGCCGCCTCGCTGGTTGCCCAATCCCAAGCCGCGGGCGTCGAAGCCACCGCGCGCGCCACCGCCGACACGTCCAGCTTCGTTGCCGACCGCGAGTCCGCCGCGGCGCACCCCTTGTCGTTCCCGCTGGAGCGCCGCCTTTCCGCCCTCGGCGCAAGCTTGGCCAAGAGCGTCCTGACCGTGATCGACCGCCGCATTGCCACGGCCGGCGCACCGACCATCGACCTCCGGCCGCTCACGCCCGTGAGCGCCGCATCCACCCCGCCGAACGCGGAGTAGTTCAGTGTTCCACGCCCACAGCCACGACGACCACGATCATGGCGGCGGCCCCGCCACCAGCCGCCTGGGCTTTGCCTGGCGCGTCGGCGTCGGCGCACTCGTCCTGCTCGCCGCCGGTCT
Source organism: Janthinobacterium lividum (assembly GCA_050954595.1). Lineage (GTDB taxonomy): Bacteria > Pseudomonadota > Alphaproteobacteria > Acetobacterales > Acetobacteraceae > JAVVHH01. The sequence continues at coordinate 13,964 of JBPBQE010000213.1, read as the reverse complement.
GGCCGCCGCCGCCATCTCCGTCCCCGCCGGTCAGGCCATCGTCGTCACCCGCTTCGGCGCGCCCACCCGCATCCTGACCGAACCCGGTCTTCACTGGCGCCTTCCGGCCCCCGTGGAAGCCTCGATCCCGGTCGACCTCCGCCTCCGTACCACCTCGACCGGCCTGCAGGATGTCGGCACCCGCGACGGCCTGCGCGTGCTGATGCAGGCCTATGTCGCGTGGCAGGTGCCGAACGATCCGGCCCGTATCGCGCAATTCATCCGCGCCGTTCGCAACAATCCGGACGAAGCCGCCCGCCAGATCCGCTCCTTCGTCGGCTCCGCCCTGCAGGTCACCGCCTCGAGCTTCGACCTCGCCGACCTCGTCAACACCGACCCGGCCGCCATCCGCCTACCCGCCTTCGAACAGCGCCTCCGCGACCAGGTCGCCACCAGCCTGCTCGACGGCTACGGCATCACCGTCCAAGCCGTCGGCCTCGAGCGACTCAGCCTTCCTGAAGCCACGCTGGCCGCCACCGTCGGCCGCATGCGCTCCGAGCGCGAGACCGTCGCCGCGGAACGCACGGCCGAAGGCCTCCGCGCCGCCGCCCAGATCCGCTCCGACGCCGCCCGCGACGCCCGCATTACGATCGCCCGCGCCCGCACGGAAGCCGCCGAGATCGAAGCCGCCTCCCGCCGTGGTGCCGCCGACATTAACGCCCGCGCCTACACCAGCGACCCGCGGCTCTATCTCCTGCTCCGCTCGCTCGACACGCTGCAGACCATCATCGGCGCCAACACCCGCCTCGTGCTGCTCACCGACGCGCCGCCCTTCAACGTCCTGACCGACGGCACCGCCGCGCCCGCAGCGCAACCCGGCCCGTTGCAACCGCCGGCCGCCATTTCCGCAAGATGACCGACGCCATCCTTCGCCGGAACGAGGATGACACCCCCGTCGCGCAATCGCTGCGCATCGGCTTCTCCGTGCTCCGCCTCGCCATGATCGCCTTGGCGCTGTTCTGGCTCACCTCGAACGTCCGCACCGTCCCGCCCGATAGCCAGGCCGTGAGCATCCGCTTCGGCGCCGTAGTCGGCACGCGTGACTCCGGCCTCGTCCTCGCCTGGCCTCGCCCGTTCGAGGACGTCGTCCTCGTGCCCAGCGCCCAGCGCCAGCTCGAACTCCGCATCGACGCCGGACAGACCTCCACCGCCGCCACCGTGGATCCAGCCTCCCGCTTCGCAACCGAACTACCGCCGGACACCGCCGCCATCGACCTCACTGGTGACGGCGGCGCCCTTCTGCTCGACAGCACGGTGTTCTACCGCGTCACCGACCCGGCCGCGTTCTACCTCGCCCAGGCCCACATCGCCCCCGCGCTGCGTCGGCTTTATCTCGCCGCCGCCGCCGCGGTCATCGCTGGCAGCGACCTGAACGACGTCATCGTGGTCCAATCCAACGCCTTCGCCGACGGCACCCCGGCGCTTCAGGCCCGGCGCGAAGCCCTCCGCGGCGCCTTGGTCGCCGAAACCAATCGCCGCCTGCTCGCGCTCGCCGCCGCGCACGCCTCGCTCGGCATCGAGGCCAGCCGCGTCGACGTCTCCGCCTACCTGCCGCCCGCCGCCAAGAACGCCTTCGACTCCGTGCTCGAAGCTGCCCAGCTCGCCGAGCAGGGCCTCGCCGCCGCTCACACCGACGCCGCCCGCGCCGACCAGGGCGCCCGCCAGGAACATGACCGCCTCATCGCCGAGGCCAACGCCAACGCCAACGAACGCCTCTCCGTCGCCCGCACCCAGGCCGCGACCATCGGCGCCACCGTCGGCACCATCGCGGCCGACCCGGCCATGCGTCCCGCCCTTGTCGAGCAGCTTTATCGCGAGCGCGTCTCGGCGATCCTGCACGCCGCCGGCAGCGTCAGCACCGTCGACCCCCGCAGCGGCCGCGTCATCCTCCCCGGCGGAGCCGTTCAATGAGCGTCACCACCCTCGACGCTCCGGTCTCCGCCGGTATCGGCGGCCTGCTCGACCGATCCGAGCGCATTCTTCTCGGCCTCCGCCTTTCGCTGGCAATGTTCGCCGCCGGGCTGCTGATCGTTGCGGTTGGCTGGCAATGGCTGTTCCCGGAAGACGCGGTCCTGGCCAACCTCATCGCCGGGGTTGCCGCCGCCCTGGTGGCACTCCCGGTCTTCGCCGCCTGCTGGCACAGCCTGCGGCACCCGAGCCTGCATGGCGTTACCGACCGTCTGATCGCCGTGGCCATCGTCGCCGCCTGGACCAGCGGCGACCTGATGACCGCCGCGATCCTCCCGATCGTCATGATCGGCGGACATGTGCTGGAGGAACGCAGCCTCATCGGCTCCCGCGAGGCTATCCGCGCCCTGGGCCGGCTCACCGAAACCACCACCCGGCGCCTACGCCCCGATGGCTCGGTCGAGCTCGTTGCCTCCCGCGAACTCCGACCCGGCGACCGCATCGAACTCCTCCCCGGCGACCGCGCGCCCGCCGATGGCACCGTCACCGCCGGTGCCGCCAGCCTCGACATGGCCTCGCTCACCGGTGAATCCGTTCCGGTGGAAATCGCGACCGGTGACCCGCTGCTAGCCGGCTCCATCAACACCAACGGCCGCATCGAGGCCGTCATCGACGCTGTCGGCGAGAGCACCACGCTCGGAAAGATCATCGGCCTGATGCGCACCGCCGAACGCGCCAAGCCGCCGGTGGCGCGCCTGCTGGAACGCTATGCGGGCCAATACATGGCCGCCGTGCTGATGATTTCCGCCGGCACCTGGTTCGCCACCGGCGATCTCCCGGCCACGTTGGCGGTGCTCGTCGCCTCCTGCCCCTGCGCCCTGGTCCTGGCCGCACCCGCCACCTCGGTCGCCGCTATCGCCGTCGCCGCGCGGCACGGCATCCTGATCAAGGGAGCAGCCTTCCTCGAACACCTGTCCGAGGCGTCATCCATCGTGTTCGACAAGACCGGCACGCTGACCCTCGGCGAACTCGCGCTGCTCCGGGTAGTCAGCCCACATCCCGAGGACGAAGCCGCCGCCCTCAACATCGCCGCCGCGCTCGGGGCCAACAGCAACCATCCCGTCAGTCGCGCCGCTGCCCGTGCTTACCGGGCCACGGCGGGCGACACGCCGCACCTGGACCTCCACGATTTCCGCGAGATCGGCGGTTTCGGCCTCACCGCCAGCTTCGGCGGCCAGACGGTCGCCTATGGCCGCCCCGACCTCCTGGCTACCCTCGGCATCGATGCGCTCACCGACCTGCCGCCGCATGACGGCCCGATCGCCGCCGTCAGCCAGGGCAACCGCCTCCTGGGATGGCTGCTGTTCGCCGACCAGCCCCGACCCGAAGCCAACGTCGCCCTGGCCGACCTGCGCAGCCTCGGCCTGACGCACCAACTCCTGCTGACCGGCGACCGCCTTCCCGTCGCCCGCCGCATCGCGTCCTTCTTCGGCATCGGCAGCGTCACCGCCGAGGCGTTGCCCGAGCAGAAGATGCGCCGGGTCATGGCCGAGATCGATGCCGGTCACATCCCGATCGTCGTCGGCGACGGCATCAACGACTCGCTGGCGCTGAAGGCCGGCGCCATCGGCGTCGCCATGGGCGCCAGCGGCACCGACGTGGCGCTGGCCTCGGCCGATCTCGTGCTGATGACCAGCGACCTGCGCCGCCTCGGCACCGCCATCCGCCTCAGCCGCCGCTGCCGCCGCACCATCCACGTCAACGTCGCCATCGGCCTGCTCTGGACCCTCGGCCTCGTCGTACTGGCAGCGACTGGCGTGCTCGGTGCCGAGGGCGCCATCATCGCCGCCCTGCTACACAACGTGTCCACCTTTGCCGGCCTGGGCAACGCCGGCCGCTTGCTCCTGTTCGACGAACTGGACCGGCCCGACGCCGCACTCCGTCCTGCTTGACGGCAGTTGTCACAATAATTCAACGCACGCTCCGGCCGTGCTGTGGTCGAACTCGACCAGCTCACAAATCCGAGAACTGCCGATGCCCCGCCTGATGCTCCTTTGCGCGACCGCACTTGCGATCATGTCTCCTGCGATCGCGCACGCCGTCACGATCCAAACTTCCTCGACCGGGTTCACGGCCGCCGTCGGGGCCGGCAGCATCCGCACCACTTCGACCCTTGGCACCCTGTTTGGACAAATCTCAACCGTGGCCTTGGCCAACGGCGTGTCCATCACACTCTCCGGCACGGCGGACACCGTCGATCAGCCCGGCGTGGGCGACGCTCCATTCAGCAACGGCTACACCGGCCAGGTAGTCGACAGCACCACCGATAGCGAGACCATCACTTTCTCGCGCCTGATCGCGAATTTCGGCTTCACGCTGTCCCCCGACGTCGGCTTGTTTGGCCCGACACCGGTGACCATCACCGTCACGCTGGGTGACGGCACCAAGACGTCGCTGACCAGCAGCTACAACTCCGGCGACACGCAATTCATCGGCTTCACCGGCGGTTCCGAGAGCAGCATCACCGTCCGCACCTCGGCGGCGGACTTCGCGTTTGGCCAGTTCCTCACCGTGCCGGAGCCGGCTTCGGCCTTGCTGCTCGGCACGGTGTTGATCCCTTTCCTACGCCGCCGCCGTCATCTGCTCTAGAAACCGGGGCGCATCGGCGTAACTCTATTCGAAACAGAATGGAGGAACGCCGATGGATATCGGAGTCAGTCCCGCACCGATGGTGGCGGGCAGTGCCAAGACGTTCGATGCGGTGATCGTCGGCGCCGGGTTCGCCGGCCTGTATCAGCTGCACGTCCTGCGCGACAAAATGGGCCTCAACGTCCGCGTGCTTGAAGCCGCCGACGGCGTGGGCGGCACCTGGTATTGGAACCGCTACCCCGGCGCCCGCTGCGACTCCGAGAGCTTCTACTACTCCTACAGCTTCTCGTCCGAACTCGAGCAGGAATGGGAGTGGACTGAACGGTATCCCGCCCAACCCGAAATCCTGCGCTATCTCGAGCACGTGGCCGACCGGTTCGACCTCCGCCCGGACATCCAACTCGGCACCCGCGTCACCGCCGCGCGCTTTGACGGCGCCCGCAACCGCTGGCTGGTGGAAACCGATACCGGCGAACGCTTCGACGCCGGCTTCCTCATCACCGCCGTCGGCTGTCTGTCGACCGCCAACATGCCCCGCATCGCCGGCGCCGAGAGCTTTACCGGCGAGATTTACCACACCGGCCTCTGGCCGCACGGCGGCGTCGATTTCACCGGCAAGCGTGTGGGCCAGATCGGCACCGGCTCGACCGGGATCCAGGCTATCCCGGTGATCGCCGACACCGCCGAGCACCTCACCGTGTTCCAGCGCACGCCCAATTATAGCGTGCCGGCCCGTAACGCCCCGCTCACCCTCGCTGAGCAGCTCGCCGTCAAAGCCGATTATGCCGCCATCCGTGCCAAGTCCCGCTCGACGCCCGGCGCGCACCCCTGGGACAATGCGCCGGACAGCGCGCTCGACTCCGACGAGGCCGCTCGTTTCGCTCGTTACGAAGCCGCTTGGCAGAAAGGCGGGCTCCGCTTCCGCTCGACCTTCAGCGATGTTCTGACCTCGCCCGAGGCGAACCAGACTGCCGCCGATTTCATCCGCGCCAAGATCGGTCAGATCGTCCACGACCCGGCGATCGCCGAAAAGCTCACCCCGCGCGACCACCCCTTTGCCGCGAAACGTCCGCCGATCGACAGCGGTTATTTCGAGACCTTCAATCGCGACAACGTCACCCTGGTCGACCTGCGCGCCACCCCGATCGACTCCATCGTCCCGGCTGGAGTTCGCACCGCCGACGGGACGACCTACGACCTCGACATCCTGGTCTTCGCCACCGGGTTCGATGCCATGACCGGCCCGCTGCTGGCGCTCGGGATCGAAGGGGAACACGGCACTTTGAAAGAGGCGTGGGAAGCCGGCCCGGTCTCCTATCTCGGTTTGCAGGTCCCGGGCTTTCCGAACCTGTTCACCATCACCGGACCCGGCAGCCCATCGGTGCTGACCAACATGCCCACGGCGATCGAACAACACGCCGACTGGATCGGTGCCTGCATCGCCCACATGCATGACATCGGCGCCACCCGCATCGAAACAGGCCCGGCCGAGACGGAGTCCTGGCGCACCGAAGTCACCCGCGCTGCGGAAGCCACGCTGCTGCCCATGGCATCGTCGTCGTGGTACCTCGGCGCCAACATTCCCGGCAAACCGCGGGTGTTCATGCCCTACGCCGGCGGCCTGGCGCATTACGCCGCGATTTGCCGGGAGGTCGCCGAGGAAGGCTACCGCGGCTTTACCCTGTCCTGATCAGCGTCCGACGGTCTGGATCACCTCGAAGCCTTCGAACTCGGGGTGGCCAGCATACATCGGCTTGGTCCCGCCAGCGCCACGATGCGCCGCGCGAAAGGCCTCCGACGTGGTCCAGGCCTCGAACGCGGATTTGTCGGCCCAGATCGTGTGCGAGGAATATAGCACGTGATCTTCCTTGTTCGGGCCGCGCAGCAGGTGGAACTCGACAAAGCCCGGCACCGTCGCGAGCTGCGAGTCGCGATTGAGCCAGACATCCTCGAAATCCTGTTCCGCGCCGGGCAATACCTTGAACCGATTCATCGCGATGAACATCGCCGTCTCCTCTTGGATCGTGTCGCTACGTGGTCCCGTCTGCCCGATTTGCACCGCTCCGTCGGCAATGCATCACCCCTCGAGAAACGAAAGCCGTGCGCGCCCGTTTATCCGATGCCCGATATCGATGCCACCCGGGACTATATACGGGGAACCCACATGCGAGGCGTCATGGTCGCCATCATTTCCGGCCTTCTCTCGGCCGGTTGCTCCGTCTTCGGCGTTCGCAACGAGCAGACGCCGGCGTACACTGTTGAACGAACCATCGGCTCCGACGTCGAAATCCGTCATTACGGCCCACGTCTCGCCGCCGAAACTGCCGTGTCTGGTAGCGAGACTGCCGCTCGAAGCCAGGGTTTCCAGCGGCTGGCGAGTTATATCTTCGGCGGTAACACCGCCAAGACGTCCATCGACATGACCGCGCCGGTCGCTCAGTCGAAATCCATCGACGGGACGGCACCAGTCGCGCAATCCCGCAGCTCCGACGGTCAATGGCGCATCCGCTTCTTCATGCCGGCGACCTATACGAGCGAGACTTTGCCGCGGCCGAACGATCAGGCGGTGGAGATCGTGACGGTCCCGGCCGAGACCATTGCCGTGCTGCGCTACTCGGGAAGCACCAGTGCCGTCGCCGTGCATAAATCTGAAGATCAGCTGATGGAGGCGGTCGCGGCCGCCGGGTTGCGGACCAGTGGCTCGCCCTTCACCTGGTTCTACGATCCGCCGTGGACCCTGCCGCCGCTTCGCCGCAACGAAGCAGCCGTGATCGTGCAAGCGAACTGAACGGCTTGCATCAACCTCGACCCTTTAAGGAGCAAACGATGAAACAGCCCCATACCGAAAAGTCGATCGATCACACCGACGACGAGCAAAATACCGGCAACCACAAGAAGCCCGGCGAGAAGGATGCGGGTGGCGCCGACAAGTTCGGTGGCACCCGTACCGGCGCCGACAACGTCGAACACAAAGACTCCTGACAACCGGCCCGTTTCGATGACTTCCGCTCTGGAACGGGCAGTCTCGGACGTTCCCCACCAGTTCCCAGGACCTGGTGGGGCCTGCGCCGTGCTGCGTGACGGCGAAATCCTCGCTCGTCATGCCTGGGGCTGGGCGGATGCCGAACGTCAGATCCCGTTCACCCCTGACACGCTGTTCCGCATCTGCTCGATCACCAAGCAATTCACCTGCGGCGTGGCACTGGAAACCGTTGCTGGCATCGATGACCTCGATGCCGCCGTGAGTGCTGCGCTACCGAACCTGACCGGCCCCGCACCCAAGGCAGTGCATCTTTGCCACAACCAGTCCGGCCTGCGTGATTACTGGGCCGTCGCCATGCTGCACGGTGCGCCCGCCGAGTCGGCATTCGGCGACCGTGACGCCGCCCGTGTGATACGCGGCACCCAAACCCTGCAGTTCGAACCCGGCACCCGGTATTCCTACTGCAATCAGAACTTCCGCATCCTGTCGGACGCGCTGCAGGATCGCACGGGACGCTCGTTCGCCGAACTTCTCCGCCGCACCATCTTCGATCCGGCCGGCATGCACACGGCGCTTCTGGCCGCCGACACCGCCGCCTTGCCCGACGGCACCACCGGCTACGAAGGCACCCAGGATAGCGGCTTTCGCCCGGCCAAGAACCGCATCGTCTGGACCGGCGACGCGGGGATTGCGGCATCGCTCGACGACATGATCGTCTGGGAGCGCTTCATCGACCGCACCCGCGATGACCCGGCATCCCTCTACAACAGGCTCTCCGCCCCGGTCGCCTTCCGCGATGGTGCGCCAGCATCATACGGCTACGGTCTTGGCCGCCGCGTGACGCAGGGTCGGGCGATTACGTCGCATGGTGGCGCCTTGCGCGGTTGGCGCAGCTACCGGCTCCACGTGGCTGCCGAACGGCTTTCGGTCGTCGTGCTGTTCAACCACATGGCCGACGCCCAACACGCCGCTCAGCGCCTCTTGGATGCCGCATTGGGCCAGGCCAAGGAGTCCCTGCCGGCCGAACCTGCACCCATGCCGCCGATCGCCGGCGCCTTCATCGAGCCGGAAACCGGCCTCTGCGTCCGCATACAGCAGGGCGCACCGGGCAAGCTCATGCTTCGCTACAACCGCTTTCCCGAAATTCTGACCATCAACCCTGACGGCACGGCCGGTTCCGCCGATGGCGTCCTGTTGCGGCAAGAGGGAGAGGCCGTCTGGATGGATCGCAGCACCGATCATCGATCGAGCCGTCTGATTCCGTTGGCCGCCACGCTAATCCGGATGGACATCGCCGGCACTTATCGCTGCGAGGAGCTACAGGCCGAGCTGATGATCGTCAACGCCGGCAACGTGCTCTACGGCGCCTTCTCCGGCGTTCTCGGCCAATCCCGTATGGAGCTTCTGACGCCGGTTGCCTCCGACGTCTGGACGCTGCCATGCCCACGCGCGCTTGATCATACGCCGCCCGGCGACTGGACGGTCGCACTCCGCCGCGATGGGGGCGGTAAGCCGACTAGTTTGGAGTTGGGCTGCTGGCTGGCCCGTAAACTTACCTACCAGCGGCAGTAATAGCCGACCACACGGGGATGATTTGGGCGGGAACATTATCCCGCCCGTAACATCAGGTGTTCATCGCGTCGAAGAAGTCCTGGTTGGTCTTGCTGTACTTCAACTTGTCCAACAGGAAGTCCATCGCATCGGTGATCCCCATCGGGTTCAGGATGCGGCGAAGCACCCACATCTTCGACAGCGTACCGCGTTCGACCAGCAGCTCTTCCTTACGGGTGCCGCTCTTGGTGATGTCGATCGCCGGGAAGGTGCGCTTGTCGGAGAGCTTACGGTCCAGCACGATCTCGCTGTTGCCGGTGCCCTTGAACTCCTCGAAGATCACCTCGTCCATGCGGCTGCCGGTGTCGATCAGCGCGGTGGCGATGATGGTGAGCGAGCCACCTTCCTCGATGTTACGCGCCGCGCCGAAGAAGCGCTTCGGCCGCTGCAGCGCATTGGCGTCGACGCCGCCGGTTAGCACCTTACCGGAGCTCGGCACCACCGTGTTGTAGGCACGCGCTAGGCGCGTGATGCTGTCGAGCAGGATCACCACGTCGCGCTTGTGCTCGACCAGCCGCTTGGCCTTCTCGAGCACCATCTCGGTGACCGCCACGTGCCGGGTCGCCGGCTCGTCAAAGGTGGAGGCGACGACTTCGCCCTTCACTGTCCGACTCATGTCGGTCACTTCCTCGGGCCGCTCGTCGATCAGCAACACCAGCAGGAAGATTTCCGGATGGTTCGCCGCCAGCGCGGTGGCGATGTTCTGCAGCATCACCGTCTTGCCGGTCCGCGGCGGCGCCACGATCAGCGCGCGCTGCCCCATGCCGATCGGGGCGATCAGGTCGATCACCCGCGGCGTCATGTCCTTACCGGGGCCCTTGGCCACGGACTGGAAGTTCTCCACTTCCATCTTCAACCGCCGCTCTGGATAGAGCGGTGTCAGGTTGTCGAAGTTGATTCGATGCTTGACCGCATCCGGCGGCTCGAAATTGATGGTGTTCAGCTTTAGCAGCGAAAAATACCGCTCGCCATCCTTGGGCGCCCGGATTTGCCCTTCGACCGTGTCGCCGGTCCGCAACGCGAAGCGGCGCACCTGGTTCGGGCTGATGTAGATGTCGTCCGGCCCTGGCAGGAAGTTGGCCTGGCTGGAGCGGAGATAACCGAACCCGTCTGGCATGATCTCGAGCGTGCCCTCGCCGTAGATCGCTTGATCGGCGTCGGCCAGGCTCTTCAGGATGGCGACCATCATGTCCTGCTTGCGCAGGCTGGACGCATTCTCGATCTGGAGGGATTCAGCGTAACTGAGGAGATCGGCCGGTGGTTTGGCCTTCAGCTCGGCGAGGTGCATGCGGTCGCCTTAAATATAAGGGGATTGAACGAGGCGTCGTTCGCTACTGCGGGACGCCGTCCCCAAGGAAATGGATGGGAGAAGGATGACCCGGGCCAGGACGGCCCTCATCGCAACACGATCCAGTTGGCACTCAAAATCCGTACCGTCAAGTGCTCAGAACGGTTTGACGATCACCATGATCACCGCGACGATCATCAGCAGCGTCGGCACCTCATTGGCGTAGCGATAGAATTTGTGATCCTTCTGATTGCGATCCTGCAGAAAATTCTTCCGCCATTTGCCGCACGCACCATGGAACCCGGTCATCAGGATGACGGCCAGGAACTTCACATGCCACCAGTTGAGCGGCCACCACGACACGATCCCCGGCGTCAGCACCAGCAGCAGCCCGAACGTCCACGTCGCGATCATCGCCGGCGTCATGATCTGCTTGAACAGCTTGCGCTCCATGATCTTGAAGCGCTCGCTTTCGGTCGAGCCCCGTCGCAGCCCGCAATGGTATACATACAGCCGCGGCAGATAGAACAACGCCGCCATCCAGGCGATCAGCGACATGACGTGAAACGACTTCGTCCACGGATACGCGGCCGACAGTGCCGACCAGATCATGCCGCGAACCGCCGCGCCTGCTCCAGATAACCCGGCACCTCATCCAGCGACCGGATCAGCGTTCCACCCGCCGCGAGCTGACCGGCGCCATCGCCATGCGGCACCAGACACAAACACGCCATGCCCGCTGCGATCGCCGCCTGTGTCCCCGGCACGCTGTCCTCGATCACGACGCACGCTCCTGGCGGCACGCCTTCCGCCTCGGCTGCTCGCAAGAACACGGCAGGCGAAGGCTTGCCTTGCCCGACCTCGTCCGCGCTGTGCGCGCGGTCGAACAGATGCATCAACCCGGTGCGCCCAAACTTTACTTCCATCTCTCGCATGCTGCTGTTCGACGCGACCCGGCACGGCACCCCCATCGCCGAGATCGCCGACAGCACCTCCACCACCCCGGGCATCAGCTGCAATTCCGTGGCCAACGTGGCGATGAGTCGCTGCCGCAGCATCTCGACCCACCCGTCCGGAACGTCGCGCCCGATCCGGGGCGCGATCACCGCGGGCATCGCCTCGAGCCGGAAGCCGACGAACTGCCGCATGCTTTCGGCCTCGTCCATCGGCCAGCCGAGCTTGGTGACCTCTACCGCCACCGCCCGGTTGGAAGGCCCCTCGCTATCGACCAGCACGCCGTCGCAGTCGAAAATAACCAATTGTAACGGCAGCGCCGGCGGAAAACTCATGCCACCTCGGTTAGGACAGGCGACGTCGCCGGCGCCGCGCCGGCGCGTGCATGCGGACAATCACCGAATGGCTTGGGGCAGGTGCGTCCCCCCACGAAGCTGCATAACCCGGGCCCACGCCCCAGCGCAGCTTCGGTCAACTCGCCCAAGGCGTCGATGAAGGCCGGGTCGCTGTTCTGAGTCGGCGCACGAAAGTAGCCCTTGATGCCTTCCTTGTGCGCCAATTCGCGATACTCGACATCCAGCTCGACCAGCGTTTCCGAATGTTCGGAAACGAACGCGATCGGCACGACTAGTACCGCCACGCCGTCATGCACCGCCCGTTCGATCTCTTCCTCGACCGACGGCCCGATCCATTTCTGCGGCGTGGCTCGAGACTGATAGCAGAGGATAGAGTCGAGCCCGTCCATGGCCAGCAATCGCACCACTCCTGCGACGGTTCGCTCCATCTGGAACTGGTAGGGGTCGCCTTTCTTGATGATGATCTCCGGCAGACCGTGGGCCGAGAACAACACCCGCAGCGGGATCTCCGGCGATAACTCGGCCCGGGCCTGCTCGTAGCTCCGCCGCACGATCGCTGTGGTGGCTGCCAGGAAGCCCGAGTCGGAATGGTAACAGCACAGCGTCGTCGTGGGCTTGGCCAGACCCATCTGCGCCGCCATCTCGCGCCATTCCGTCAGGCTGCTGCCTGTCGTCGTCGTCGAGTAATGCGGATACAGCGGCAGGAGTAGGATCTCGTCCGGATCGTACGCCTTGACTGCCTTGGCCGCCTCGAGGCTGAACGGATGCCAGTACCGCATTGCCACGAACGTCTTGATGCCCGGCACGCGGGCCTCAAGCGCCCGTCCCTGTTGTTCGGTCAGTTCCAGCAGCGGGCTCTTGCCGCCCAGGATGGCGTAGTTCTCGCTGGCTGCCTTGACGCGCAGAGTCGCGATCAGCCGCGCCAGGAGCGGGCGCACGAAGAATGGCACGCGCAGGATCGCCGGGTCCTTGAACAGGTTCAACAGGAACGGTTTGACCGACTCCATGCGGTCGGGCCCGCCAAGGTTGAACAGGACGACAGCGATCTTACGTTCGGACATCTCCGGCAAATTGGCCAACTGATGCGATGCGTCAAGCCACCCGACGCGATGCGTCAGCCTTTGCGCACATGACGGACGAGTTCGGCGACGTGCTCCGGCGGCGTTTGCGGCACGATGCCATGGCCCAGATTAAAGATATGCGGCTTGCCCCGCACTGCGGTCAGGATTGCCCGCGTCTCCGCTTCCAGTGCCGCACCACCGGCGACCAGCGCCATCGGGTCCAGATTGCCCTGAGTCGCGATACCGGCCGGCACCAGCTCGAGCGCTACCGTCAGGTCAGCCCCGGTATCAAAGGCCACTCCCTGTAGCCCGGCCGCTTGCGCATACCGACCTGCACCTAGCCCGGAAAGCCGCGGAAACCCGATGATCGGGATCTCCGGATGCCGCTGCTTTAGTGCCTGCACGATCCGCGTCGTCGGTGCCGTGACGTATCGCTCGAACAGTCGAGGCGACAGTACGCCGGCCCAACTGTCGAAAATCTTCAATACCTGCGCGCCAGCATCTGCCTGCGCTGAAAGGTACTCGATAGTGCTTTCGGTCAGGATGCTGATGAGTCGGTCCATCAGCTCCGGCTGCGCCTGTGCCATTGTCCGCACCCGCGCATGCTCTTTCGAGCCGCCGCCTTCCACCATGTAGCAGGCGACCGTGAACGGCCCGCCGGCGAAGCCGATCAGCACCGTTTCCGGCCCCAGCTCCTCGCGACAGCGCCTTACCGTTTCCAGGATCGGCTCGACTGCACCAGCGACCCGGCTCGGGTCCAGCGTCGCCAATCCAGCTTCGTCCTCGAGTCGGGGCAGGACCGGGCCTTCGCCTTCCTTGAACTGCAGCCCGTACCCGAGTGCCCACGGCAAGATCAGGATGTCGCTGAACAGGATCGCTGCATCGAAGCCATAGCGCCGGATCGGCTGCAGCGTGACTTCGGCTGCCAGTTTTGGCGCCGTGCACAATGCGATGAAGTCGCCCGCCTCGGCGCGGATCTTCCGATACTCGGGCAGGTAGCGTCCCGCCTGGCGCATCAGCCACATCGGGGGTGGCCAAACCTCGTGACCAGCAAGGACGCGCAAGACGGGGTGAGTCATGTAATTCCTTTTAGGAAGAATCTTAAGACTCTGTGG
>JBPBQE010000112.1:0-17885 GCA_050954595.1 Janthinobacterium lividum | reverse complement strand
TCGGTGCTTACATGCGGGCGCAAATCACCAAGGCCGGGCTCGTGGCGATGGATAAGATCTGGGATAACGGCTTCCGCCAGATCACGACCTCGACCAAGCCGATCAACACGCCGGCCGACCTTGCCAACTTCAAGCTGCGCGTGCTCGCCAGCCCGATCTCCAGCTCGATGTTCAAGGCGCTCGGCGCTTCGCCGACCACCATCTCGTTCGCCGAGACGTATTCTGCGCTGCAGACCCGGGTCACCGACGGTCAGGAGAACCCGCTGGCGCTGATCTCGGCGGCCAAGCTGTTCGAGGTGCAGAAATACTGTTCGCTGACCAGCCACATGTGGGATGGCTACTGGTTCCTCGCCAATCGCCGGGCGTGGGAGCGCCTGCCGGCCGGGATCCGCGACATCGTGGCCAAGAACGTCAACGAGGCCGGCATGGCCGAGCGTCAGGACACGGAAGCCCTCAATGCATCGTTGCAAACCGATCTGAGCGCGGGCGGCATGGTGTTCAACAAGCCAGATCAGGCGCCGTTCCGCGACGCGCTGAGCAAGGCCGGGTTCTATGCCGAGTGGAAGGGCAAGTTCGGCGAGGAAGCGTGGTCGCTCCTGGCCAAGACGTCCGGTGGGCTGAATTGAGCCATGGATCACGCCTCGCTCATCGAGACGCCTGACCCGGCGTCTCACGGTGGCCCACTCCACGGCAACGGGAGTGGCCGGGCGGCACGGGCCAGCGCCATCCTCAGGCGCACGATCGAGATACCGACGGCGCTGATCCTGCTGGTCGAGATCGGGGTTTTGTTCGCCGGCATCGTGGCTCGCTACGTGTTTCAATCGCCGTTGGTCTGGACCGACGAACTCGCCGGCATCCTGTTCCTCTGGCTGGCGATGCTCGGCTCCGTGCTCGCCTTCCAGAAGGGCGAGCACATGCGGATGACGGCCGTCGTCGCTCGTCTATCGCCGGGTCCGAAGGCGTTTCTCGAGGCCATCGCCGTGGTCGCGCCGCTGGCGTTCCTCGTGCTCTGCCTGCCGCCCGCCTATTCATTCGCGGAAGACGAATCGTTCGTCACAACGCCCGTGCTCGAGATTTCGAACGTCTGGCGGGCCGCTGCCATCCCGATCGGCCTGGGGCTGATGTCGGTGGTGGCCGTCCTGCGGCTGGTGACGGAGACGCTGCCCCGGCACGTCATCTCCGCCGCGCTGACGGTGTGCGCCATCATTGCGGTCCTGTTCATCCTGTCGCCGAACCTGGCGCCGCTCGGCAACTTGAACCTGCTGATCTTCTTCGTCGGCCTGGTCGCGCTCATGGTGCTGGGCGCGGTGCCGATCGCCTTCGCGTTCGGCCTCGCCACCTTCGGCTTCATCACGCTGACCACGACCGTCCCGAGCGAGGTCGTGATCGGACGGCTCGACGAGGGAATGAGCCATCTCATCCTGCTCGCCATCCCGCTTTTCGTGTTCCTCGGGCTGTTGATCGAGATGACCGGCATGGCTCGGGCAATGGTCGGCTTCCTCGCCTCGCTGCTCGGGCACGTGCGCGGCGGGCTGCATTACGTGCTGGTGGCCGCCATGTATCTCGTCTCGGGCATTTCAGGGTCCAAAGCGGCCGACATGGCCGCCGTGGCGCCGGTGCTGTTCCCCGAGATGAAGGCCCGCGGCGCCGATGAGGGTGACTTGGTGGCGCTCCTCGCCGCTACGGGCGCGCAGACCGAGACGATACCGCCTTCGATCGTGCTCATCACCATTGGGTCCGTCACCGGCGTGTCCATCACCGCACTGTTCACGGGCGGGTTGCTGCCGGGCCTGGTGCTCGGCATCACGCTGTGCAGCCTGGTCTGGTGGCGGTATCGCCGCGAGGACATGAGCCGCGCAGCTCGGCCGTCGGCCCGCATCATCGGACGCGCGTTTTTCGTGGCGATTCCCGCGCTGGCGCTGCCGTTCGTCATCCGCGCCGCCGTGGTGGAGGGCGTCGCCACCGCCACGGAGGTGTCGACCATCGGCATCGCCTATTCGGTGGTGATCGGGCTGCTGGTCTATCGGCAGTTTGCCTGGCGCCGTCTGTTCCCCATGCTGATCACCACGGCGATCCTGTCGGGCGCGATCCTGCTCATCATCGGCACCGCGACGGGCATGGCCTGGGCACTGACCCAGTCGGGCTTCTCGTCAGCGCTGGCCGCGTTCATGACCGGCTTGCCGGGCGGCATACCCACCTTCCTGGCGGTCAACATCGTTGCCTTCATCATTCTGGGCAGCGTGCTCGAGGGCATTCCGGCCATAGTGTTGTTCGGGCCGCTGCTGTTTCCGATCGCCCGGGCCGAGGGCGTGAACGAGGTGCACTACGCGATGGTGGTGATTCTCTCGATGGGCATCGGGCTGTTCGCCCCGCCCTTCGGCGTCGGTTACTACGCGGCGTGCGCCGTCAGCCAGGTCAACCCGGACCGGGGCATGCGCCCGATCGTCGGCTACATGGTCGCGCTGCTGATCGGCACAATCATCATCGCTGCCGTGCCATGGATATCGACGGTCTTTCTCTAAATGGCGAAAACTGGAGGCCTATCATGAACACCGCCGACATCAAGCCGCTCGGTTTCCTGCTGCCGAACGGGTGCCGGATCACCCACGGTACCGGGTCCAACGTCAAGACGCCGTTCGACACCATCCCGCTGACGATGCACGAGATGTATCCGGGCGGCGCGCTGGACGTGCCGTCGACGTCGCGCGGGCAACTCGGCTTCATCCCCTTCACCCATGAGCTTCGCTTGCCGCGGCACGTGCATGTCACGATGGCGGCTCGGGACGAGGACCGCCGCCTGCTGGCCGAGCGCATCTTGGTGACGGGCGGGGCCGGCCTGGTCGAGCTGAACGGCGACATCTACGTCATCCCGCATGGGGCGCTGGTGGACATCCCCGGGGGTGTCCCGCACACGTGGTCGGCCTGCCCGCCGGGCGTCGAGCTGCCGGACGGCACGGTGGCGACCGGCCAGTTCCTGATGATCTACGACTATGCGGAGCCGACCAGCTTCTTCCCGATCGAGGGCACGGCGACGCTGGGCTCGATGAAGGACTACGTCCGCTACAACGGCGCGCTGGAGGACATCTGCTTCCCGACGCTCACGGCGGAGCAGGTGAAGGCCGACGCTCATTTCGTCTGGAACGACGGCCTGGTCCGGGGCTGAGCCCACTAAAACAACAACAAAAGGAGGAACATCCAATGACCGCATTACGCGCACACGCCGACCGCTACACGAGCAAGCCCGTCGACTACCGGAACTACATCGACGGCAAGTTCGTCGACGGCGCGACCGACTACATCGAAGTTCATAACCCGGCCGATGGCGCCCTCGTCGGCCGTGTCCCCGCCAGCAGCGCCGGCGATGTCGATGCTGCGGTCCAAGCGGCGCGCCGAGCGCAAATCGGCTGGGAGAAGCGCCCGGCGATCGAGCGC
The DNA here is from genome assembly GCA_050954595.1 of Janthinobacterium lividum. Taxonomy (GTDB): domain Bacteria; phylum Pseudomonadota; class Alphaproteobacteria; order Acetobacterales; family Acetobacteraceae; genus JAVVHH01. The sequence continues at coordinate 14,453 of JBPBQE010000112.1, read as the reverse complement.
GCCGGGTTCCTGCGGCAGATCTCGGCCAAGCTACGCGCCCACCGGCTCGAGTTGGCCGACATCATCGTCCGCGAGCAAGGCAAGGTTCGGCCGCTGGCGGCCATCGAAGTCGATTTCACCGCCGACTACATCGACTACATGGCGGAATGGGCACGTCGCCTAGAAGGCGAGGTGATCACCAGCGACCGCGCCAAGGAAACCATCCTGCTGATGCGCAAGCCGGTCGGCACGGTGGCTGGTATCCTGCCGTGGAACTTCCCGTTCTTCCTGATCGCCCGCAAGCTGGCGCCGGCCCTGGTCACAGGCAACACCATCGTGATCAAGCCGAGCGAGGAGACGCCGATCAACGCCTTCGTCTTCGCCGAGCTGGTCGCCGAGACCGAGATGCCCCCCGGCGTGGTCAACGTCGTCGGCGGACGCGGTGGCACGACCGGCCAGGCGCTGGTGGAGCACAAGGGAATTGACCTGATCACCTTCACCGGCAGCGTGGGCACCGGGTCGCGCATCATGCAGATGGCGGGTCGTAACCTGACCCGGGTCAACCTCGAGCTCGGCGGCAAGGCGCCGGCCATCGTGCTGGCCAGCGCCGACCTCGATCTCGCGGCCAAGGCGATCTACGACTCCCGCGTCATCAACACCGGGCAGGTGTGCAACTGCGCCGAGCGGGTCTACGTCGAACGCGGCGTCCACGACCAGTTCATCGCCAAGCTCAAGACGCTGATGGAGGGGACCCGGTATGGCGACCCGTCCGTCGAGACCGATCTGCACATGGGTCCGTTGGTCAATCACGCCGGGCTGGACAAGGTGGCCCAGGCGGTCGACCGCGCCCGCGCCGACGGGGCGTCGGTCATCACCGGCGGCAAGATCGCGGACCGGCCGTTCGGTCATCATTACGAGCCGACGCTGATCACCGGCGTCAAAGCCGAGCACGACATCATGCGCAGCGAGATCTTCGGCCCGGTGCTGCCGGTGCAGGCGGTGGACGGGATCGACGAGGCCATCGCGCTGGCCAACGATTCCGAATACGGTCTGACCTCGTCGATCTTCACCAACGACCTCAATGCCGCGCTACAGGCCAGCCGTGAGCTGAAGTTCGGCGAAACCTACATCAACCGCGAGCATTTCGAGGCCATGCAGGGCTTCCATGCCGGCCGCCGCAAGTCCGGCATCGGCGGCGCCGACGGCAAGCATGGCCTGCATGAGTTCACGGAGACGCACGTCGTCTATATTCAAGGGTGCTGAGATCTTCCGGCAGCGGCGGACGTTAACAAGCGTCCGCCGCAACCGGACATGACCTTCCACGGATTGGCACGATGAGCGTTCAGGGCTGCTACAACTTCCACGACTTCCGCCGCCTCGCCAAGCGGCGGCTGCCGAAGCCGATCTTTGACTACATCGACGGCGGGGCGGACGACGAAGCGACCTATCGCCGCAACACCAGCTCGTTCGAAAGCTGTGACCTCGTTCCGAATGTGCTGCGGGGCGTCAAGGAGGTCGACATGTCGGTGACCGTCATGGGCCAGAAGCTGGCGATGCCGGTCTATTGCTCGCCGACGGCGCTGCAGCGGCTGTTCCATCACCAGGGCGAGCGCGCCGTGGCCGCTGCGGCAGCAAAGTTCGGCACGATGTTCGGCGTGTCCTCGCTGGGCACGGTCAGCCTCGAGGAAGCCCGCCGAATCAGCAACGGGCCGCAGGTTTATCAATTCTATTTCCACAAGGATCGCGGCTTGAACCGCGAGATGATGGCGCGCGCCAAGACTGCCGGCATCGAGGTCATGATGCTTACCGTCGACAGCATCACCGGCGGCAATCGCGAGCGCGACAAGCGCACCGGCTTCTCCATTCCGTTCCGGCTTAATCTGACCGGGTTGATGCAGTTCGCCATGAGGCCGGCCTGGGGCATCAACTATGTGACCCACGAATCGTTCAAGCTGCCGCAACTCGACAACCATGTGGACATGGGCGGCGGCGCGGTGTCGATCAGCCGCTACTTCACTGAGATGCTAGACCCGGCGCTCGACTGGGACGACGTTGCCGCCATGGTGCAGGAATGGGGCGGCCAGTTTTGCCTTAAGGGCATCATGTCCGTCGCCGACGCCAAGCAGGCCGTCGAGATCGGCTGCACCGGCATAGTGCTGTCCAACCATGGGGGACGACAGCTTGACGGCTCGCGGTCGGCCTTTGACCAACTCGCCGAGATCGTCGATGCCGTGGGCGACCGCATCGACGTCATCATGGATGGTGGTGTGCAGCGTGGAACCCACGTGCTCAAGGCGCTGTCTTTGGGGGCCAAGGCCGTGGGCATCGGGCGATACTACCTGTTCCCGCTCGCAGCGGCCGGCCAGGCCGGTGTCGAGCGGGCGCTGGACTTGATGCGGATCGAGATCGAGCGCGACATGCGGTTGATGGGATGCACGTCGGTGAGCCAACTGGGACGGAGCAATCTGCGGTTCAGGTAGGCCCAGTTAGAAGCGCCTCAACGCCGCTTGATGCCTTCAACGATCTTGGTCAGCTCGGGCCCGTTCGCCTTGTCGCCGGCTGGCGAAGACCACGCGGTCATCAGCACGACGAGGTTGTCCGTGACGCCGAAGATGCCGAGCGTCACGGCGGTCGGCCCGTCCTTGTCCTTGCCCTGCCAGTGCAGCAGGGAGGCGGACATGCCGTTGCTCTGCATGTCGTGGGATTGCTGGGTCGACCGGTCGATCACGACGCCCTGCTTGGTGAGGAAAGCGATGTCCTCGTCGATCAGGGTGTTCATCCCTTTCGCGGTGGCCGTTTCGATGGCGACGTAGGTCTCGCCATCGGGCGACGTCGCCTCGACACCCTTTTCGACCTCAGACGGCTTCCAGCTATCCGGCAGATAGACTACCGCCGCCGGGTTGGCGTCGGGGAGGTCGAACGTTTTGGCTTGGCCGTGCGACGGCAGCAAGGCAAGCGAGAGGGGGGCGAAAAGTGCGGCGCGGGCCATGGGGATCACGAAGTTCAACTCCATTATCGCGTTTCCGTGTGTCAGAGCATGTTTGATCCGACAAGGCGCCGCCGCGAGATGCCGCAATTGTTCGCGCGCTATTGACGCTGTGGCACTAGGCTTCACGCCACGATCTGGAAGTGGAAGCGTCATGACAACCGGCAATCACCCCCCTCTTCCACTGTCTGACACGTCGTCGATCGGAATCCGGGAGGACGGCCGAGAGATCGTCGTGCCGATCCGTGAGCTATGTGCCCGCCTCGAGGTCGATGCGCTGATCCGTCTGCACGAACAGGATTTCCGCCTTCTCGGGCGGGAGCGGACCAGCTTCGTGCATTTCAATCTCGAGTTCACGCTGAACGAGGTCGGCCGGAGTTACGCCATCGTCCCGATCGTCAGAGCCGGAAGCAGGTCGGCGAAGGGCTCTGAGGTCCTGCCCGTCATAGATCCGTCGTTTGCCAGCCGGGGAGTTTGCACGGAGGTCATCCAGCATCTTCCGATCGATGCGGTCACCACCGAGCAGTTCGCGGACTCCCTGCCGAACGTCCGCACTGCAAAGGAACTCGGGGATGCCCTGCTCCGCCGTTATCAGCAGATGTTTCCGGAGAAATCACCGCAAGATCTGCTGGCTCGAGGCTGCGCGCTGACGCGCCTCAGGCTGACATCGCCGTAGCGTCGTTGTTTCCGTGGCGCCTTGGTAGAAACCCCGGTTGGCCCGATCGTTCGGAAACAGTGGCGGACCGCGGCAACGTCGGCCAGATTAGCGTCAACGACGATCGGCCCTAGATGCCGGCGCGAGAGGAGACATCACCATGAACAGACGCACCCTGTTGAAGACGGGCACCAGCGTGCTCGGCGCGTCGGCATTCGGCCTGCCCTCAATCGGTCATGCGGCGGACGGTTTCGACTGGAAGCAGTGCAAGGGTCAGACGATCGTCGTCACCATGTCCAAGAACCCGCGCGCCGACACGCTGCAGAAATACCAGCGCGAGTTCGAGGACATGACCGGCATCAAGGTCGAGTCCGAGCAGATGCCGGAGCAGCAGCAGCGCTCCAAGGCGATTCTGGAGCTCTCGACGGGGCGCCCGAGCTTTGACGTGTTCCACTACTCGTTGCACGTTTCCAAGCGCATCGTCGGCAACGGCAAGTGGCTCGAGGATCTACGCCCCTACGTCGCCAACCCGAGCCTGACCGCGCCGGATTTCGACTTCGCCGATTTCAGCAAGCCCAGCGTGGAGGCCGCGACCCAGCCGGACGGGCGCATGGATTCATTGCCGCTCGAGACGGATTTCTGGCTCATCTATTACAACAAGGAGCTTTTCGCCCAAAAGAGCGTGAAGGTCCCCACCACGTTTGACGAGATGCTGCAGGCCGCCCGCGGGCTAACCGACAAGGGGGCCGGCACTTACGGCTTTGTCGCCCGCGGCTTGCGCAATGCCAACGTGCCGGTCTGGACCAACATCCTGCTCGGCCAGAACCAGGCGACCGTGACGCCGGACGGCCGCGCCCTGCTGACCGACACGCCGGAGGCGATCGCCGCCGCGCAATATTACCAGGCCATCATGCGCGACTGCGCCCCGCCCGGCGTGGTGGGCTTCAACTGGAACGAGTGCCAGACCAGCTTCATGCAGGGTAAGATCGGCATGTGGATGGATGGCGTGGGCTTCACGCCGCCCCTGGTTGACAAGACCAAGTCCAAGATCGCCGACCATGTCGGTTTCGCCGTGATGCCGGCTGGCCCCAAGACCCATGCCTGCTCGGTGTTCACCGACGCGGTCGGCGTGTCGGCCAAGAGCAAGGTCAAGAACGCGTCCTACCTTTACTGCCAATGGGCGACCGGCAAGCGGATGTTGCTGAACATGGTGTCGGCTGGCGGTGGCGCCTCGCCACGGTTGAGCACCTACCAGGACCCGGATCTGATGAAGAACAGCCCGTTCGGCCAGGAATGGCTGACGACCTTGCTCGAGAGCGCCAAGATCGCACGCCTCGGCCTGCCTGAGATCGTGCCGGTAACCGAGTTCCGCGACGTGTTCGGCGTCGCGCTGACCGACATGATCGGCGGCACCGACCCGGCAGCCGCGCTGCGCAAGGCGACCGACAATTTCAAACCCGTGCTCGAGAAGTCGCTGCAAGGATGAACCAGGCGACGGCAGGGGTGGTGACGCGGGTGACGGCCAGGACGGGCAACAACTACGCCCGTCGCTACTGGCTGTTCATCCTGCCTGCCGGCATCGTGGTGGCGGCGGTGATCGTGTTTCCCTGGGTCTTCACCCTCTACATGTCGCTGCAGGACTATCACGTCAGCAGCCAGATGAGCTTCGCCGGGCTGGACAACTATCGCCGGATGTTCAGCGACGAGCGCTTCCTGTGGGCCGTGGTGCGCACCCTCTACTTCACGGCGCTGGCGGTGGTGTTCCCGACCGTGCTCGGCCTGGTGGCGGCGCTCTGCTTCAACAAGCAGTTCCCGCTGCGCGGGGTCGCGCGCACCATCTTCATCCTGCCGATGATGGCCACGCCGGTCGCCATCTCTCTGGTGTGGACGATGATGTTCCACCCTCAGCTCGGGGTGCTGAACTACCTGCTGACGTCGATCGGCCTGCCGCCATCGACCTGGGTGTACGAGAGCTCGACCGTGATCCCGACGCTGGTGATGGTCGAGACCTGGCAATGGACGCCGCTGGTCATGCTCATCGTGCTGGGTGGCCTCGCCAGCCTGCCGATCGATCCCTACGAGGCGGCCAAGCTCGATGGCGCGACGCCGTGGCAGTGTTTCCGGCACATCACCCTGCCGCTGGTCTGGCCGTTCATCCTGGTGGCGCTGGTGCTGCGCGCTGTGGATGCGCTCAAGGCGTTCGACACCATCTTCGTCATCACCGGCGGCGGCCCCGGCACCTCGAGTGAGACGCTTAACCTTTATCTGTATCAGGAGGCGTTCGCTTATTACGACATCGGCTACGCCTGCGCGATCGTCGTGGTGTTCTTTGTGCTGATCATGGCGGTCACGCTGGTGCTGACCAAGGTGCGCGGCCGGGCGGTGCGCGCATGACCGGCCGCGCGATCAAACGGCTGGGCGACCGGCTGGGGTTCGCCTTCGTCGTGCTGGTGCTGATCTCGCCGGCACTGTTGTTCTTTCTCTGGATGCTGTCGCTGGCGGTGAAGACGGAGGCGGACAACATCGCCTACCCGCCGGTGTTCATCCCGAGCACCGTCACGCTGGACAATTTCCGCGCCGTGTTCGCGCAAACGGATTTCGTCGGCTACACCCTGAACTCCGTCATCGTCTCGTTTTCCGCCACCGGCCTAGCGTTGCTGGTTGGCGTGCCAGCCGGTTACGGCATTGCCAAGGCCCGCGCCTCCGCCTCGGCCGCCCTGATCTTGGTGGCGCGCATCACACCTGGGCTGAGCTACCTGGTGCCGCTGTTTCTGGTGTTTCAATGGCTCGAGCTGACCGGGTCGCTGCTGCCGATCATCATCACCCATTTGGTGATCACGGTGCCGATCGTGGTGTACGTGATGGCCGGCTTCTTCGAGGGTTTGCCGAGCGAACTGGAAGAAGCGGCGCTCGTCGACGGCTCCACCATCTGGCAAGCGTTCTGGCGCGTGGCACTCCCGCTGGCCCGGCCCGGCATTACAGTGGCCACCATCCTGTCGTTTATCTTCAGCTGGAACAACTTCATCTTCGGCGTCGTGCTGGCCAGCCGGCATTCCCGCACCTTACCGGTTGCGGTCTACAACACCTTGACCTTCGAGCAGATCAGCTGGGGCCCGCTCGCCGCCTCCGCGTTGTTGGTTACAGCGCCGGTGCTGCTGTTGACGCTATTGATGCAGCGCCAGATCGTGGCCGGGCTGACGGCGGGCGGCGTCAAGGGCGGCTGATCGGAACCCACCGAGGCCACGGCCAACGGGGAAGCTATTCCATTGGGAAGATCGAGGTGGTGTACGCTGCATCGGTGTCCGCACGGCTTGGCAGGCTCTTCTGGCTTCCCTCTCGCAGGCAGGCGAGCGACGCGGCCACGACGGCTCGGCGCATCGCCGCCGGCAGGTCGAGCCCGGCGTCGAGCCGGCTCGCCAACACGCCGGCGAAGCAATCGCCCGCTGCCGTGGTATCGACCGCCTGGATCCGCGGCGCGGATATCCGAAGCACGCCGTCGGCGGTGGCCGCCTCCGCCCCGGATGCGCCGAGGGTGCGGATCACGACGGTGCCGAGTGCTTCCCGCAGCGCGGCTGCCTCGGCACCGACACCGAGCCAGGCGCCGAGATCGGCCGCTTCGTCCTCATTGACGATCAAGATGTCGACTTGCGTCAGCGCCGCTCGATCCAGCGGCAGCGCCGGGGCCAGATTGAGGATGATGCGTCCCCCCACCTGCCGGGCGCGACCGATCAACGCTTCGATCTCGGCGCGAGGAGCTTCCATCTGAAGCAGGAGAATGCTGGCCGGCCCCAGCATCGCAGCCGATACCTGGCCGGCGCTGATTTGGCCGTTGGCACCCAGCGCCACCGCAATCTGATTGCGGCCGTCGCGGTCAGTATAGATCGACGCACATCCGGTGGAATGTCCGGGCACCACGCGTAGGTCGTCCAGGCTGATCGCCGTTTGCCGCAACCCGGCCAGTGCCGCTTCGGCCAATACATCATCGCCGACGGCGCCGACCATGTGCACCGTTGCACCGTCGCGTGCCGCGGCGACGGCCTGATTGGCACCCTTGCCGCCGGGCTGAACGGTTAAGCCGTGGGCAATCAATGTCTGGCCAGGGACCGGGATCCGGTCGAGCTTGAAGATCAGATCGGCATTGATGGATCCAAATACGGTGATCAAGCAGCGCCTCCACAACGGCAGTGTTCGGCCGTTCGATGTAAGCGATTGCATTCAGGCGGCCCGAAAGCTTGTCAAGCCGGCACTAGCTGAGCCGGGCAGACGGTTTCCGGCTTATGGAGCTGCTGCCATGTGCTTATGCTGCGGTGCATCTTGACCACTGACCCGAGGCGTTCAGCATGACTGTTCCCGTTCCGCCACTAGCGACGCTCGCTGGCGATACCGTTATGCCGGCTCGGGTTGACGTGGTCGTTATCGGCGGTGGTATCGCCGGCGTGGCGGCTGCCTATTTCCTCGCCAAGAAGGGCCGCAGCGTCGCCTTAGTCGAGAAGGGCCATGTCGCCGGCGAACAAAGCAGCCGCAACTGGGGCTGGTGCCGGACCCAGAACCGGGACCGGCGCGAGTTGCCGCTGCAGCTCCTCAGCATGGGCATCTGGGATACCCTGGCCAAGGAGATCAGCATCGACACCGGCTTCCGCCGCTCAGGCCTGATCTACGCGACCAAGAACGAGAGCGAACTGGCGACCTGGTCGGCGTGGCTAGATATGGCGCGCGAGTTCCAGGTGCATAACCGCTTGCTCACCCCGGCCGAAACCCAGGCGTTGACCCCCGGCAACGAGCAGGAGTGGATCGGCGGCATTCATTGCCCCACCGATGGTCGCGCGGAACCGACCATGGCCGCGCCGGCACTGGCCGAAGCAGCCCGCGCGTTGGGCGCCACCATCCTGCAGAATTGCGCCGTTCGCGGGTTGGACATCGTCGGTGGTCGGGCTGCCGGCGTCATCACCGAGCGGGGTCGCATTGCCGCCGACGCTGTTCTCTGCGCTGGCGGCGCATGGTCCAGCCTGTTCTGTCGCCGCCACGGCATCGACCTGCCGCAAGCCGGGATCCGCTCAACCGTGTTCGCCACCACGCCGGGTCCTGAAGTCACGCCGGGCGGCCTGGTTACGCCGGACTTCACCCTCAGCCGCCGGCTCGATGGCAGCTACATCGTCGCTGCGCAGGATCGTGGCCGCCTTGAGGTCACGCCACAGGGCATGCGCTACGCCCGCCAGTTCTGGCCGACCTTCAAGTCGCGCCGCAAGAGCCTGAAGATCGGCGTCGGCCGCTCCTTCCTCGGCGGTCCCGAGGCGATCGCCGGCAAATGGTCGATGGACCGGCCGACGCCGTTCGAGAAGCATCGCGTATTCGCTCCCCTGCCCGACACCAGCATCGCGGCGCCCGCGCTCGCCAAGGTCAAGGCGGCCTATCCCGGGCTGGCCGGGCTCGGCATTGGCGGTATGTGGGCTGGTTGGATCGACATGATGCCGGACGGCATCCCGGTGATCTCTCCGGTTGAGACGCTGCCGGGCTTCTTTCTCGCCACCGGCTTCAGCGGCCATGGCTTCGGCATCGGGCCCGGCGCCGGGCGCCTGGCCGCCGACCTTATCACCGGCGACCCGGCCTCGGTCGATCCCACCCCGTTCCGCTACAGCCGCCTGGTGGATGGCACCGACCTCGCTGCCGCCGGTATGATGTGATCGCGGTGGGGCCGCTCCTCGAAGCCGATCTCCCGGCCGGCTACATGATCCGCGGCAGGCCGGTCCCAGCAGGGTTGGTCGGCATCTTCGCTCTCGCTAGTCAGGCACTCGGATGACGTTTCTCTATAAATCGGAGCCCGGTCGCGGCGCCATCTGGCAGCGCATGTTCGCCGAGCACCTTCCGGACCTGCCGTTCCGCGTCTGGCCTGATGTTGGCAACAAGACCGACATCACCTATATCGGTGCCTGGACGCTGCCGAACGACTTGCAAAATTACACCGAGTTGCAGGTTTTGTTCTCGGTGGCCGCCGGCGTGGACCAACTCGACATCGGGCAGATACCGGACGATGTCCCGCTCGTCCGCATGCTGGAGCCGGGCCTGACGGCGGGCATGGTCGAATATGTTGCCATGGCGGTGTTGGCGTTACACCGCGGCATGCCGGCCTACCTGGACAGGCAGCGTCAGCAGATTTGGAAAAGCGGTCCGAGCCGGAGACCCGGGGCCAGCCGTGTCGGCGTGATGGGCCTTGGGGTGCTCGGTTGCGCCGTGCTGTCAGCTTTGGCCCCATTCGGCTTTCCGTTGCGCGGCTGGAGCCGCAGTCGGCGTGAGGTCGCCGGCGTCGAGTGTTTTGTCGGCGTGAAGACGCTGCCCGCGTTCCTCGGCGGTTGCGATATTCTGATCTGCCTTCTACCGCTCACCCCTGAGACGGGAGGAATCCTGAACGCAAAGCTGTTTGCCGCCCTTCCGGCTGGCGCCGGGCTGATCAATGTCGGCCGGGGCGGACATCTCGTCGAGGCCGACCTTATTGCGGCCCTGGAGAGCCACCACCTCTCGGCCGCCGTGCTCGACGTGTTCGATGCCGAGCCGCTCCCGGCCGAAAACCGGCTTTGGAGCCATCCACAGATCTGGCTGACCCCGCACGTCGCCAGCATGACGCAGCCGGAAGGTGGCGCGGAGGCGGTGATTGCCAATATCCGAGCGCATCGGCGGGGCGAGCCGATGACCGGCCTGGTGGAGCGGCATCGAGGTTATTGACCACATCCGAGCGAAGCTCAGAACGGTGGTGTGACGACGTTTGGCTACAAGATTCAGGTGACCCGCTGGCGATCCCCGCCGAATTCATTCTGTCCGACCATCGCGTGCGGTTTGGAAGCGCGATCCGTAAGACGCACGCGAGCATCAGATGCGGTTGCCTCAGCGGCGGCTACGACCACCTCCTAAGTTCGTCACAAGTGACGTAAGCGACTATCCGATCGGAATTGAAAATACTTCAATCATCTCGTCTTCAAACCGATTTTCGTAAAGTAATTGTCACAAGCTTGAATGCGCGATTTGCGAGCCTGATGCCATGATGGCCCGATCTCACGTCGTCGTCGGCATCGCGGCATGGATCGTCACCGCACCGCTACTTCATCTTTCCCCCACAGCGCCGGCTTACCTCGTGCTGGCCGTGGCCGGCTCGCTGTTGCCCGACATCGATCATCCGGCCTCCTGGGTTGGGCGCCGAACCCGGCCGCTGTCGACCGGCATCGCCGCCATGCTCGGCCATCGCGGGATCACGCATTCGGCGGTGGCGGTGGTGGGGCTGGTCATGCTGTTGGTACAGTTGGGGTACCGCCACGGCACGGTGGCCGCACTTGCCACCGGCTATTTGTCGCATCTGGCGGCCGACATGCTCACGCCCCGCGGACTGAGGCTAGCTTGGCCATTGAAGATGACTTGGGCATTTCCGTTATGTCGGACCGGCTCCCCGATGGAGCCGGTCATCGTCGCGATGTTGGTTGCCGGTATCGCCTGGCAGGTCCTACGGCATGGATGAGGCTGCCGGTCGGTGCTCGGCATCCTGAGCGGGCAGAACTAGGGCGGCTAGGGCCGCCCTGTTGCCGGGATCAGGCGACGGCGGTCAGTGCTTCGCCGATGGTTGCGGTGATGGTGTCGATATCCGCGGTGGTGGCGATCAGTGCCGGGCTGAGGGTCAGGGTGTTATTCAAGCCCGGTAGCGACCGGTTGGTGGCGCCGATGATGACACCCATGGACATGCACTTAGCCACCACGGCCTGCACCTTGGCCTCGGCAAGCGGCTCCTTGGTCACCCGGTCTGACACCAGTTCGGCACCCTGGAACAGGCCGCAACCACGGACCTCGCCGATGACCGGATAGTTCTCCATAAGACCGAGCAGGTTGTTTCGCAGGCGCTCACCCATGGTGACGGTGTTGGCCAGCAGTTCCTCGTCCTCGATGATGCGCATGTTCTCCAGCGCGGCCGCCGGTCCGGCCAGGCAGCCGCCGAAAGTAGAGATGTCACGGAAATGGTTCATCGGGTCCGATGCGTCGGTCTTGAACAGGTCGAAGATTGCCTCGGTGGTGATAGTGCAGGAGATCGCCGCGTAGCCGGAGGCCAGGCCCTTAGCCACAGTCACGAAGTCGGGCTGCACGCCGTATTGCTGGTAGCCGAACCATTTGCCGGTGCGGCCTAGGCCACAGACGACCTCGTCGATGTGAATCAGCACCTGGTATTTGGTGCAGATTTCCTGAACCCGCTCCCAATAGCCGACTGGTGGGGTGATGACCCCGCCACCGGCGGTGATCGGCTCCAGGCAGATGGCGCCAACCGTATCGGGCCCTTCGCGCAGGATCACCGCTTCGATGGCATCAGCGGCAGCGATGCCGTAATCGGCGGCATCGGGATACTGGTTACGGTATTCGAGGCAGTGCGGCACCTCGACGAAGCCCGGCGGATACGGGCCGTAATCGGTGTTGCGCTGTGGCTGGCCGCAGGCGGCCAGGGCACCGAAAGTAGTGCCATGGTAGTCACGCTCGCGGTAGAGGATCTTCCACTTGCGGCCGCCATGATGGCGCGCGGCAATCTGGCGCACCATCTTGAACACCTTCTCGTTCGCTTCCGAACCGGAGTTGGAATAGTAGACCCGGGTCAGGCCCGGCATCTTCTCGATCAGCTTTTGCGCGAAACGGGCCCCGGGGATGCTGCCCTTGGCGCCGGCGAAGTAGTTAAGCTTTACCAATTGATCGCGCACCGCATCGGCGATGGTCTCGCGGCCGTAGCCGACATTGACGGTCCAGACGCCACCCGAGGTAGCATCGAGATATTCCTTGCCGGTCGCATCCCACACCCGCATTCCGCGGCCTTCAACCATGAGTTGCGGGTCGACCGTCTCATAGCTTTTGTGTTGCGATAGGTGGTGCCAGACATGAGCGCGATCCGCTTCGACGAGATCGGCAATGTCGTTCGTCTTGAGCATGATGTTCATAGCTGGCTCCGTGGCGATGGGGCCAGCATAGACCGGGTCGCGCGGTGGATGAAATCCTTGCACGGCTGCCGGCGCACGAAAGCGCCGGCAGCCGTGTCGGGGTTAGCGCGACTTCTTGTAGAGCTTGCTGGCGATCTCGAAGATTTCTTCCGGTGCGTAGTCCGGAGCGAACGCGCCGTAATTGCCGAGCAGGTCGGGCATCTTGCCGCCCTCGGGCAGGCCGTCCACCACTTCGAGGTTGCCTGGCGGGTCACCGGGCAGAGCAACTTCGTCGTTCGACCAGATGCCGGCCGCTTCCTCGTAATCGTCCGGGCTGAAACGATACAGGCGGCGGTGCTTACCTTCGTCCAGATACTTCTGGCACTCGGGAATGCGGCTCAGATCGATGTTCGGCGTGGGTAGCATCTTCTCGATCGCGACGCCGCTCAGCTTCTTCAGCGCCAGGGCGTAGGCGTGGGCGTGAAGTGAGCCACGAACCAACAGGTAAGCGCAGACTTCGCGACCGGTCGGCTCCGTCATGGTCTCATAGACGCGCAACTTGTGGATGCGGGCGCCGCATTCGAGATGGAAGTTGTGCAGCAAGTCGATCATTAGGTTGCCGGTCGTGGTCACCATGTCGGTGTTCCACGAAATGCCGTTGCTGTTGATCGGGGTGGCACCGCCGCCGGCGGAAAGGAAGGCACCTGGTAGCGCCGTATCCTGCATGGTCTTGAACGGCGCCTTGGTAACGTCCGCATTGGAGGTCTGATTGCCCGGGCCGTTGTTCAGCATGGCAATGCCGTTGCTGACCAACTCCACATGTCCAAGTTCTTCGGCGAAGATGCTGGACACCAGGCTGTAAAACGGACGCAGGGCGGTTTTGTTTCGAAAGTTAAAACTTTGAAACATATAGTTGCCGAGGGTGGACATTTCCCCGTATTTGCCGCCCAGAAGTTCTTGCAACGCTGCTGCAGCATTGGGGTCGGGCTTTTTGGCCTCAGGAAGCTCAGTAAGCAGCTTATCGATGCGCATAAACATTTGCATTTCCTTCACCGGGCATACTGCCCTGGAGTATATACGAGGCGATGGAATACGAGTTCCGCGACGGCAAGCTGCTTATTTCGAGAACCGTCGAGGAGCGGGCACCGATCGTCCAACGCCTACGCCGGATCGAGGGGCAGGTGCGTGGCCTGATTCAGATGATCGAGGCGGATCGTTATTGTCTTGATGAGGTGCAGCAAGCCAATGCGATCACCGCGGCGGTCCGCGAGGTGGCTTTGCTTATTTTGACCAGTCATCTGGATGCGGGGGTGGATTATGCCGCACGTAGCGGGCACGTCGAGGCTGCCACGCAGGAAGTGTCGTCGGTGTTGAGAGCCGCGCTACGGTTGTAGCGCGGCTGCTGACTGCTTAACGCGCGCCGTCGCGGCGGACGACGGCGCCGATCGTGCGGAAAAGGATGGCAACGTCAAGCCAGAACTGCCAGTTTTTGACATACCATGCATCTAACGCGACCCGGCGCGAGTAGGTCGTGTTGCTTCGTCCACTGACCTGCCAAAGACCAGTAACGCCTGGACGCACCTGGAGGTAGTAATTCACGTTGCGGCCATACCGCAGCAACTCTTTCTCCACCACCGGACGAGGTCCAACTAAGCTCATGTCAAGCTTTAGGACGTTGAAGATCTGTGGTAGTTCATCAAGGCTGGTGCCACGTAGGAACCGCCCAATTAAGGTCACCCGGGGATCATTCTTCAACTTTTGAGTCGTTAGCCATTCATGACGCGCGTCGTCGTCACCGGCTAAATGTTGCTCAAGGATCTCAGCAGCATCTACCCGCATACTACGAAATTTGAGGCAACCAAATTTTTGACCACCACGTCCGATACGCTTGTGGCTAAAGAAC
>JBPBQE010000135.1:0-17922 GCA_050954595.1 Janthinobacterium lividum | reverse complement strand
GGGAGCACACGATCCGTGACGAAACGGACTTCGTCCGGCATGTCGATTACATTCATTACAATCCGGTCAAGCACGGCTACATCGCGGATCCCCAGAATTGGCCTTGTTCTTCACTCGTTCGTTTCATACGCAATGGTATTCTGCTGCCCAATTGGGGCAAGACGGTCGAAGACGACGGGCTGTCCGGGTTTGGCGAGCCGTTGGATCGTTAGTTGCCGTCATCACCTGGACTCGTCCGTCCCGTATTCGCTGAGCGAATACAGGCTACGCTCGCTTGGCCCGCACCGCAGCTTCAAACGGAGCAAGGGCATTCAGTTCATCCATAAGTCGTGTTGTCTGGAACAGATGGAGTTCGTCTTCCACACCGTCAGCCGTGCGCAGCAGCCCGGTCCGGGTCACAGCTTCAGCAGTCGCAAAGAACTCTCCCTCTTCCCGAAATGGGTGAGGGATTAATTCGGCACGCGCCCGATCACGTGCTGCTTGCTGCCTGCGCCCATGTTCAAGAAGCTGGACATCGGGGCATGCCAATGCCGATGAATGGTACCCAGCAGGATCACCTCTTCGCGCTTCAACCCGGCAATAAGGTCGGCATTCCGCAGAAATTCATCGGCGTAGAGCACACCGCGCTCGACTTGTCCGGCGATGACTTTTGCCATGAGTCGCAGGTTCAGGCGTGCGGTGCCTTCCTGCGCGGCACGGGCGTAGCGCAGCAACACGGCAACGACCTCCTCTACCTCGAGGTCGCTCAACGTCTTCTCGCCTTGGCGCAACTCGTCAAGCAGGATGTCCCGCGCCCACTCAACCCGTCTGCGCAGCAGATGTTGGGCTGCGATGGCGAACCCGGCCCCAGCGAGATTTCCCATACACCAACCACCTGCGCTAAACGCATCTCCCACAATAGCGCTCAGCAGTGTTGGCAACTGTTCCCGCATTTCCACCGTAACCAGTTACCCTAGTTCCGGGGTCTAACATGACGCGTAACACAGTCCCAGGAGCCCGTTTGATGGAATGTGAAATGGTCACCGGCGCTGGAGCAGAGCCTTCGTAGAGCGCACGCGGGGCTGTCTGCTTCTGGGAGCACCGGAAATGGTTAGCAGTGTCGTCCATGAGGTCGAAAGCGGCCAAAACCGCCTGCTACAATCGTCTCGATCAGGCCGCCGGCTCCCCCTGAACCGGCTCCTTTCCCATCTCCCGCACCAGCGTCGTCACTTCCGCGATACACGCCGCCACCGCGTCCGCATCCTGCCCCTTGGCCACCAGCGACACGCCATTCCCGGTCGAGCGGTAATACGGATAGCTGCCCAGATCGAGGTCCGGATACCGCTTCTGGATCGCCTCCAACCCGGCCGCGATCGCGCCCTCCAGTAGCCCGGCCGCATGCACCGCCGCCGAGGCCACCGGGGTGCCGCCCTCCAGCGTCGGCGCCAGCGCACCGAACATCGACTGCATGATCCGCGGCACGCCCGCCATCACGTGCACGTTGCCGATCGTGAAGCCCGGCGCCACCGAGACGGCGTTATCGATCAGCGTCGCGCCGCTCGGCATCGTCGCCATGCGCTGGCGGGCCGCGTTGAACTCGCCGGGCTGGTAGTGCTTCTCCATGCGGGCGAACGCCTCCGGATGGATTTCCCACGGCACGCCGAACGCCGCCGACACGCACTCGCTGGTGATGTCGTCGTGAGTCGGCCCGATGCCACCGGTGGTGAACACGTGGTCGAACTTGGCGCGGCACTCGTTGACCGTCGCCACGATCGTCTCCGGCACGTCCGGGATGATGCGGACCTCGCGCACCGGGATGCCGATCTCGCCCAGCCCGGTAGCCAGGAACTTGATGTTGGCATCCTGCGTGCGCCCGGACAGGACTTCGTTGCCGATGACGAGAATGCAGGCGATCGGATTGGTCATAGGAAGTCCCTCAGCAACGGGATGAGCGGCTTGTCGGCCGCCGGCATCGGATAGTCGGCCAGCTTGTCGGGGCGCACCCAGGCCAGCGCTTGCCCCTCGCGCCCCTCCGGCCGGCCGCTCCAGCGGCGGCACAGGAACAGCGGCATCAGCAGGTTGAATTTCTCGTACTGGTGCGAGGCGAAGGCGAAGGCGGCCAGGCAGTTGCTGGCGATGTCGATGCCCAGTTCCTCCTGCAGCTCGCGGATCACGGCCTCCTCCGGCGACTCGCCGGCCTCCAGCTTGCCACCCGGGAATTCCCACAGCCCGGCCATCGCCTTGCCCTCGGGGCGCCGGGTCAGGAGGATGCGGCCATCCGTGTCGATCAGGGCGCAGGCGGCCACCAGGACCAGCTTACGGCCGGGCTCGGGGCTGGTGTCGAGCACCGGCGCGTCGAACAGGTCGTCGCGGGTCGCTTTGAACAGGGTGACGGGGTGCTTGCCGCCGCGGGCCAGGAAGTTGCTTTCGCCCAGGCCGACCTCGCGGAACCCGGCGCGGCGCAGCACGGCCGACGACGCCGGGTTGTCGACGGCGACGCTGGCCTCGAGATGGTCGATGTCGAGGTTGGCCAGCGCCCAGCGCGCCAGGCGGGCAGCGGCCTCGCTGGCGACGCCGAGGCGCCAGAAGCGGCGGCCGATCCAGTAGCCCAGATTGCCGACCCGCGGCACCAGGTCCAGCCGCAGGCCGATACAGCCGATCAGCATCTCCTTGCCGTCTTCCTGGCCGGTGATGGCCAGGTGATAGCCGGTGCCGCGCTCCATCTGCTCGAGCGTGGAGGCGATCCACTGGCCGGCGAGGTCGCGCGGGTAAGGGAAGGGGAGCTGCGACAGCATGCGCACCACCTCCCAATCGTTGACCAGGCGGTGGATCTCCGCAGCGTCGTCCGGGCGGAGCGGCCGCAGCGACAGACGCTCGGTCGACAGCGGCTCGAAGCCGGCGGCGGCGGTGAGTTGGAGCGCCACGCGGCTCAGTCCGTCACGGCGAGGAGTGCAGCGACGCGGCAGTCCAGGACCGCGCCGTCGGTCGGTGCCACTCTGGATCGCCGCGCTATGCCCGCGATGACGGCAAAGGGATGCGTCATCAGCTGCGGTAGCTGCCGTTGATGTCGATGTAGCCGTGGGTCAGGTCGCAGGTCCACGCGGTCGAGACGCCTTTGCCGAGACCGAGGTCGACGGCGATGGAGATCTCGCGACTCTTCATGTGCGCGACGACCGGGCCCTCGTCATAATCGGCAACGACCGTGCCATGCCGCGCCATCCAGGTGCCGCCGATCGCCACGGAGAGCAGGTCGCGGTCGGCGGGCTCGCCGGCCTTGCCGACGGCCATGACGATGCGGCCCCAATTGGCGTCCTCGCCGGCGATCGCGGTCTTGACCAGCGGCGAGTTGGCGATCGCCATGGCGACCCGGTGCGCCGACTTTTTCGACACCGCGCCGGTCACGTCGATGCGCACCAGCTTCTGTGCGCCCTCGCCGTCGCGCACGACTTGCAGCGCCAAGTCGTGCAGCACCGCTTCCAGCGCATCGCGGAAGCGGCGCAGCTCCTTCTTGTCCGACGTATCGACCTTGTCGTGATCGGCCGTGCCGGTGGCGAACAGCAACACGGTGTCGCTGGTCGAGGTGTCGCTGTCGACGGTGGTGCAGTTGAAGCTGCGCTTGACGCCGTATTCCAGCGCCTCCTGCAGCACCTTGGCCGGCAACTTGGCGTCGGTGAACACGAAGCACAGCATCGTCGCCATGTCGGGCGCGACCATGCCGCTGCCCTTGGCGATGCCGCTGATGCGGACGGTGCCGCCGCCGAGTTCGGCCGTGCGGGTGGCGCCCTTGGGAAAGGTGTCGGTGGTCATGATGCCGCGGGCGGCATCTTCCCAGCGGTTGGCGCCGAGCGTGTCATGCAGGGCGGGCAGGGCGGCGGTGATCTTCTGATACGGCAGCGCCTCGCCGATCACACCCGTGCTGGCAACGAAGACTTCGCCGGGCTTGCAGCCCACGATGTCCGCCGCGGCCGTGGCGGTGGCGCGGACGGCATCGGCGCCGACCCGGCCGGAGAAGACGTTGGCATTCCCGGCATTGATCACGACGGCCCGGGCGCGGCCCTGCTCGAGATGCTCGCGGCACCAGTCGATGGGGGCGCCCGGGCACTTGTTGCGGGTGAACACGCCGGCCACCCGGGTCCCCGCCGCCAGCTCGATCATCACCAGGTCGGTGCGGTCCTTGTAGCGGATGCCCGCCTGCGCCGCGCCGAGCCGCACCCCGTCGATGGGGGGCAGCGCCGGCAGCGGCATGGCGAGCGGAGAGGTCGGAATGGCCATGCTGCTTCTTTACTTAGCCGGAGTCGGGGCTGGTGCTTGGGCCGGTGCCTGGCCAGGCACCGGTGTCGGCGCGGCACCCGGCATCGGCATGGCCGGCGGCGTGTACGGGCTACCGTCGGGGTTGAATTTCTCGACGGTCACGCCGGTCTTGGCCGAGGCCAGCACCTTGGCGACGCCCTCCTGGATGATCTGCTGGCGGATCTGGTCGCCGACCTCCTCGAGCGTCGGCGCCGGCGCCGTGCGGGTGCCCTCGAGCTTGATGACGTGCCAGCCGAAGCGGGTCTGCACCGGCTTCTGAGTGTATTGGCCGGGCTTCAGCGCGAAGGCGGCGTCGGAGAACTCGGGCAGCATGTCGGTCTTCTTGAACCAGCCGAGGTCGCCGCTGTTTTCCTTGGCCGACGGGTCCGTGCTGTTCTCCTTGGCCAGCTTGCCGAAATCGGCGCCCTTGCCGAGTTGGGCGATGATGTCCTTCGCCTTGGCTTCGGTCGGCACCAGGATGTGCTCGGCGTGTACCTGCTCGTCGCCGGTCTTGCCGGCATACTCGGCATCGTAGCGCGTCTTGATCGCGGCCGGCGTCAGCAGCGGCTGGATGTCGCGGGTCAGCAGCGCGTTCTGCAGCGCCAGGTCGGTAGCGCGGCTGATGGCCTGCTTCACCTTGGGGTCGTCCTGCATGTTCTCCTTCTTGGCCTGCTGGACGATGACGTCGCGGTCGATGAGCTGGTCGAGCAGCATCGGGTACAGCATCGCCGGCGGCATGGCGCGCAGCTGGTCGGGCAGGGTCTGCATGGCCTCCTGCAGGTCGGAGTAGTGGATCTCGTCTGTTCCGACCTTGGCGATCACGGTGCCCGGCGCCGACGCGGCGGCATCGGTGGCGGGGGCGGGTGGAGCCGGCGGCGCAGGCTGCGCCAGCGCGGGCACGCTGAGGAGAGCGATCGTGGCAACGGTGGCAAGGCTGACGCGGCGCATGGGATATTCCCTTGAATTTAGACGGCCCGGGATCCCCAGGCACGGCGGCCGGACAATAGGTGCGCCCGAAAGCCGCCACAAGGAGCCACTACACGACGGAATCATGCCTGCAGGGCCCGCCGCGTTGACCCGGTGCCGCCCTGATCCTATCTCCACCCTGTTCGCGTCACCTGAAAGCCCACGCTTATGCTCGCCAGCATCGCCCGCGCCGTGTTCGGCTCCGCCAACGATCGATCGCTCAAGGCGTTCCAGCGGCGAGTGCCCCAGATCAATGCGCTGGAGCCCGCGATGCAGGCGCTCTCCGACGACGCCTTGGTCGGCAAGACCGCCGAGTTTCGCGCCCGACTGGAAGCCAGCGCGACGCTGGACGAGATCCTGCCGGAAGCCTTCGCCACCGTGCGCGAAGCAGCCCGCCGCGTGCTGGGCCTACGTCACTTCGACGTGCAGATGATCGGCGGCATGGTGCTGCATGCCGGCAAGATCGCCGAGATGAAGACCGGCGAGGGCAAGACGCTGGTCGCCACCCTGCCGGTCTACCTGAACGCGCTGCCGGCCAAGGGCGTGCACGTCGTGACCGTCAACGACTACCTAGCCACCCGCGACTCCGAGTGGATGGCGCAGGTCTACGGCTTCCTGGGCATGACCACCGGCGTCATCGTGCACGGGCTGACGGACGATCAGCGCCGGGCTGCGTATGCGTGCGATATCACCTACGGGACGAACAACGAATTCGGCTTCGATTATCTTCGTGACAATATGAAGTATCGTCTCGACGACATGGTGCAGCGAGATTTCGCCTACGCCATCGTCGACGAGGTCGACAGCATCCTGATCGACGAGGCGCGCACGCCGCTGATCATCTCCGGCCCGGCGGAAGACAGTAGCGAGCTGTATCGCAGCGTCGACGCGGTGATGATCGAGCTGGTCAAGGACGCCACCACCTACGAGAAGGACGAAAAGCAGCGCTCCGTCCACCTGACCGAGCCCGGCTCCGAGACGGTCGAGCAGATGCTGAAGGATGCCGGCATCTTCGCGGAAGGCAACCTCTACGACTCCTTCAACGTCTCGGTGATCCACCACGTCCAGCAGAGCCTGCGGGCGCACACCCTATTCGCCCGCGACGTCGACTACATCGTGCGCGACAACAAGGTGGTGCTGATCGACGAGTTCACCGGCCGCATGATGGAAGGCCGCCGCTATTCCGAAGGACTGCACCAGGCGCTCGAGGCCAAGGAAGGCGTCGAGGTCCAGCCGGAGAACCAGACCCTCGCCTCCATCACCTTCCAGAACTATTTCCGCCTGTATCCCAAGCTCTCCGGCATGACCGGCACGGCGCTGACCGAAGCGGACGAGTTCGCCGAGATCTACAAGCTCGACGTGATCGACATCCCGACCAACGTGCCGGTCAAGCGGCTCGACCAGGACGACGAGGTGTACCGCTCGGCGACCGAGAAATATGAGGCCGTCGCCACCCTGATCGAGGAAGCCCGCGCGCGGAACCAGCCGGTGCTGGTCGGCACCACCAGCATCGAGAAAAGCGAGATCATCAGCGCGTTGCTGACCGAGAAGAAAATCCCGCACGCCGTGCTGAACGCCCGCTTCCATGAGCAGGAAGCCGCCATCGTGTCGCAGGCCGGCGCCCCCGGCGCGATCACCATCGCCACCAACATGGCCGGCCGCGGCACCGACATTAAACTCGGCGGCAACGCCGACATGCGGATCAAGATCGAAGCTGCCGTCGACGACGAAGCCCATCGCCAGGCCATCGCCGCCGAGGTCGCGGCCAACCACCCGATCGTCAAGGCGGCCGGCGGCCTGCTGGTGATCGGCACCGAGCGCCACGAGAGCCGGCGCATCGATAACCAGCTTCGCGGCCGCTCCGGCCGTCAGGGCGACCCCGGCGGCTCGCGCTTCTTCCTCAGCCTCGAGGACGACCTGATGCGCATCTTCGGGTCCGACCGCATGGGCGGCATGTTGCAGCGTCTCGGCCTCAAGCCCGGCGAAGCCATCGTGCATCCGTGGATCAACCGCGCGCTGGAGAAAGCGCAAAAGAAGGTCGAAGCCCGCAACTTCGACATGCGCAAGAACGTGCTGAAATACGACGACGTCATGAGCAGCCAACGGCGCGAGGTCTATGCGCAACGCCGCGAATTCATGCACGCCGACGACGTCGCCGAGACGGTAGCCGACATGCGCGCCGAGATCGTCTCGAACCTAGTCACGCGGCGCATCCCGGAAAAGGCGTATGCCGAGCAGTGGGAAACCGCCGAGCTGGCCGAGGATCTCAAGCGCCTGCTGAACCTCGAGCTGCCGGTGGTCGACTGGGGTCGCGAGGAAGGCATCGACGAGACTGGTATCCGCGAACGCATCGAAGCCGCGGCAGACCAGCATATGGCGTCCAAGGCGGCCAATTTCGGGCCGGAGCTGATGCGTTTCGTCGAGAAGAACCTGCTGCTGCAGGTGCTGGACGCGGTGTGGAAGGAGCATCTGCTGGCGCTCGACCACCTGCGCCAAGGTATCGGCCTGCGCGCCTACGGGCAGCGCGACCCGCTCAACGAGTACAAGAGCGAAGCCTTCAACCTGTTCAACGGCATGCTTGACGAGTTGCGCGAGCGAGTGACAGCGATGCTCGCGCGGGTGGAGATCGGGCCGGAGGCACCGCCGGCGGCGATGTTCCAGCCAGCCGAACCGTCCCCTGTGACGCTACAATACTCCGACCCGGCAGCCTCGGCTCAATACGCCGGCGGCGACGTGATCGAGGCGGAGCGCCCGTCCGAGATCGGCATCGACCCGGCGGACCCGACGACGTGGAAGAACGTCCCGCGCAACGCCCTATGCCCGTGCGGCTCCGGCAAGAAGTTCAAGCACTGCCACGGGAAGGTCTGACGACGGGGCGGGCGCTCAATCGCCCGCCAACGCCTCTGCGTCGACCGGGTTTGGCATGGAGTGCCATTCCGTCCTGCGCTGGTCGACGATGTCGCTCAGCAACCGGACCAGATTGCGGACATAGGCCTCCGTGCTGAACTCCAGATCGTAACGCTCGGAGCCCCGCTCGCCGAGTTCGGCACAGCGGGCCGGGTCGGCGAGAAGGGTGATGAGCTTGGCGCGGAGGTCGTCCGCGTCGCCGAACTCGGAGAGTAGGGCGTCCCGTCCATCGGTCGCGTATTCGCGCGTCGTCGGCGTGTCGGTGATGACGACCGGTTTGCCCAGGGCAAATGCCTGCTGCATCACCATCTGCCCCGCCGAGATCCGGCGCTGCGACAGCGGAACGACCACGATTCGAGCCCGCGCCAGTTCGGCCAGATACTCCGACCGGAAGCAGTTTCGCACGATCGTGACCTCCGGCATGTTCTCCAGCGCCACCGTCGGCCGTTCCCAATCGCAGATGACCCGCACGCGGCAGGGTAACCCGGCGACGGCCTTGGCCAGCGTCGCGTAATCCCGGGCTGAGCGGCCAGCCGACACGATCACGTTCGATGCCGCGCCGTCCTCGCCATACTTGGCGCGCAACGCGTCGCGCCCATCGACCGAGAGGCCGAAGGGAAGGGCGGTGAACACGGCGCGCGTCCTCGGAAACTGGGCAACGTAATCCCGTGCCTCGGTGGCCGAGTGGCAGATCGCGACGTCCACGAAATGCAGCACGAGACTGTAATGGAGATGCTGCAGTCGGCGCTTCAGCGGTGAGCCGCGTTCGGCGGCGATGAACGTCTCGAACACGATCCGGGTTCGACGCGAGAACAAGAAGGCGAACAGCCCGAACACGATCGCTTCGACGTCGGATTTGATGAGCACGATTTCGGGTTTGGGCCGACTCAGGATCAGTGACCGCACCGCGGCGCGCGCTGCGTAGAAGAACAGCTTGGGATAGATGCGGCAGAAAAGACCGGCGCGCGTTTCGTAATGCAGGCTGAGCTCTTCCGCGAAAAGCTCGTGCGGCACGCCGAGACGGCGGAATTCAGCGGCAAACGGGGTTGAGTGCACATCTCGTGAGAAGCGCGGAAAGAGGTGGAACATTCGCAACCCTAGCGGTTTCAATTCTCATATTATATTTTCATCAATTTAGAATTATATTTAGATGTAATCTTAAAATTAATACAACTTGGCTCGGCGGCGTTGCGTGTGTGCGGACACTCGTCCATACCCCGCCCATGCTGCGCTTCGCTCTGCTCGCATGCGTTCTCTCATCGTCGGCGTTGGCCGCGCGACCCGCCCCGCACCCGATTGATTGCGACGGCGCGATTGCCGTTGCGGAGAATGTCGGTGGCACCGCACCCGGATTGTTGCACGCGATCGGCGTGGTCGAGAGCGGACGGCGGGACCCCCGCACCGGCACGCGGCGTCCGTGGCCCTGGACCGTCAGCGCCGAGGGGATCGGCACCTACTACGCCAACAAGGCCGATGCGATCACCGCGGTGCAGGCGCTACAGGCGCGCGGCATCAGCTCGATCGACGTCGGTTGCATGCAGGTCAATCTGTTCTACCACCCCACCGCGTTCCGCTCCCTCGACGAAGCCTTCGACCCCGTGCCCAACGCCCGCTACGCCGCGCGATTCCTGACCTCGCTCTATGCCCGCACCCGCGATTGGCCGGCGGCAGCGGCGGCTTACCATTCGTTCACGCCGGGTCCGGCCGCACAGTACGCTAAGCTCATCTCGGCCGTTTGGGCGGGTGCGCCGGTTCCGGTGGTGCAGGCGCCCGACGGCCGCGAGATCGTCGAGTTGCCCGGTGGCGGCGAGTTGCGGATGTTCCGCACCGCCTCCGATACGGGCCGCTCGCGCGTCTTCGGCGTCATGAATTGATAAAGGTAGTTCCATGCTCGGCTATGTGACCATCGGCACCAACGATCTCCCTCGCGCAGCCGCGTTCTACGACGCGATCGCGGCCGAGATGGGCGGCAAGCGCATCATGGAGAACGACAACTTCATCGCCTGGGGACCCACCGACGGCAATCCGGGCTTCGGCGTCACCATCCCCTTCGACGGTAAGCGCGCGACCCCCGGCAACGGCCAGATGATCGCCCTGATCGCCGATGACCGGGCCGAGGTGGACCGCATTCACGCCCTGGCGCTCTCGCTCGGTGCCACGGACGAGGGCGCGCCGGGCGAGCGCTTCACTGGCCTCTACGCCGGTTACTTCCGCGATCTCGACGGCAACAAGGTCAGCGCCTTCATGATGGGGTGATTTCCCGACGCGAATTGGGTTAGAGCCCGCGGGTGCTGTTCAATTCGCAGATCTTCATCTTCGCCTTCCTGCCGGTCTCGCTGCTCGGATACTACGCCCTGGCAGCGAGCCGGCCTTGGCGCCAGGCCTGGATCGTCCTGATCTCGCTGGCGTTCTACGCCTACTGGGATTGGCGCTTCGTCCCGCTGCTGGCGACGTTGACCATGGCCAACTGGCTGATCGCGCAGTGGTTCGGTCGCACCGGCCAGCGCTGGATCCCGCTGATGGGGGTCGTGCTCAACCTCTGCGTCCTGGCCTTGTTCAAATACGCCGACTTCCTGCGCGGCACCGTGTTCGGCATCGCCGGCGTCGACTGGCAGCCCTGGCAGCTCATCCTGCCGCTCGGCATCAGTTTCTTCGTCTTCCAGAAGATCAGCTACCTGATGGACCTCCGCCGCGGCGACCGGCACATCTACGGCTTTCTCGAGTTCTGGAGCTTCGTCACCTTCTTTCCGCAGCTCATCGCCGGGCCGCTGGTGCGGCACAACGAGATCATCCCGCAACTCGAGCGCGACCCGCGCGGCCCCGCCATGTGGGAGAATCTCGGCCGCGGCCTGGTGCTGTTCATCATCGGCCTGGCCAAGAAGATCGCCATCGCCGACACCCTCGGCCACCTCGCCGACCCGGCCTACGCCGCCATCGCCCAAACCGGCCTCACCGCCGCCGACGCCTGGATCGGCAGCCTGGCCTTCACCTTCCAGCTGTATTTCGATTTCTCAGGCTATTCCGACATGGCGCTCGGCCTGGCGCTGATGTTCGGCCTCAAGCTGCCGATCAACTTCAACTCGCCCTACCAGGCCGTCTCCGTGCGTGACCTCTGGCGCCGCTGGCACATCACCCTGTCGCGCTTCCTGCGCGACTATCTCTACATCCCGCTCGGCGGCAGCCGCCTCGGCGAGACCCGGCAAGTGGTCAACGTCACCCTTACCATGCTGCTGGGCGGCCTATGGCATGGTGCAAACTGGAACTGCGTAGTGTGGGGCGGTCTGCAGGGACTCGGCCTGGCGGTGAACCATGTCTGGGACAAGACCGGCATCCGCGTGCCGCGCCTGCTCGGCTGGGCGATGACCTTTGGCTTCTTTCACCTGACGCTGATCGTGTTCCACTCGCCGGGCTTCGACACGGCGGGGCGATTCCTCTGGTCATTGACCGGCGCCAATGGCTGGGGACGCATCGCGCTCGACCGCGAGCATACCGCCGCCTTCCTGGGCGCGGCGGCCCTGGCCTTCTTCGGCAAGCCGAGTCAGGAGATCGCGTTCAGCTGGCTGAAGCCGCGGCCCTGGCTGGCCTGGCCGGTCGGGCTGGCGACGATCTGGATCGTGCTACTCGCCGGCGGCCGGGTGCCATCCGTCTTCTTCTACTTCCAGTTCTGACCATGGGTTGGCGCAATTTCTTCCTGCAGCTGCTCGGCGTCGTCGGCGGCGGCAGCGCCCTGTTGTTCCTGGTGCTGGTGCTCGCGGACCCCTGGGGCACGCTGCCGTTCCCCAGCCCGATCCCGCGCACCCCGGCCGATCACAGCCAGCGCTGGGCCTACCCCGAACTCGCCCGTTCGCCGAAATTCGACGCCGCGATCATCGGCAACTCCACCTCGCGCCTGTTCAACCCGACCGACCTCGACCCGGCGGTCGGCGCCACCTTCGCCAACCTCGCCATGGTGCATTCCTTCGCTTACGAACAGATGCAACTGCTCGACGTCTTTCTCCGTGCCCACCCCAAGCCGCGCGCGCTGATGGTCGGGCTGGATCGGCTCTGGTGCGAGCGCGGCGACGATCTCGAGCATTTCGGCTACGGCCCGTTGCCGGACTGGCTGTACCGCGACGATGCGCTCGGCGCCCTGGCCAACCTGTTCAACATGCACGCCATCGAGACCGCCTGGCGGTCGGCCGCCTCCATCCTGTCCGGTTCGGCGCGGCCCTTCGGCGCTAACGGTTACCAGCTGCTGGACGTCGACTTCCACAAATTCGACCCGGTGCTGGCAAAGGCATTGATCGCGGAGAACCTGGCCGAACCCTGGCTGCCCCCCGCCAACCCGGACCCGGCGACCTGGCACTACGTCGCGCTGGACTGGCTCCGCGCCCGCGTCGACACGCTGCCGCCCTCGATCCGGTTGCTGCTGGTGTTCGTGCCGCGGCACCACCTCTATCCACCCCCGGACACGGTAGGCGCCGCCATGATGCAGGGATGCAAGGACCGCGTCGTGGCACTGGCGAAATCGCGGCCGAACACGGCCGTCTACGACCTGTCGCTGCCGGGGCCGATGACCTCCGACGAGTCCCGCTGGTGGGATGCGGTGCACATGCGGCCGGAGCCGATGGCGCAACTATCGCGCGACCTCGCCGCGGCAATGGCCGGCCACGACGGCGCCACCGTTCACACGCTGATCGCGACGCCACCCGGCGCCAGCGTGTCTTCACGTTGAGATAAGGAAAGCCTCGCTATGAACGAGATCGGATTGGGCGTGCTCGGCGCCGGCATCATGGGCGAGCGTCTGCTGCGGGCCGCGCCGGGCCAGAATGCGGTAAAAATCGCCGGCGTATGGGACCCATCGGCCGAGGCATTGTCGCGACTGACGGCCACGGTGCCGGGGTTGACGGTCATGAACTCGGCGGCCGAGGTGATTGCCGCCTCGGATTGCGTCTACGTCGCGTCACCCCCGGCCACGCACCTCCCGCACGCGCGAGCCGTGCTCGCGGCCGGCAAGTCGCTGTTCTGCGAAAAGCCGCTGGCAGTTGACGTGGCGGAGGCGCGGGCCTTCGTGACCGGTGCCGAAGGCGCGCGGGCGGCAGTGAACTTCCCGTTCGCCTCTTCTCCAGCGGTGGCGACGCTGACCGGCTGGCTGGCCGGCCGCTCGCCCGCTGCCGTGGACATCGCGGTCGATTTCGCCACCTGGCCGCGCGGCTGGCAGGGTGCCGCGGCGGGCTGGTTGGACGGCCCGGCGCAAGGCGGCTTCACGCGCGAGGTGCTGTCGCACTTCCTGTTCCTGGCGCACCGGCTGTTCGGTCCGCTGGTGCTGGAGACGGCAACGGCCGAGTTCCCCGAGGCCGGGCGAAGCGAACGCCGGATTTTCGCCCGCATGCGCGCCGGCACGGTGGCGGTGCGCGTCACCGGCGGCGTCGGGACCACAGCCATGGAAGACAGCAACAGCTTCACCGTCGACGGCGCCCTCCGCCTGCGCAACTGGTCGATCGCCGAGCGGTTCCAGGACGGCGTCTGGCACCCCGACCCGGCGGCGATCCCGCAGGACCGCGCCCGCCCCCTGGTGCTGCAGCGCCAACTCGCCGCGGTCGCGGCTATGAACCGCGGTGAGCCCCACCATCTCGCGACCCTGGGAGAAGCGCTGGAAGTTCAGTGCATCGTGGAAGCTATCCTCACCTCGTCTCGTACGCCGCTGTAGCCGCTGCCGATCACGCGTTGCGCGCGCGCCCGACGATCTGCGTCGGGTTCACGAAGCGTAACGCGATCAGCAACCAGAACAACGTCGTGACCATGTAGATCACCGCCATCGCGTCGATCGACTGCACCGCCCGCACGCCGGCCGCGAAAACCGCGTAGTAGAGCGATACCACCAGCGTCTGGCTCGTCGCCCCCGCCGTGAGGAACGTCAGCTCGAACATCGCGATCGTGCGCACCAGCACCAGCAGCAACGCCGCCAACACGCCCGGCAGCAGCAGCGGGATCAGCACGTAGCGGAACAGCCGCGGCGTGTTGGCGCCGAACACCCGCGCCGCCGCCTCGATCTTCGGGTCGATCTGCTCGATGAACGGGATCATGATCAGGATCACGAACGGCACCGTCGGCACCAAATTGGCAATCACCACGCCGGCCAGCGAACCCGCCAGGTTGGCCTGATACAGCACCGTCGCCAACGGGATGCCGTAGGTGATCGGCGGCACCAGCAGAGGGATCAGGAACAACAACATCAACAGCTTCTTGCCCGGGAACTCCCGCCGCGCCAGCGCATAGGCCGCTGGCACGCCGAGCAGGCCGGACAGCACCACCACCAGGAACACCACCTCGAACGTCACCAGCAGCACGTCGCCGAGCTGGAACTCCGTCCAGGCGGAGCCATACCACTGCGTCGTCCACCCGCTCGGAAACCAGGAGCGCAGCCATCGCGTGGCGAACGAGCTGGTGACCACGGCGGCGATCATCGCGATGACGTTGACCACGAAGAACCCGACAAAGGTCCAGACCGCGCCCGCCCAGAGCCGTTCGCCCAGCGTACGCTCGATCGGTGTGGGCCGCATCAGCCTTTCCCTCCGCCAGCGGGTCCTCGGTACACCAGCCCGCGCGCGCCCAGCACGGCCGCCACGATGCCGAGCTCGATCGCGCCCATCAGCATCGCGATCGCCGACGCCAGCGAATAGTCGAATTGCTCAAACGCCGCCTGATACGCCGCGATCGAGATCACCCGTGTCGGCCCCGCCGGCGCGCCGAGCAGCACCGCCGACGGAAACACGGAGAACGCCTGCACGAACGACAGGCAGAACGTGATCGCCAAACCCGGCAGCATCAGCGGCAGCATCACGTGCCAGAACCGCGACCGCGCGCCGGCCCCCAGCGTCGCCGCGGCACGTTCGAGCGCCGGGTCGACGCCGCTGAGATAGGAGAGGGTGAGCAGAAAGCTGAACGGGAACCCGGTGATCAGCAGCGACAGGAACACGCCCCAGTAATTATGCAGCAGGCGCAGGGGCGAGCTGATGAGCCCGAGCGACATCAACACGCGGTTGAACCAGCCCTGCGGCCCCAAATAGTTGAGCAGCCCCTCGGCCACCAGCACCGTCCCCAGCGTGATCGGCACCACCAGGATCGTCGTCAGCAACCGTTGCCGCCGCATCAGCCGCACCCGGAACGCGATCGGCACCGAGATTGCGACGTTGAGCAGCGTCACCGGAACCGACAGCGCCACCGTGGTCCAAATCGTCTGATACAGGAACGGATCGGAGAAGAATTGCACGTAGTTGGCCAGCGCGCCGCCGTCTTTCGGCCGGAACGACAGCACCAGCCCGTATAGGAACGGGTAAACGAAGATCGCCAGGATCACGATCGCCGCCGGCAGCACCAGCATCGTCGTCCCATCCAGGCCGCGGGCCTGCAGCCGGTGGGCGAGGGGGGCGCCGCTCATGCCGGATAGACCAGTGCGCGATCCGGCTGCGCGGCCAGGCGCACCTCGCTGCCGGGCGCCGCACTCTCGGCCGCGCTGAACACCAGCTCGGTGCCGTCGCCCATGCGCGCGAAGCCGGTATGACCATGTCCGCGGAACTCGCTTGACACCACGGTCGCCGCCAGCGCGCCGCCGGCATCGGCCAACAGATCCTCCGGACGCACGACCAGCGTCGCCGGTTGTCCGACCCTCAGGCTACCCTGCGCCCGCCCGCGCACGAGGCCGGTGCTGGCCTGCAGCGTCGCCCGGCCACCCTCGTTCTGCGAAACGATGCCCGAGATGGCGTTGCGGAAGCCCATGAACTCGGCCACCTCCCGATCGCGCGGCTCGGTGAACAGCTCCGCCGGCGTGCCGACCTGGCGGATGGTGCCGTCCTTCAGCACCACGATGCGGTCGGCCAGCGACAGCGCCTCCTCCTGATCATGCGTGACATAGATCGTCGTGGCGCCGAGGCTGGAATGGATGCGCCGGATCTCCGCCCGCATCTCGAGCCGCAACTTGGCGTCGAGGTTCGACAACGGCTCGTCCATCAGCACCAGGGGCGGCTCGATTACGATCGCCCGCGCGATCGCCACACGCTGCTGCTGCCCGCCCGAGAGCTGGCCCGGCAGCTTGTGCTCCTGCCCCTGCAACCGCACCAGCGTCACCGCTTCCGCGACCCGGCGGTCGATCTCGGCCCGCTTCACGTCGCGCATCATCAGCCCGAACGCGATGTTCTTGCGCACCGTCATGTGCGGAAACAGCGCGTAGTTCTGGAACACCATGCCGAACCCGCGCTGCTCCGGCCGCAGCGTGTCGATCCGCCGGTCGTCCAGCCAGATCGCCCCCGCCGTCGCCGACAGCAGCCCGGCAATACAGTTCAGCGTCGTCGACTTACCGCACCCCGACGGCCCGAGCAGCGCGATGAACTCGCCCTGCTCGATCGTCAGGCTGATGTCGCGCAACGCATTCAGATTGCCGAAATCGCGGCCCAACCCGTCGAGCCGCAGCGTCCGGAACGGCGCCGGATGGATGCTCATTTCGACTTCTTCGCGCCGATCTGCTCATCCCAGCGCCGGAACGCCATCACCATCTTGTCCGCATCCAGCGGCATCTCCTTCGGCACGCTAGCGATCAGCGCGTCGTATTCCGGCCGCCCGAACTCGCCGATCACCTTCCGGCTCGCCTCGGGTGCCATCGACAGCGGCACGTCCTTGACCGCCGGACCCGGATAGAAATACCCGTCATCATAGGCGAACGCCTGCTGCGCCGGCATTAGCAGATACGAGATGATGTCGAGCAACACCGCGACCCGCTCCGGATCGAGCCCCTTCGGAATAGCGGCATACTGAGCATCGATTACCCAATGGAACCCGGCCAACGTCGTGATCTTGGCCTCCTTCGGCACGATCCCGAGCGCGCGCGGATTGATGTCCCACCCGGTCGTCGAGACGATGATGTCGCGCGAGCCCTCGCCGAGTTCGTTCATCGTCGCGCCGGTGCCGGTCGGATAGTATTCGATGCCGGCGTCCAGCTCCTTCAGGTACGCCCAGGTCTTGTCCCACCCCTTGACCGGGTCCTTCGGATCGCTGTCGCCGAGAATGTACGGCAGGCCCATCAGGAACGTCCGTCCCGGCCCAGAATTGGCGGGGCGTGCATACATGAAGCGGTTCGGGTTGGACTTGGTATACGCCAGCAACTCGGCAGCCGAACTCGGCGGCGTCTTCACCTGGTCGGGCATGTATTCCAGCAACGGCCCCGACGGGTAGTAGTTGATCACCGCCGCCTGGTTCTGCGCCAGGCTCTGCATGTTCCAGGCCGGCTCGAGCAGGATGGACTGCAGGTTCGGCAAGCTGCCGGCGTGCTCGGGATACAGCGGCATCCAGATCTTGCCGTCGATGCCCGCCGCCAGCGCGTCCGTCCCGGTCAGCACCAGATCGATGTCGACCCGGTTCGCCGATTGCTGCGCCCGCAGCTTGGCCGGCAGCTCCGGCGCCGGCGCCTTCGAGAAGGTGAAGCGCGACACCATCTCCGGCTTGGCCGCGCGATAGCTCTCGAACGCCTTCTGCGTCAGCGCCAGATTGCCGGCGACGTCCACCACGGTGATCGCCAGCGGCGATTTCGGCTTCGGTGCTTGCGCCCGCGCGGTTCCGGCAATCGCCAAAGCGGCACCACCCGCCAAGATGTCGCGACGTCGTAGCTGAACCATGAGACCTCCCCGATATGACGCGGGCACACGCGGCACCCGTCTTTCTCAGGGGACGATACCGGCGAGGTGCCGCGAACGGAAGCCGGCTCCGTCACGATCAATTCACCGAAGCGAGGCTGATCGTCCCTCAGCC
>JBPBQE010000109.1:0-17948 GCA_050954595.1 Janthinobacterium lividum | reverse complement strand
ATCGGACCCGTCGAATGGACACTGACGACCCGGGCCGGGCCGGGCCCAGGCAGCAATCCGATCTCGTGCGGGCGGATGAGGGCAAAGGCCGGGCCGGGTGGGCAGTCGGTCGGGATCGGCCCTTCCGGCAGTAAGTCGATCAATGCCCGCCCAGCCTGGACCGTGCAGGCCAGCCGCACCGATTCACCCAGGAACTGATGCACGAACGGCGTTGCCGGCTGCGTGTAGAGCCGCTCCGGCGTATCGACCTGCTCGATGCGTCCCGCGCTCAACACCGCGACCCGGTCAGCCATCTCAAGCGCCTCCGATTGATCATGCGTCACGAACACGCTCGTCAGGCCGAGCCGCACGTGCAGTTCGCGCAGCCAGACGCGGAGGTTTTTGCGCACCTGCGCGTCCAAGGCGCCGAACGGCTCGTCAAGCAACAGCAGCCCGGGCTCGATCGCCAGCGCTCGCGCGAGCGCCACGCGCTGCCGCTGCCCGCCGGAGAGCTGCGCCGGGTAGCGAGCGGTCAGTTCGCCGATGCCCAGCAGCGACAGCAGCTCGCCGACCCGTGCACGGATTTCGCTCGCCTTGGGTCGGCGGTCGCGCGGGCGGATCTCGAGCCCGAAGGCGACGTTGCGTCCCACGGTCATATGCCCGAACAGCGCGTAATGCTGGAACACGAAGCCAACGCCGCGCTCGCGGGCCGGAACGGCATCCATCGGCTGCCCATCGAACCGGACGTCGCCACTATCGGCAAACTCCAATCCGGCCAGCACGCGCAACAGCGTCGTCTTGCCCGAGCCGGACGGCCCCAGCAGCGCCAGGAACTCGCCATCGCCGACCGACAGGCTCACGCCGTCCAACGCGGCCCGCCCTGCCGCGAAGTTCTTGCGCAGGTCGTTCACGTCGACCTTCACGCGAGTATTCCGCCGCGCCGGCCGATCCGCCACTCCAATGCCGCTTTGGCAACCAGCGTCAGCACGGCCAGGAGCGCCAGCACTGCGGCAATCGTGAACGCGCCGACCCAGTCATAATCATTGAACAATCCTTCGATCTGCAGCGGCATCGTCATGGTTTGACCACGGATGTGGCCGGAGACCACGGCGACGGCGCCGAACTCGCCCATCGCCCGGGCATTGCACAAAAGCACGCCGTAGAGCAGCCCCCACCGTATGTTCGGCAAGGTCACGCGCCAGAACACCTGCCACCCCGAGGCCCCCAGGGTGAGCGCGGCCTCTTCCTCGGTCGCGCCCTGGCTTTGCATCAGCGGCAGCAGGGTGCGGACCACGAAGGGCAGCGTGACGAACAGCGTCGCCAGGATCAGCCCGGGCAGGGCGAAGATGATGCGGATACCGGCCTCGTCCAACATCGGCCCGAGCCAGCCATTGG
The DNA here is from genome assembly GCA_050954595.1 of Janthinobacterium lividum. GTDB lineage: Bacteria > Pseudomonadota > Alphaproteobacteria > Acetobacterales > Acetobacteraceae > JAVVHH01. The sequence continues at coordinate 16,574 of JBPBQE010000109.1, read as the reverse complement.
CGCCGAACAGCAGCACCCAGACCAGGCCGGAAATCACCGGCGACACCGAGAACGGCAACTCGATCAGCGTGATCAGCAGGCTGCGTCCGCGGAAGCGGAACCGCCCGATGCACCACGCCGCCGCCAGGCCGCACACCGTGTTCAGCGGCACGCTGACCGCGGCGACCAGCAGGGTGAGCTGTATCGCGGCGATCGCGTCCGGCGATGCCAGGGCAGCGAGCGCCGTGGGCAGGCCCCGACGCAGCGCCTCGCTGAACACCACCGCCAGCGGCAGCAGCAGCAGCACGACGAGAACCGCGACCGTGGCCAGGATTAGCAAGAGCCGAGTTGCGCGGCTCTCTCGAGTGACTGATGAGTGGGTACTCATGCCGCGGACTGCCGAGCGATGCGCGCCTGTAGCCCGTTGAGCACGAACAACAGGGCAAAAGAAAACGAGAGCATGACCAGCGCCAGCGCCGAGGCGCCGGCATATTCGAGCTGTTCCAACCGGATGACGATCAGCAACGGCGCAATCTCGCTCACCATCGGCATGTTGCCGGCGATGAAGATGACCGAGCCGTATTCGCCGACCCCGCGCGCCAGGGCCGCCGCGAAGCTCGCCAGCAGCGCCGGGATCAGCGCCGGGATCACGACCCGCCACACCGTCTGCACCCGTGACGCCCCCAATGTCGCCGCAACCTCCTCCGCTCCCCGCGGCAGCGTCATCAACACCGGCTCGAGCGTGCGCACCACGAAAGGCAATCCCACGAACAACATCGCCAGCAGCACGCCGGCCGGCGTGTAGGCGACCTTGATGCCAAAGGGCGTCAGCAACGCCCCGATCCAGCCGTTGCGCGCGAACAATGCGGTCAGCGCAATGCCCGCCACTGCGGTCGGCAAGGCGAGCGGCATGTCGATCAACGCGTCCGCCAGGTTACGCCCCGGAAACCGGTATCGCACCATCACCCAAGCGATCAGCAGCCCCAACGGCACGTTCAGCAGCGCCGCCAGTCCGGCCGCCCCGAAGCTCAGCCGCAACGCCGCCAGCACCCGCGGCTCGCTGACCGCATGCCAGACGCCGGCAAGCCCCAGGCTCCACGGCCGCAGCGCCAGGGCGACGAGTGGGATCAGCACGATCAGCGACAGCCACGTCAACGTGACGCCCAGGCTTAGCCGGAAGCCCGGCAGCGCCGACCGTCTTGCCGCAATGCTCATCGGCCGCCGCGCCGTCGCGGCGTTCATCGACCGGGCGTGAAGATGCGGTCGAACATGCCGCCATCGGCGAAATACTTGGCCTGTGCCGCCGGCCAGCCGCCGAAATCCTTGATCGTGACCAGTTCCAGCTTCGGAAACCGTTCGCTGAACGTGGCCGCGACCGCCTGGTCGCGCGGCCGGTAGAAATTGTCACCGATGATGCGCTGCGCCGTCGGCGTGTAGAGGAACTCCAGGTAGGCCTGCGCCACGAGGCGAGTGCCTTTTTTGTCGACCACCTTGTCCACGACGGCGACCGGCGGCTCGGCGAGCATGCTCACCGATGGGTAGACGATCTCGAAGCCGTCGCTGGCGAACTCGCGGCGTGCCAGCCACGCCTCGTTCTCCCAGGCCAGCAACACGTCGCCGAGTTCGCGTTGCGCGAAGCTGTTGGTGGCGCCGCGCGCGCCGGTGTCCAGCACCGGGACGTGTTGCATGAGATCCCGCATATACGCTTCGGCGGAGGCGGGCGTGGCGCCGGGCTGCCGTTCGGCCCAAGCCACGGCGGCCAGGAAGTTCCAACGGGCGCCGCCGGAGGTCTTGGGGTTTGGCGTGATGACCGTGACGCCTGGCTTGATGAGGTCGGGCCAGTTGGCGACGCGCTTCGGGTTGCCCTTGCGCACCAGGAACACGATCGTGCTCGTGTAGGGCGCCGCGTTGTCGGGCAAGCGCGTCTGCCAATCGGTGGCCAGCAGGCCGCGGCTTGCCAGCGCATCGACATCGGCCGCCAGCGCGAGCGTGACGACGTCGGCCTGCAATCCCTCCAGCACCGCCCTTGCTTGTGCCCCGGAGCCGCCATGGGATTGGTTGATGGTCAGGCGGTCGCCGGACTTCGCCTCCCAGGCAGCGATGAACGAGGCGTTGATGTTGCGATACAGCTCGCGTGTGGGATCATAGGAAACGTTCAGGAGCGTCACGTTCTTGGCAGCTGCCGGGCTGGCGGAGCCGAGCAGGCCCAGCAGCGCACCAAGGCTCGACCGACGTGTCATCGCTAGCATGTCAATCTCCGTCGTTATCGAAAACTGAGACATACTTGGTCTAGTAAAGCGCTCAGCATGTCAATCTACAGTTTGCTTCTAAAAACAACAATGGTTATGGTAAGACTCTACAACGACCCTGACAAGAAGTTGTAATCTTCAACTCCGTTTCGTACGAACAGATACAAGTGATACACAAAACCGTTTTCTGGAAGTTTAATGTTCTCTTAAACCGAGCGCCTGGAAGATTTGGTGCCGCATCGCGCCGGCAGCGTACTGAGACAATGCTTGCTGGACACTATTCTTGCTGAATTCAAGCAAGGAACCAAGGGAATGATCGTGGAGGAATGGTAACGGGTGAGGGTGTTGCAGGCGAGGGCTGCAAGTGCTTGGTCATCTCCACACGGTCAGTGTGAGATCGACTCCCATGAAAAAGCTTCTGTTTTTCGCCCTGCTCGGCTTGGCGTCGCCGGCGGCCGCGCAAGCTTATGGCCCCGAGCTCGAAGGGTTCGAGTATCCGTTTCCGGTCCATCAGTTCACGTTCTCGTCCCAGCAGCAGAGTTTGGCCATGGCCTATCTGGACGTGGTGCCGACGGGTGCAGCCAACGGCAAGGTCGCCGTGCTGCTGCATGGCAAGAACTTCTGTGCCGCGACCTGGGAAGGCACCATCACATTCTTGGCCGCCGAGGGCTACCGGGTGATCGCACCGGATCAGGTCGGATTCTGCAAGTCGGCGAAGCCGCACGCCTATCAATTTACCTTCCAGGCTCTGGCCCGCAACACCCGTGCGCTCCTCCAATCACTCGGCATCGACCATGCGGTGATGATCGGGCACTCCACCGGCGGCATGCTGGCGATCCGCTATGCCCTGATGTACCCCGACGCCACGGACCGCTTGGTGCTGGTGGACCCGATCGGGCTGGAGGATTGGAAGGCCAAGGGCGTCCCCTCCATCAGCGTCGACGACTGGTATGCGCGCGAGTTGAAGACGAACACCGCGGGGATCCGTCGTTACGAGCAGGCCACCTACTACGCGGGCCAGTGGCGGCCGGAATATCAGCGCTGGGTCGATATGCTGGCCGGGTTGAATGCCGGGGCGGGCAAGGAGGCCGTCGCCTGGAATTCCGCCCTGCTCTACGACATGATCTACACCCAGCCGGTCGTGTACGAGTTGGGCGCCCTGAAGCCGGATACGTTGCTGATCATCGGCGACAAGGACAACACGGCGATCGGCAAGGACCTGGCATCACCCGAGGTCCAGAAACAGCTCGGCAACTACCCGGTGTTGGCAACCGAGGTCGCGGCCGTGATCCCGCACGTCACGTTGGTGCAGTTCCCGGAACTCGGGCACGCGCCGCAGATATCGGACCCGGCTGGGTTCCATGCCGCCTTGCTCAAGTGGCTGAACCGTTAGCGCCGAGTCACCCAGACCTCGCCATCGCGGCTTCCGTCTCGAGATAGTCGGCCAGAGCCCGGTCCATGTCGTAGGCCGGGCTGAAGCCGAGATCGGCGATCAGGCGCGCCGCACTCAGCGGGGCGCGGTCGGTCTCGCCAAAGAAGTCGACGTTGGCGTTCCCGCCCACCGACCATTCGAAGCCAGGGTTCAGCCGGCCGAGGGCGGCGCACCACTCGGCGACCGTCCACTCGAAACCGGCCGCCAGATTATACAACGCACGCGGCAAGGGATGCGGGGCGTCCAGCAGCGCCGTGATCGCGCTGACCGCGTCGCGGATGTAGAGCCAGTCCTTGCGACCCGGCCGAGGCAGGATCACGGGCGTGCCGGCCCGGGCATGCTGCAGCACCTGCCAAAGCGGGCTCAGGGTATCCCGTGCGCCCGTGGCATGCTCGTAGGGTCCGAAGCAGGTGCCGAGGCGGCCGGCGACCAAGTCCAGCCCGAATACGTCACGTAACCGCAGGGCGGTACGCTCGCCGGCGTACTTGGTGATGGCGTAGAGCGATGCGGGCGCCGGCGGGGTCTCGTCCTCGTCCAGGACCGGCGCCGAACAGCCGTTATCGCCATAGACGGCGGCCGAGCTGAGATGGACGACCCTGGCGACACCGGCCGCGGCGGCGCAGCGGAGGGTCTCGGCAACCGCGCCGACGTTGACGGCGACGATCCCCGCGGGGTCCCGGGCCTCGCGGGCCCGATCGGCCGTGATGGCCGCGCCGATCACGACGCGGTCGATCGGTGCCGTCCGGAACGCCGCCTCGATGGCGCCGGGTTGCGTAACGTCGGTTGCGATGAACCGGAACGCGCTACCCTGCCCGGAGAACCCGTGGGGCGGCCGCCGATCGACGCCGATCACCTCGTCGCCGCGACCGACCAGGGCCGCACAGAGCGCCGCCCCGACGAAACCGGACGAGCCGGTGACCAGGATCGCCATGCCGCTACTTGTCGCCCAGCGCGCTGGCCGGCTTGCCGGTGGCGGCTTCGAGGAACGAGTAATCCATGTTCTTTGACACCTCGGCCGAGACGTCCTTCGAGACGTACCGCAGATCCCGCATCATGGCGGCGATGGCGAGCGCCTCCGGCTTGTGCATGTCGTAATCGGGCACGAGGTTCTCGATCGCGGCGTCGGCGATCGCCTTGTCCAGCCCGGTCACCTTGGTGATCACGCCCGACCAGGCCGCATGGTTGCCCCCGATGAAGTCGTCCACCTTGACGATCGCCGACACCGTCGCCTGAACGCCCGCGCGGTTCGACGCGATCACGTCGGGCCGGGTCAGCATCAAGTTGGTCAGGTTGCCGGCCGGTTGGTCGTAGGGAAACGCGAAGAACTTGCCCGCTTGCACCTGCCGGATCTGGCTGGCGAACGGTTCGACCGAGCAGATCAGGTCGATTTCACCACGGCGCAGCGCCTGGGCGTGGTCGGACGGGTTGGGGATGTTGATGAACTCGACATCCTTCATGGCGATGCCCTGCTTGGCGAACGCGCCGCGCATGTGCAGGTCCTGCGCATTGCCGCGCGAGGCTGCAACCTTCAATGGCGTGCCGGCGGCCTTGCGGTCCGCGATCAGCTTGCGGAGCCCGGCCCAATCGCCGGCGGCCACCGGCAGGTTGTCGCTGACCAGGATCTGCGAACCGCCGCTCACCTGGCCGGAGACCGCAACGAGATCGAAGCCTTTGTCGAGCGCCGTGGCGTAATGCAGATAGGTGATCTGGCCGATGTCGATGCTCTTGGACACCAGCGCGGTCAGCACGTCATTGCCGGTGTTGAACCCGATCGCCTCGATCGTCGCATCCTTGGCGTAGTCCGGCACCAGGGTCAGCGGCGTGCAATGAGCGCATTTGGCATAGCCGAGCTTGATCGTTGGTTTGTTCTGCGCCGCGGCCGTACCGGCCAGGGTGAGCAGCAGCGCCAAACCGGCGGCGAGGGAGCGGATGTTTGGCAAAACTGTCTCCTTTGTCGTGTCGATATCAGGCGGCATCGCGCGCCGGGGCCCATCCGGCCGCCAGGCAGCGTGCGACGGTGTCGGCCGTGTGCCCGACATGCGCGCCGAGCAGCCGGCCGGCGCGGTCACCGTCGCGCGCGGTGATGGCGTCCAGGATGTCTTGGTGCTCGGCGATGAATTGCTCCCAGCGATCCTCCAGCCGTAGCGCGAAGAAGCGGACTTGCTCGGCCCGGTCCAACAGCCCGGCATGGATGTCCGCCAGCGCAACGTTGCGGCCGGCCTCCACGATAAGGCGATGGATGCGGCGGTTGGCGGCGAAGTAGCGTTCCCGCTGTCCCGCCCGATGATCGCGCACGATGTCCGCCTGCAGGGTCGCCAACTCCTGCAACTCGGCAGGGGTGATCCGCTCGGCGGCGCGTTCGGCAGCCAAGCGTTCGATGCCTGCCAGGGCTTCGAACAAATCGGTGATCTGCTCCGCCCGCATCGCGCGGACCGAGGCACTGCGGTTGGCGCGCAACTCGACCAACCCCTGCTGCGCGAGCAGCTTCAGGGCCTCGCGCAGCGGTGTCCGCGAGACGCCCAGCGCATCGGAGAGCTCGCCCTCGATCAGCGGCGCGCCAGGCAATAGGACGCCGTGCACGATCATCTGGCGCAGCCGCTCGGTCGCCTGCTCATGCAGCCCGGCGCGCGGCAAGCGCATCTGGGCATCGAGCACCGCCTTGTTCTTGCGCGGTCGCCCGCGCGGCCGGGAGACGATGGTCAAAGACGATGCTCCTAGTCTGCTTGGGAAATCATCAGATAAATGCTGCGCCGGTGAAGGGCAGCGTAAATTGTATGCAACATGCAGAAATTGGTTGCAAGCCAGATGAAAGCTGCACCAGAACGAGGCATCCCGCTTCGGATCACCATGATGCAAACCGCTACCGAGCCACTCTCCGTCACGCCCCGCTTGGCTTTCCGGCGCACCCGGTCCCAACTCGAGCGCTTCGTGGTTCCGGTGCTGTTGCTGGCCGGATGGGAGGCGTTTTCGCGCTCCGGCGCGCTGCCGATCGCCCTCCTGCCGCCGCCATCCTCCGTGCTGCACGCGCTGGCCGATTGGATGTTCGGCATCGACGGCAGCACGCAGGATTACTCCGGCACTTGGCTCCACAATGCCGGCGCCAGCACGTTCCGGGTGGCGGCCGGCTTTGCCATTGCCGCCGTCGCGGGCGTGTCGGTCGGTGCCGCCATCGGGTGGTCGCGCTTCATCGAGAAGACGATCGAGCCGACGTTGCAGATGCTGCGCCCGATCCCGCCGGTGTCGTGGATTCCGCTGGCGATTATCTGGTTCGGCATCGCCGACAAGCCGGCGATTTTCCTGGTGTTTCTCGGCGCGTTCTTTCCTGTGCTGATGAACAGTATCCATGGCGTCAAGACGATCGACCGCAATCTGCTCCGAGCCGGCGCCATGATGGGGGCGAGCCAGCGGCAATTGCTGTGGAACATCGTGCTGCCGGCGGCGCTGCCGTCGATCTTCGCCGGGTTGCGGATCGCGGTGGGGTCGGCCTGGATGCTGACGGTGACGGCCGAGATGGTCGCCGTCAAAAGCGGCGTCGGTTACGTGCTGTGGGATTCCTACTATTTCCTGCGATACGACCTGGTCATCGCGTCGATGATCTCGATCGGCGCGCTCGGCTATCTGTCGGATTTCGGCATCAAGCTGCTCATGGGCGTCGTGCTTCGCTGGCAGCACACCACCACCGGACGGGGACGCTGAGCATGGCTGCGATCGACATTCGCAAGGTGGTCAAGACCTTCACTGACCGGCAACAAAACCAGGAGGTGCTGGCCGTCGATACGGTCGACCTCGCCATTCGCGACAACGACTTCATCTGCCTGCTCGGCCCGTCCGGCTGCGGGAAATCGACCTTGCTGAACATGATCGCCGGGTTCGACATGCCGAGTTCGGGCCGCATCGAAGTCGCCGGAACCGTTGTCGACAAGCCCGGCGCCGATCGTGGCGTGGTGTTCCAGCAGCCGACGCTGATGCCGTGGCTGACGGTGGTCGACAACGTCGCCTTCCATCTCAAAATGAAGGGTATCGGGCGGGCCGAGCGCCGGGCGAAAGCGCAGGAGTTCATCGACCTCGTCGGCCTGACCGGGTTCGAGCGGCATTATCCCGCTGAGTTGTCCGGCGGCATGAGCCAGCGCGTCGGCATCGCCCGTGCGCTGCTGATGAACCCCCGCGTCATCCTGATGGACGAGCCGTTCGCCGCGTTGGACGCACAGACCAAGCTGGAGATGCAGGAGGAGTTGGTGCAGATCTGGCAGCGCGTCCGCTGTACCATCGTGTTCGTAACCCACAGCATCGACGAGGCTCTCGTGCTCGGCAACCGTATAGCCGTCATGACCCGGCGCCCCGGGCGGATCAGCGATTGCTTCGACTTCGACATGCCGCGTCCGCGCGACATTACCAGCCCCGAGTTCAACGACGCCAAGCGCCGGGTCATGACGCTGATCCGGAACGAAGCCTCCACGACGCGGCGCGCGGCATGATCCGGTTGGGCATGCTGACACCGTCGTCCAACACGGTGCTCGAACCGGTGATCGGGCGGCTCGTGGCGGGCCTGCCTGGGCTCAGCGTGCATTTCAGCCGCTTCGCCGTCACTGAGATCGCCCTGACGCCGTCGGCGCTCGGCCAGTTCGCCCCGGCGGGCATGGTTGCGGCAGCGCGATTGCTGGCCGACGCGAAGGTCGACACGATCGCGTGGAACGGCACCTCCGGCGCCTGGCTCGGCTTCGAGCAGGACGAGCGTCTGTGTGCCGACATCACGGGGGCCACCGCCACGCCGGCGACCACCTCGGTGCTGGCGTTCCGCGAGGCGTTCCGGGCGCTCGGGGTGCGCCGCATCGGCTTGGTGACGCCGTACACGCGCGACGTGCAGGACCGCATCATGTCGAACTGGGACGCAGCTGGATTCCTCTGCACGGCAGAGCGGGCGAGCGGATTGCGCGACAATTACTCCTTTGCCGACGTGCCGGAAGACGACATCGCCAGCATGATCCGGGCCACCGTGCAGGAGGGATGCGATGCCGTCGCCATCGTTTGCACTAATCTGCGCGGTGGGCTGATCGCCGCGGCATTGGAGCAGGAACTGGGCGTGCCGGTCCTCGATTCCGTCTCCGTCACGCTGTGGCAAAGCCTGGTGCTGGCTGGCTATCCCACCGATGGATTGGCGCCGTTCGGGCGGTTGTTCGCCTGATGCGACTGTTGTTGCTCAACCCCAATACCTCCGTATCGATGACCGAGCGGATGACCGCCACGGCCGAAGCCGCCAAGGCGCCGGGCACCACGATCGTGCCGATGACGGCGAGCCGGGGGGTGCCGTATATCGCCACGCGCGCCGAAGCTCAGATCGGCGGTGCCATCGCATTGGAGATGCTGGCCGAGCGGCACGACGCGGTCGATGCGGCGATCATCGCGGCGTTCGGCGACCCGGGCTTGTTCGGCGCACGCGAGTTGTTCGACATCCCCGTCGTCGGTCTGGCGGAGGCCGCCATGCTGACGGCCTGCATGGTCGGCCGCCGCTTTGCGATCGTGACGTTCGCCCGTGCGCTCGGCCCCTGGTACGAGGAATGCGTCGCCATGCACGGATTGCGCGAGCGCTGCGCCGGCATCCTGTGTCTCGACAGCCCGTTCGCCTCCGCCGCCGACGTCGCCGAGCAGAAAGAGGACCTGTTGGTCGACCTGGCTCATCGGGCCGTGCGCGAGCGCGATGCCGACGCCGTCATCCTCGCCGGAGCCCCGTTGACCGGCTTGGCCCACAAGGTTGCGGACCGTATCTCCGTGCCGGTCATCGATCAGGTGGCGGCTGCGGTGAAGCAGGCCGAGGCGCTTGCCGCACTCGGGCTCCGCAAGGCAACGGCTGGAACCTTCCGGCGTCCCGACTCTAAACCGACGACCGGATTGCCGGACGCGCTGGCAAAGCGGATCGAGCATTCGGCTGCAGGTTCAGCCTGACCCGGCGGAGCTAGTGCCGGGTCGACTCACGCAAGCGTCGCGTCGAACAGGCGGAACACTGCGTCTGGATATTGGGTCCATTTTAGCTTAGCGGACGATGCCTGCAGGATGGCGTCGAAATGCAGGAACAGCATCGGCGCGTCCTCGACGAGCTTGGCCTGCGCTCGCTTGTAGAGCGCTGCGCGGGCCGGGCGGTCGGAGCTGGAGCGGGCCTCCTCCAGCAACGCCGTGACGTCCGCGCTGTCGTAGCCGGCGAAGTTGTTGGGGCCCGATTTGGTGAAGTAGTTGAACATATTGCCGTCCGGATCGTAGCGGCCGCTCCAGGGCGACATGCAGAGGTCGAAGTCGCGGCCTCGGAGCACGGTGATGAGGCTGGTCGGGTCGATCTGCCGGATGTCGACCTTGAACCCGGCGGCAGCCCCTTGCGCCTGCATCACCTGGGCGGTGCGGACCATCTGGGGCGAGTTGGTGACGGTGATGGCGACGGCCACGGGCGCGGTGATCCCGGCATCGGCCAGCATGGACTTGGCGCGGGCGGGGTCGAACGGGATGCCGTTCTGGTCGGGGTCGAAGGCCCAAGCCACGGCCGGCGACAGGGGGCCGTGGGAGACGCGGCCGGTGCCGAAATACACCACGCGCTGGATCACGGCCGGGTCGACGGCCGCGGTGAAGGCGCGGCGGACCCGAGCGTCGGCGAATGGTGGGCGGGTGCAGTTGAAGGCAAAGGCGTTGAAGCCGAGGCTCGGGGTTTGCGCGACGTGGACACTCGTATCGTTGGCCAGGGAGGCGACGGCCTGCGGCGGTACGCTGTCGATCAGCTGGAGGGTGCCGCCGCGTAGGTTGGCGAGGCGCACGGTTTCATCGGGCAGCGGGCGGTAGACGAGACGGGCGAAGTTCTTTGGCGGGCCTTGCCAGTAGCCGGGGAACGCCTCGAGCACGAGTTCGCTGTTCTTGGTCCAGCTGGCGAGCTTCCAGGGGCCGCAGCCGACGGCCTTGGTGGCGAAGTCGGGCCCGAGCGACGCGACGGCTGTGGGCGACACCATCATGCCGGCGCGGTTGGTCAGCACCAGCGGCAAGGGCGCGTACGGCGCCGAAAGGGTCAGCTCTATGGTTCGCGGGCCGCTGACCGTGACCTCCTTGAGCGGCCCGAAATCAGGACGGCGGATGGAGCCGGTGGCCGGGTCCATGAAGCGGTCGATGTTTGCCTTCACGGCGGCAGCGTCGAGCACGGTGCCATCGTGAAAGATCAGGCCTTCGCGCAAGGTGAGGCGATAGTGGAGCGGGTCGATCGTCTCGATGCTGGCCAGGCCGGGCGTGACGGTGCCGTCGGGCTTGGCAACGAGAAGCGTCTCGTGGAGGTTGTAGAGCACCTGGGTTTCGAAAAACGAGGCGGAGAAGGCCGGGTCGAGGGTAACCGGATCGGAGACGACGCCGATGGTCAGGGTCGGCAGGGTCTGGGCGCCGGTGCCGACGGGAGCGGCGATCAGAAGTGCCGTGGTGCCGAGCAGGCGGCGGCGGGTGAGATGCATGGGCGGGGTTCCTATCGATCGCGGGCGTCGAGACGGTCGCGCAGGCCGTCGCCGAGAAGGTTGAAGCCGAGCACGGTGAGAAAGATCGCCACGCCGGGGAAGCAGGCGAGCCAGACGGCCTGATCGAGGAAGCCGACGGCATCGTGCAGCATGTTGCCCCAGCTCGGCGTCGGCGGCTGCACGCCGAGGCCAAGGAACGACAGATAGCTTTCGGTGATGATCGAGGAAGCCAGCAGGACGGAGGCTTGTACCAGCAGCGGCGACAGCGCGTTGGGCAGGATGCTGCGGCACAGGATGGTGGCTCCGCCGAAGCCCAGGGCGCGCTCGGCGGTGACGAAGTCGAGCGTGCGCAAGGCGAGCGCCTGGCCGCGCGCGATGCGGGCGAGGACGGGCAGATTGACCAATGCGATGGCGGCGACCGTGACGGGCAGGGAGGCGCCGAGGGCGGCGGTGATGCCGAGCGCGAGCAGGATGCCTGGAAAGGCGAGCAGGACGTCCATGCAGCGCATCAGCACGCCATCGGTCCAGCCGCCAGCATAGCCGGCGACGAGCCCGATCGGCGTGCCGAGCACAAAGGCGGCAACGACGCTGCCGAGGCCGACCATGAGGGAGATGCGCGCGCCGTAGAGGATGCGCGCGAGCACGTCCCGGCCGAGGTCGTCGGTGCCGAGCAGATGGGCGGCCGATGGCGCGGTCAACGTGGCGAGGAAGTCGGGCGTGTCCGGTCCATAGGGGCACAGCGCCGGGCCTAGCAGCGCGGCCAACACGACGAGCCCCACGAGAACGACGCCAAGGAGGCTCCGCGGTTCGGACAGCAACTGCCACCAGTGCGAGCGTGCCGTCATCGCCGTGGCCTGAGGCGCGGATCGAGGACCGTGTAGAGCAGGTCGGTGACCAGGTTGATCAGCACGAACAGGGTGGCGGTGACGAGGATCGATCCCTGCACCACCGGGTAGTCACGGGCGAAGATCGCGTCGACGGTGAGCTTGCCGATGCCGGGCCAGGAAAACACGCTCTCGGTGATGACGACACCGCCGAGAAGCTGGCCCATCTGCAGGCCGACCAGCGTGGTCACCGGCAGCAGCGCATTGCGCAAGGCATGATGCCATACGACCCGGCGGCGCGGCATGCCTTTGGCTCGCGCGGTGCGGATGTAGTCGGCACTCAGCACCTCGATCATGGCGGCACGGGTCATGCGCATGGTGCCCGCGGCCATGGCGGCGCCGAGCGTGATCGCGGGCAGCACGAGGTGGGCGAACGCGGCACCCGGCGTGGTGAGGAACGGCGCGTAGCCGGATGACGGCAGCAGCGGCAAGGCGATCGAAAAGCCAAGGATCAGCAGGATGCCGAGCCAAAAAGACGGCAGCGACAGGCCGCACAGCGCGAGGAAGGACGCGACGAAATCCGCAGCCCCATTCCGGCGTGCGGCTGCGACGATGCCGGTGGGGATGGCGATCACCAGCGAAACGACGGTGGCGGCGGCACCGAGTTGCAGCGTCGGGATCAAGGCGGCAACGACGGTAGCCAGAACGGGGCGGCCTGTCTGAACCGAGCGGCCCAGATCGCCGGTGAGGACGTGACCGAACCAGGCGAGGAAGCGCAGCGGCAAGGGATCGTCGAGCGCGTATTTGGCGCGCAGGGCGACGATGGCGGCCGGGTCGGCCTCAAGACCGAGCATGGCGGTGACGGGATCGCCGGGAACGAGGGCGAGCAGGACGAAGGAGAGCAGGCAGATGCCGAACAGCACGGGCAGAAGGGAAAGGAGACGGAAGCCGATCATTCTCATGAGCGGGCGCCCGTCCGTTCCCCATCGCGGGATTGCCGATAGGCGGCGATACGGCGGTCGATGGGATTCAGCGCCGGGTCCGGCGTCGTGACCGGCCAGGGCGGTAGCGTGTCGGCGAACAGGCAGGCGCTGGCGTGATCGGTCGCGACCGGTCGTAGCGACGGTGCGGCGCCCTCGCGGCAGACGGCCTGAACCTGTGGGCAGCGGCTTGCGAAACGGCAGCCTGGCGGGGGTGAACTCATGTCCGGCGGCTCGCCGGTGACGAGCGGGGTGGGGGGGCGCCGGGTCAGGCGCGGCACTGCGGCGAGCAGCGCGCGCGTATAGGGATGTGCCGGTGACGCGAACAGGTCGGCGGCGGGGCCGGTCTCCACGACGCGGCCGGCATACATGACCGCGACCCGGTGCGCGAGATGCCGGACCACGGCGAGGTCGTGCGAGATGAAGATCAGCGCCACGCCTGTGTCGCGCTGCAGATCCTGCAGCAAGTTGACCACCTGCGCCTGCACCGAAACGTCGAGTGCCGACACCGGCTCGTCGCAGACGATCAACGACGGCTCTACCGAGAGTGCCCGGGCAATGGCGACGCGTTGCCGCTGGCCGCCGCTGAATTGGTGCGGGAACAAAGCGAGCTGGGCGGGCGAAAGGCCGACACGCTCCATCAACACCGCAGCTTCCACCGGCGCGGCGGTGCGGTCGCGCAGGCGGTGCAGCAGCATGGGGCGAATCAAGGCGTCCCGGATGCGCTGCCGGGGATCGAGGGAGGAGAACGGGTCCTGGAACACCATCTGCATGCGGCGGCGCATGGCGCGCAGGGAAGTGCCGCGAAGCGCGTGCGTGTCGGCACCGTCGAGCATGATGCGGCCGGCATCCGGCTCCTGCAGCCGGAGCACGAGGCGGCCGAGCGTCGATTTGCCGCACCCGGACTCGCCGACGATGGCCAGCGTCTCGCCGCGCTCGACCTGGAGGTCGACGCCGTCGACGGCCAGCAGCCGGCGCCCACCGGGCAAGGGGAAGCTCTTATGCAGCCCCTGCGCTTCCAGCAGCGGCGTCACGCGACGGGTGCCCGCCAGCAAGCGGCGAAATGGGCTGGCCCCATTGATTGCATCGGTGGCTGAACGGCGCAGTCGGCAGCGGCGAACGGGCAACGCGGCGCGAACCGGCAACCCGGCGATGCCGTGCCCGGCGCCGGCATCCGACCAGGAATCGGCTCTAAGCGGTCGGCCGTCGTGTCGATTGCCGGCATCGCCGCAAGCAGCGCCAGCGTGTAGGGATGCTGCGCCTCGCGAAACAGCGTCGCCGCAGGCGCCTGCTCGACAACCCGGCCGGCATACATGACCGCGACGTCGTCCGCGATCTCGGCAACGACACCGAGATTATGGGTGATGAACAGAATCCCCGCCCCGGTCCGGTCGCGCAGGTCGAGGAACAGGCGGAGAATTTGCGCCTGCACGGTAACGTCCAGCGCGGTGGTGGGCTCGTCGGCGATCAGCAGGCGCGGCCCGCAGGCGAGCGCCATGGCGATCATCACCCGCTGGCGCAGTCCGCCGGAAAGTTCGTGCGGATAGCTGTCGATCCGCCGCTCGGGCGCGGCGATGCCGACATCGCGCAGAGTCTCTAGCACGCGGGCGCGGGCGGCCTTGGCACCGAGGCCGCGATGCACCCGCAGCACTTCGCCGATCTGGTTGCCAACCGTGAAGACCGGGTTCAGCGACGTCATCGGCTCCTGGAACACCATGGCCATGCAGTCACCGCGCAGCCGGGTCATGTCGCGGTCGGACAGATGACGGAGGTCCCTGCCCTCGAAGGCCAGCGCTTCGGCCGTCACCGCGTGGCGACCTGGCGGCAGCAAGCCCATCGCGGCCATGGCTGACACGCTCTTGCCAGAGCCGGATTCGCCGACGACGCAGAGGATGCGGCCGGGCTCGACGGTAAACGACACGTTCTCGACGATCGGCACCCGCCGGTGCGGCGGGCCGAGCGCCACCGTCATGTCGCGGATGTCGAGCGTGGCGGTCACGCGAGGAGGCGCTGCAATTCGTCGGCGGTCGGCAAGGAAGCGAAAGCGCCAGGGCGGGTGACGGTCAGCGCTGCAGCACCCTGTGCCGCCGCGATGGCCGGTTCGATCGCGCGACCCGCGACCAGGGCGGCGGCCAGGACGCCGCAGAACGTATCGCCGGCGCCGGTGGTGTCCCGTGCCACCACAGTCGGCGCGGGAAATTGCCTGACACCGTTTTTACGGGTGACGCGGCATCCCTCGGCCCCGAGGGTCACGATCACGATCCCTCCTTCCGCCGAATGGATGTCACCCCCTTGCGCGAGATGCGCGGCTTCGGCGGCGTTGGCCACCACGAGGTCGCAGAGCGGCAGTAGCGACGCCATCCCGGCCGACACTGGCGCGGTGTTGAGCATGACTCGTGCGCCACGCACCCTGGCCCCACCGATCGCGGCAGCGGTGACGGCCGGCAGCAAATTGCCTTGCAGCAGCAGCCAGTCGCCCGCGTCGCACCGCGCGGCAAACTCCGCGGCGTCGTCGGTAGTCAGCGCGTAGGCGCAATCGCCTGCCGACACGATGGCGTTCTCGCCGCCGGGCAGCACCATGAGGACCGATAGATCGGTCGGCGCGGCCAGGACGGGCAGCTCGAGCGAGGCGAACGGTTCGCGCGCCAAGGCAAGTGCGACGTGTTCGCCCTCCGGATCGGCGCCGACCGGGGCAAGGAACAGGACCGGGACCAAGCCGGTGCGGGCAGCAACGACGGCCTGGTTGAGGCCTTTGCCGCCAGGAGCCCGGCCGGCGGCACGGCCTACGAGGGTCTCGCCGGGCTGCGGCAAGCCAGGCAGATCGAGACCAATGTCCAACCCCGCATTACCGAGGACTAAGAGTCGGCTCATGCCATGCCGGTGACCCAGGACAGCGCGTTGCGCCACAGCGTCGCGTATCCGGGCCAGCGCACGAAGTCTTCCGGCAGCCAATGCGGGCCGATGTCGGAGGTCCAACACAGGGTGCGGCCGCGTCCGTGCTGACCGGTGACGAGAAGGGGATGACCGCCCTGCTCTTCTGGCAGGCGGGCGAGGACATCGGTGCCGGGTCGGGCATGAACCTCGTTGGCGCCGAGCAACAGTGGCCATTCGCCGTCGAGACCGCGGATGATCGGATGCGCCGGGTCGGCGGTGATGACGGGGCGGAAGCCTTCGGGGATCTCCAGCCGGTCGTCATACGGCAGGCAGGTGACGGGAAGCGCGTCCTCGACGGCGGTACGGTGCCAGCGGGCGCGGCCATCGATGCCCTGGAACGAGAAATAACCGCCGATCATCGTTAAGCCGCCGCCATCGGCTGTCCAGTCGCGGATGAGCTTGAGGCGGTTGGGAACCGGCTTGCCGTTCAGCCAGACTGAGGGCGGCAGCAACAGCGTATTTGCGCCGATATCCGATAGGATGATGGCGCGGTAGCGGCGCAGGGCTTCCAGCGTGAACGGGAAGCCTTCGGCGGCCTCGTGCGCGGGCATGTAAGTGAGCTCGAATTCGCTGTCCCGCAGCGCTTCGACCAGGGGTTCGGCACCTTTGTGGAAAGTGACGGAGCCGAACTGGTCGAAACCCTTGTAGTGGGTTGCAGCGCTGATCCAGCTCTCGCCGACGAGGAGGATCTCGGTTTTTGGCATCAA
>JBPBQE010000079.1:0-18072 GCA_050954595.1 Janthinobacterium lividum | reverse complement strand
CGCCGGGGATCGGGAATATCAGCAAGCAACTCCAGCAAAGGCGAGAACGTGACCACGGCAACCTCTGGCTCGGTTGCTTTGCCAGGAGTCAGACATTGGCCGTCTCGGGAATCCCCTCCGGCGCCAACCGATCTGCTTTACGACCCGGCTGTGGCTAATCGGACTCACACCACTCAAGTCCAGAGCGTTGAACAGCCCTGCGTTGACCTACGAGGGCACCGGCATGGCGGCGGTGACGATGGACGAGAGCGATGCGAACGTCGCTCCAGTGTTCCGCTTCTTCGACACGAATAGCGGCACGCATTTCTTTACTACCAACGCCGACGAGCGCGCCTCGATCAGCGCGACCCGGCCGGACTTGATCGAGGAACAGGCCAACTTCGCCGAGCACCTCAATCCAGTAGCCGGGGATGTCGCGGTGTATCGCTTCTTCAACAGCGGGTCAGGCGACCACTTCTTCACACAAAGCGCAACCGAACGTGCATCCATTCTGGCGACCCGGGCGGACATGGTCGATGAGGGCGTCGCATTCTACGCACCGGGCCATCTCTAGCGCGGGGGTGCTTCCAACGTCGGCAGGATGCGGGTGAAGAGATGGTGCCCGTTCTTGAACGCCGTGAGTGCGGGGGAGAGCTCGGCGACGGCCTGGTTGGGGCTGGTGGCGTCGAAGATGACGAGGTCGGCCGGTGCGCCGACGTGGATGCCGTAGTCCTGACGCATCAGCGTGGCGGGGCGGTCGGTGATCATGCGGAAGCACTCGGTCAGACCGGAATCGTCGGCAATCTGAGCGACGTTGGCGAACAGGTTAGCGATGCGGAGCAGCGAGCAATCGCCGTAGGGCGTGAATGGGTTGAGCACGTTGTTGGTCGAGATCGAGCAGTTCACGCCGCGGTCCAGGAGGCGGTGAGCCGGGGCGACGCCACGAGGCATGTTCTCGGTGGCGTCCTGGCCCATCAGGAAGAGATCGGTGGCAGGCAGCGTCGTGACCGCAATGCCGGCATTGGCCAGGCGGGTGGCCAGGGCGTCGAATTGGGCGGGCTTCATTGCCGAAAGCTTGGTGGAATGCCCGATCGTGACCCGGCCGCCCCAACCGTAGGCGTCGGTTACGCGGCAGACCTCGTCGGCATCGGGAGAGGCCGGGTCGAGGTCGAAATCCAGGTGGAAGTCGATGTCGAAATCGAAACGCTTCGCGAGTTCGAAGATGCGGGCGATCTGGCCGTGCGAGTCCTGGTCGATGTAAGGCGCACCGCCGACTAGATCGGCGCCTTCTCCCAATGCCTGGACGAGAACGTCGTCGCAGCCGGGATCGTCCAACAGGCCTTCCTGCGGGAAGACGCAGAGTTGGAGGTCGATGGCCCAGGCATAATCTTGCTTGAGGCGCCTCAGGGCACGCAGGCTGGTCAGGCCGATGCGGGGGTCCACTTCGACATGGGTGCGCATGCGGAGGGTGCCGTGCAGGATAGCGCGCTCGACCATCGTGCGGGCGCGGTCGTAGACGTCCTGTTCGGTGAAGTCGCGCTTGGCGGCCTTGGTGGAGGCGACGGCCTCCTTGAGAGTGCCTTGCTGGCAGGTGCAGCGAGACATGATGCCGGATTTGTCGAGATGGATGTGACTTTCGATCAGCCCGGCGCACACGAAGCGGCCACCGGCGTCGGTGACGGGGCCGTCGTGTGGGAGGGTTGGGCCGATCGCGGCGACCCGGCCTTTGCTAAAGCCGATATCGCCGAGATGGGTGTCGCGGATGAGGTAATCGAACATCAGCCGGAGTTACGGTGAAACGGGCGGATGGTTCCGCGGGGGTTTAGCCGTTGCGGAAGGTGTAGCTGTAGCCGTTGAGAGCGGGGGCGCCGCCGAGATGGGCGTAGAGGATCTTGGAGCCGGCGGGGAAGTAGCCCTTTTGGACGAGGTCGATCATGCCTTGCATGGATTTACCTTCGTAGACCGGGTCGGTGATCATGCCTTCGAGGCGGGCGGAGAGGCGGATGGCTTCGACGGTTTCCTTGGAGGGGACGCCGTAGACGGGATAGGCGTAATCCTCGAGCAGGACGATGTCGTCCTCGATGATTGCGGGTTGCTCGATGAGGGCGGCGGTGTTCTGGGCGATGTCGAGGACCTGGGCCTTGGTCTGGGCCGGGGTGCAGGAGGCGTCGATACCAATCACATTGCGGGCGCGGCCGTCGGCGGCGAAGCCGACCACCATGCCGGCATGGGTGGAGCCGGTGACGGTGCAGACGATGATGTAGTCGAAATGGATGCCCATCTCGGCTTCCTGGGCGCGGACTTCTTCGGCGAAGCCGACGTAGCCGAGGCCGCCGAATTTGTGCACGGAGGCGCCGGCGGGGATGGCGTAAGGCTTGCCGCCCTTGGCTTTCACGTCCTCGAGCGCCTTGGTCCAGCTGTCGCGGATGCCGATGTCGAAGCCTTCGTCGACGAGTTGGGTCTCGGCGCCCATGATGCGGGACAGCAGGATGTTGCCGACGCGGTCGTAGACGGCGTCTTCGTGCGGGACCCAGCTTTCCTGGATGAGGCGGCACTTCATGCCGATCTTTGCGGCGACGGCGGCGACCATGCGGGTGTGGTTGGACTGCACGCCGCCGATGGAGACGAGGGTGTCGGCGTTGCTGGCGATGGCGTCGGGCACGATGTATTCGAGTTTACGCAATTTGTTGCCGCCGTAGGCCAGGCCGGAATTGCAGTCCTCGCGCTTCGCGTAGATCTCCACGTCGCCGCCGAGATGGGCGGTCAGGCGGGGGAGGTGCTCGATTGGGGTGGGGCCGAAGGTGAGCTTGTAGCGCTCGAACTTTGCCAGCATCGGGTGGGTCTCGGATCGGTTCATGACCACTGGATGATAGATGACCGGGGCTGGAAGGTGCTCTCTAATTGCCATCTTGTTTTGGCGGCTTCACATCGTGCTAGCGCTGCAGATAGCTTTGAATGATCGTTGGGGATTATAGAATTGGAAGAGTCTTCCACGGATCGAGCGCTCGATCGGATCGACACGAAAATTTTGCGGCTGCTGCAGGCAGACGGGCGGTTGTCGAACTCGGAATTGGCCGAGCAGGTCGATACCAGCGCCGCGACGTGTCACCGGCGGACGCAGGCGTTGTTCGCGGACGGCTTCATCGAGGCGGTGCGGGCGCAGGTGGCGTCGGCGAAAGTGGGGCGGGGGTCGCTGGTGATGGTGGGCGTGGTGCTGGACCGGTCCACGCCGGCGAGCTTCAGCGCGTTCGAGGCGGCGGTGCGAGCGATGCCGATGATCCTGGACTGCCATCTGGTGGCGGGGGATTTCGATTACTTTCTGAAGATACGGGTGCGCGACATGGGCGACTTCAATCGGCTGCACGGTGAGAAGCTGATCGGGTTGCCCGGGGTGCGGCAGACGCGGACGTTCTTCGTTATGAAGGAGGTCAAGGACAACGCGCCGCTGGCGTTCTGAGATTTAGCGGCCGGGTAGCAGCTCGAACAGCACGCGCTCCGGCGGGACCGGGCCGCCGGCGACGACCGTGTCGAAACGGTCGGAAACCGAGGTGACGGTGAAACCACGCTCCTGCAAGGCGGATTGCAGCCGCTCGGGCGTGGTCTTGAGGACGGGGGCCAGGGCGGTCAGCGGGGCGGCGGTCATCAGTCGGACGACGCGGAAGGCGGGCGAGCCGGTGCGGGTGGCGGTCAGGCCGTTGATGGCGAATGGAATGGCGACAACGAGGCTCAACATGAGCGGGATCATCAGGGTGCGGCGTCGCATGTAGCCGATCAGCGGGCGCCAGTTCTTCCACATGTGGACGGCGAACGGGGCGAGCAGCACGACGCTGAGCCATTCGTGCATGGAGTGAAACGCCTGCGGCGACCAGCGGAAGAACAGCGAGACACCGGAGATGGCGGAGACGAGGAAGAGGCCGACGGTGAGCGGGGTGCCGTAACGATGCAGCCAACCGAGAGCGATGTTGCGACTGATTATCATGTGCAATCGATACGGGAGCGCGGTGGCCGCCGTCAACTAGGGCGGGGGTTGGAAGGTTCGCATGGCCCAGTGTCCGTTTTCGCGGCGTGCCAGCGCGATCAGGCGGTTGCCGGAGATCATGGCACCGGTGCCGGAGATGAGCATCGCGAGGTCCGGTTCGGTGCGGGCGAGGATGTCGAGCAGGCTTTGATTGATCGTGCCGACCGAGTGTAGATCGCAGGCGGCGGTGCAGAAGCTGGAATGGAAGCCGAGCATGGCGCGGTCGGCGAGGGCTCTGGTGCGTCCGGACAGCCAGAGATACGTGCAGGCGGAGACGCAGGCTTTGCCGGGATCGATCTCGGTCGAGACGCGGCCATGGGCCTCGATGGCATCATATAATTTGATGCCGTAGAGAACTTTGCCGCCGCCGCTGTCGAGATGCAGAGTGAGGTCGCGGCGCGGGTTGGCGCGCAGCCACTTGACGATCAGGCCGTGGGATTTCACGCCGACATAGCCGCTGAAGGTGCGGTCCGCATCCTTGATGTCGCCGGACAGGCTGGCGTCGGGGTCCGGCGTTGTGGCCGGGGTGGCGTGGGCGAGCGTGGTCAGCAGCAGGAACAGGACGAGCGTTATCGATCTCACGCGCAATACTCATCGACGCCGATCCGGCATCATTGCGCGCTAGAGATTTAGGATGGGTTAACCGGGCTCAGGCAGCAAGGATTGCGGCGCGGGTGAGTTCGCCGAGGACCGTGCCGTCGGGGGCGACGATGCGGGCGGTGTCGGCGCGGGCGGTGATGAGGGTGGAGAGAGCCTCGCGCAGGGTGGTGCCGGAGGGCAGCGCGGGGTCGGGGGTGCCGGAGGCAGGGGTCATGAGGCCGTCGACCGTCTGCAAGGCGAGGCGGCGGAAGGCGCGGTCGGGGCCGAGGAAGGCGTCGACGAAAGGGTCGGCGGGCGAGGTCAGGATCGTTGCCGGCGTATCGAATTGCAGCAGCTTGCCGTTGCGCATGATCGCGATGCGGTCGGCCATGCGGAGCGCTTCCTCCATGTCGTGGGTGACCATGACGACGGTCTTGCGGACGCGGCGGAGGATGGCCTTGAACTCGTCCTGCAGGCGGGTGCGGGCGATGGGATCGATGGCGCCGAAGGGTTCGTCCATCAGCATGACCGGGGGATCGGCGGCCAGGGCGCGGGCGACGCCGACGCGCTGGCGTTGGCCGCCGGAGAGGGCGGCGGGGCGGCGGGTGCGCATGGCCGGGTCGAGGCCGACGAGGTGGAGGAGTTCGTCAGTGCGGGCGTCGATGCGCTTGGTGTCCCAGCCTAGAAGGCGGGGGACGGCGGCGATGTTCTGGCCGACGGTCATGTGCGGGAATAGGCCGACGTTCTGGATGACGTAGCCGATGGTGCGGCGGAGCAGGATGGGGTCGCCGTGGGTGATGTCGTGGCCGGCGACGAGGATGCGGCCGGCGGTGGGTTCGATGAGGCGGTTGATCATCCGCAGCGTGGTGGTCTTGCCGCAGCCGGAGGGGCCGATGAGGGCGACGGTTTCGCCTTCGGGGATCGTCATCGAGACGGCGTCGACGGAGGGGGTCGGGGCGCCGGGGAAGGTCTTGGTGACGGCGTCGAGTTCGATCATGCGGCTGTTCCGAGGAAGAGGCGGCGTTCGAGGGCGGCCATGCCGAGTTCGGTGCCGATGGCCAGGAGCGCGATGGGAACGGCGCCGACGAGGAGGCGGGAGTAGTCCATCAGGGCGATGCCGGCGGTGATGAAGTCGCCGAGGCCGCCGCCGCCGATGAAGGAGGCCAGGGTGGCGCCGGCGATGACCTGGACGGCGGCGGTGCGGATGCCGCCGAAGATGGACGGGGCCGCGAGCGGAACGCGGACGCGCCAGAGGATCTGGCCGCGGCGCATGCCCATGCCGAGGGCGGCGTCGATGAGGTCGGGGTCGATCTCGCGCAAGCCGATCAGGCTGTTGATGAGGATCGGGGGGACGGCGAGGACGACCAGGGCGACAACCGAAGGGACGATGCCGATGCCGAGGATGGGCAAGGCGGCGGCGAGGATGGCGAGGCTGGGAATCGTGCGGACGGCGTTGACCAGGCCGACGGTGAGGCCGGCGCCGAGGCGGGAGGGAAGGATCAGGACGGCGAGCGGGAGGGCGATGCCCAGGCCGATGGCGAGGGAAATCGCGCTCATCAGGAGATGTTGCTGGAGGGCGGCGGCGAATTCGGCCGGGTGCGACCCGATCCAACGGAAAGCGTCGAGCAGGATCATGCGGTGCGGCCGCGGAGGCGGCGTTCGGCGCGGGAAAGCAGGAGGTCGGCGGTGATGGCCATGAGGGCGGTCAGGCCGCCGCCGATGATGATCTTCTCCGGGTAGCGCTGGTCGATGCCGGCGAAGATGATGGTGCCGAGGCCGCCGGCGTTGATGTAGGCGGCGACGGTGGCGACGCCGATGACCGTCACGATCGCGACCCGCAGCCCGGCGACGATGAAGGGGAGGGCGATGGGAAGTTCGATTTCGATGAGGCGCCGGGCTGGGCCGTAGCCTAGGCCGGCGGCGGCGTCCGCGATGTCAGGGGAGACGGCGCGCAGGCCGAGGACGACGTTTCGGGTGAGGATGAGCAGGCAATAGGAGGTGAGGCCGACGACCGCGGGCTTGAAGCCTAGGCCGAGGACGGGGATCAGCAGGGCGAACATGGCCAGGCTCGGGATGACGAAGAGGATGCCGGTGAGGAACAGGATGGCGGCGTAGGCGCGGGGGCGGTGGGCGCTCCAGATGCCGGCGACGAGGGCGAAGACAAGGGCGATCGACACGGAGACGGTGACGAGAAGGAGATGTTGCCAGAGGGCGAGCGCGATGTCCGGGAGGTGGTTGGGGGCCCATTTCATGGTGTTTCGGGGCGGTCCGTGCCGTTCTGGAGCGCCGCGCCGCGCTCGCGGTGAGGGGGTAGGAGGTCGGCATCGGCGATGAGGGCAGCTAGGTGCTCGATGTCGGGGCCGGTTGGGCGGTCTTCGGTCAGGGAAGGGACGACCGTGCGGATACGGGCGTGGAGGTCGGCGGTGCCGGTGCCGAGCTTGACCGTGGGGCGGAGGTCGCAGGCCTGGGCGGCGATCATGAGTTCGACGGCGACGACGTAGCGGAAATTGGTCAGGACGCGGGCGGTCTTGTCGACAACCGGGCCGGCCAGGCTGGCGTAATCCTCGATGGCATCGGCGACGGGGAGGACGCAGGCGGGCATCGGGGCGGCATCGTGCTGGATGATCGCGAGGAGGGCGGCGAGGGTCTTCTGGACGGTGGCGAAGCCGTTGCGGCCGGGGGCGGCGAGGAAGCGGGGGAGGTCGTTGGTGGCGGGGGACATCAGGCGGAGGACGCGGCCGGCGGAGGCGGTGGCGACGCGGAGCAGGGACTGGCCCAGGGTTTCGATGGCGAGGGAAAGGGCGGTGGCGTCGAAATTGGCGGTGGGGAGGGCGGCGGTGGCGGTGATAACCGGGTTGTCGTCGCTCGAGTTCAGTTCGAGTTCGATCAGGGCCGTGGCCTGGGTCAGAGCAGTGGCAGCGGCGGCGTGGACGGAGGCCAGGACGCGGAAGCTCAGCGGGTCCTGCAGGCGGCGGGAGGCGGTTGGGAGGTCGCTGCCGGCGAGGAAGGCGAGGAGGGCGGCGGCGGTTTCGGCCTGGGCGGGGGTGGGGCGGAGGGCGGTGGCGCGGGGGTCGAAGGGGGCGAGGCTGCCGCGGAAAGCTTCCAAGGACAGGGCGGCGGCGGCGAGGGCGGCGGCGAGGGCGCGGGCGGTGTCGGCGGCGAGGAGGGCGGCGGCGCCGACGGAGGCGGCGTTGGAGGAGACCAGGGCCAGCCCGTCCTTGGGGCCGAAGGGCGGGACGGCGATGCCGGCGCGGGCCAGGGCTTCCGGGGCGGGAAGGTCGCTGCCGCAGTGGTCGGCGTGGCCGGTGCCGGCGAGGATGGCGGCGACGTGGGCGAGGGGGATGAGGTCGGCCTCGCCGATGGAGCCGATGGCGGGGACGAGGGGGGTGACGCCGCCGTTCAGCAGGGCGACCAGGGTTTCGGCCATGGGCAGGGAGAGGCCGGAATAGCCGGTCGCTAGGCGCGAAAGGCGGGCGAGGATCATGGCGCGGACGGCGTCGCGCGGGAGGCGGTGGCCGACGCCGGCGGCGCGGGCGAGGGGAATGCGGCGTTGGCGATCGGGATCGGCGCCGAGGCTGGTATCGACGGCGGCGCCCAGGCCGGTGGTCACGCCGTAGATCGGGGCTGCGGTGCCGAGCAGGGCCAGGATGGCGGCGTGGGCGGCGCGGATGCGGGCGGCGGCGGCGGCGGACAGACGGCAGGGTGCGTCGTCGCGGGCGACGGCGCGGACGTCCTCAATGGTGAGCGGGCCGTCGCCGATTAGGAGCAAGCTACTTGGTCAGGCCCTTGGCTTTGAGAAAGGCGACCGCGACGTCCTTGGGTTCATCCTTGTCGCGTTCTACCTTGGCGTTGAGTTCGCGCATGGTGGCGTTGTCGAGGGCGGCGTCGACCTTGTCGAGGATGTCGGCGATTTTGGGGATTGCGGCCAGGGTCTGCTGGCGGATGACGGGGGCGATGAAGTAGGGCGGGAACAGGCCCTTGCTGTCCTCGAGCACGACCAGCTTTTGTTCGGCGATCTGCCAGTCGGTGGCGAAGCCGTTGGCGACGTCGATCTGCTTGGCGGCCAGCGCATCGTAGCGCAGGCCGAGCTTGGCGAATTGCTTGAATTCCTTGAACTGGACGCCGTAGGCGGATTTGAGGCCGGGCAGGCCGTCCTGGCGGTCGAGGAATTCGGGGCCGGCGCCCATGACGAGGTCCTTGGCTGGGCCGGCGCCGAGGTCGGCGAGGGTCTTCAGGTGGTATTTGGCGGCGGTGTCGGGGCGGACGATGATGGCGTAGCCGTTGTTGATGTTGGCGGGCTTGAGCCAGGTGAGGGCGAAGTTCTTTTCGTAGTAGGCTTTTACTTGGTCGAATACTTCTTGCGGGTCGCTCTTGACCGGGGCTTTCAGGACGGCGACCAGGGCGGTGCCGGTATATTCGGGGTAGAGGTCGATCTCGCCGGACTCGATGGCCTTTTGGGCGATGAGGGTGCCGCCGAGGTTGATCTTGCGTTCGACCTTGAGGCCGGCGTTCTCGAGCGCGGCGGCGTAGATCTCGGCGACGATGAATTGCTCCGTGAAGTTCTTGCTGCCGACCTTGACGGTCTGCGCGGCTGCGAGGCCGGGGACGGTCAGAAGGGCCAGGGGCAGGAGCGCGATCGAGGCGAGCGCGGTGAGGCGCCGTGACATGAACATCGTAGTCTCCCGCGTGAACCTTTGTCCTTGTAGCCAGGGAGCATGGCTGGCGTCGATGTTGGTGTGGCCCCCCTGGTGTGTCAGGAAAGGGCGAAACACGAGGATTGCCATGGCGGTTGCCGACATCATGACCCGCGACGTCGAGTTCATCCTTCCCGGCGCGACGGTGGCGGAGGCTGCGATGGCGATGGGGGATCTGAGCGTGGGAGCGCTGCCGGTGGGGTCGGCCGAGAGCCTGCAGGGGATCATCACCGACCGCGACATCCTGTTCCGGGTGGTGGCGACGGAGCGTAGCAACACGGAAACGCTGGTCGGCGAGGTGATGACGCCGACAGTTTATTCGTGCCGGCAGGAGGACAAGCTGACGACGGCGCTGGACCTGATGGCGGCGCGCAACGTCCGGCGGTTGCCGGTGCTGGACGCCAACGGGGTGATGGTGGGGCTGGTGACGCTGGCGGATCTGTCGCGGACGCTGCTGCTGGAGAGTGATACCGTGCAGGAGGCGGTGAGAGCGATGTCAGGCCCCGCAGTTTAGGCGATTGCGGTCCGTGCCGCTTTGGATAGCCGAGGAGGGCCGAGTGCTAGCGCTCGGTGGTTTTCAGGAGGCTGGCCAGGAGAGAGTTGGGGCGGATGCCGGTGTCGGGGTCTGGATCGGAATTGGCGGGTGGGTCGTCGCGCCAGGAGCGTTTGGGGGCTGGGGGCGATGGCGGGGGTGTCGGCCGCGGTGGCGGTTTGGGACGTGGGAAGGTGGCGGCCGTGGCGGCGGCCTGGCCGGGGGGCAACGCGGCGAGGAGGTTGAGGCGGGCGATGTCGGCGGGGGTGCGGCGGCCGATGGGGCGGGCGCCGGGCGGGTGAGCGAGGCCGAGGTCGCGGAGGAAGTCGGCGATGAGGTCGGCGACGGGGCGGGCTAGGAGGTCGGCGTCTAGCTCGGGAGAGTCGAGGCGGTCGATGAGTTCGGCGCGGAGGGCGTCGGCATCGGCGGGGCGGGCTTTGGTCTGGATGGTGTCCTGCACCTCGCGTATGAGGCGGGCGCGGGCGGCGGTGCGGCGTTGGACGGGGGTTAGGGTCGGGGCGGGCGCCGGGCTGGTGGCCGCACGTTGGGCGATCTGTTGGGCGACGTGGCGGGCAACCAGGATAGCGCGGCGGGTGGCGCGGCTGACGCGCTCGAAGGCTTCGGCGCGGGGGGCGGCGGGCTCGGGGGATTGCGCGATTTCTTGGGCCAGGGCGACGCCGAGGTCGACGAGGAGGGCTAGGACGCGGCGGTGTTGGGCGTCTTCTTGCGCGTCCGGGGTGATCGGGGCCGGGGGTGCGATGGGGTCGGCCGAGGTGGATTTGGCAGCGCGCGGCATGGAACGAAAAGGGAACTTATCGGCGTCGGTAGTCAAGGAGTTTGGTGGGCTGACGCCCACCAAACTTTCGGAGGTTAGACCAGGCCTTCGTGCTTCATGGCTTTCTGCACGGAGGGAAGGGCGTGCATGCGCTCGGCGAAGCCTTCGAGCTTCTCCGGGGCGGTGATGCCGAACTTCTTGGCCCAGAGCAGCGTGATGAACAGGTAGCAATCGGCGACGCTGACGTTGCTGCCGAAAATGAAGTCGCCCTGCATCGTGTCGGCGAGGTAGCCCATGCGCTTGACGATCATCTCGGACGCCTTGGACTTGTCGGCGTCGCTGGCGCCGGCGAAGAACGGCTTGAAGCTCTTGTGGATCTCGGTCGAGATGAAGGCGAGCGCTTCGAGCAGGTGGGTGCGACCCATGGGGCCCGACGGGGCCAGCGCCGTGTTTTGTTGCGCGATCCAGTCGAGGATGGCGATGTTCTCGCTCAGCACTTCGCCGGAATCGAGCTTGAGGGCGGGGACGTAGCCCTTCGGGTTGATGGTGGCGAAGTCTTCGCCGGACTCGGTCTTCTTGGCCTTGAGGTCGACCTTGATGTGGTCGAACGGCAGGCCGGCTTCGTGGAGGGCGATGTGGTCGGCCAGGCTGCAGGCGCCGGGGGCGAAGTAGAGCTTCATAGAGTTTTCCTTTGGGGTCTTGTTGGGTTCAACGCGAGCAGAGTGGGTTGGGTGCGGTTGGCCGCGCGTTATTCACGATGCGACGTGGATGCCGGGGTGGCGGCCGTCGTTCCAGCGGCCGTCGATGGCGCGCTCGATCTGAGCGGCGAGCTGGAGCAGGAGGCCGTCATTGGCTTGTTTGGCTTGGGCCTGGATGCCGAGGGGGAGGCCGGATTCTTGGGTGCCGAGTGGGAGCGAGATCGCCGGGATGCCGCATAGGTTGGAGAGCGGGGTGTAGGCGAAGTTGCGCCATAGATTGGCGAACCAGGCCTGGATATCGGGTTCGTCGCTGATCGTCAGATATTCAGTGGTGCCAATGGGGGGCGTGGGTAGGGCGGTGATGGGGGTGAGGATGATGTCCCAGTCCTCGAAGAACTGGCCGAAGGCGCGGGAGGTGGTGTTGAAGACGGATTGCATGCGGGCGCGTTCGGCGAAGCTGATGTCGCGGCCGGCTTCCCAGATGCGGATGTTGATCGGTTCGATGCGGTCTTCGGGCGGGCGGTCGAAGCCGAGGGGGGTGATGAGGTTGCCGATGGTTTGGGCGAAATTGCTGATGTAGCAGGTGGTCTGGGCGGCGAAGGCGGCGCGGAAGTCGATGGGCGGGAGGGCCCATTCGACGTGGTGGCCGAGGCTTTCCAGGAGGCGGGCGGCGCGTTCGAGCTCGGCGACGAAATGGGGGGTGGCGCGGTAGTCGCCCCATTCGTGGGAGAGGGCGATACGGAGAGGGGCCGGGTCGCGGGTGATGAGGTCGGTGTAGGGGGTGGGGGTGGTCCAGTAGGGCATGAACTCGCCCGGGGCGCCGCCGCGGACGCTGTCGACGAAGAGGGCGGTGTCGCGGACGGTGCGGGTCTGGCAGCCCTGGATGGAGACGAGGCTGGTGAGGTCGGAGGCGGCGGGAGCGATGGAGAAGACACCGCGGGAGGGCTTGAGGCCGATGTTGCCGCAGGCACCGGCGGGGATGCGGATGGAGCCGCCGCCATCAGTGGCGTGGGAGATGGGCAGGATGCCGGCGGCGACGGCGGCGGCGGTGCCGGCCGAGGAGCCATTGGTGGTGTAACCGGGGTTCCAGGGGTTGCGGGTGACGTACATGGCCGGGTTCTCGGCGGCGGAGCAGACGCCGAACTCGGGGGTGGTGGTGCGGCCGATGACGTTGAGGCCGGCCTGCTTGATGCTGGCGGCGAGGTGGCTGTCGGCGGTGGCGCGATTGCCCTGCATGAGCTTGGAGCCCATTTCCTGGAGGCGGCCGCGCAGGGTGGGGCCGAGGTCCTTCATGAGGTAGGGGACGCCGGCGAAGGGGCCGGCGGGGTTCATGCCGTCGGCGGTGGGGTCGGCGACGAGGTCGTCGAAGGTTTCCACGACGGCGGAGAGGGCCGGGTTGATCAGGGCGATGGCAGCGAGGGTCTGGCGGGCGAGGTCGGACGGGGTAAGGTCGCCGCGGCGGACGAGGGCGGCCAGGGCGGTGGCGTCGTTGCGGGCCCATTCGGCCCAGTCCATCGGCAAGGTGCTCGTCTCGGTCATTTACTCATCCTGCTTGCATCGGCGCGTCCCGTCCGCACGTTGAGGGCGGGATACGGCCGCCCAAAGTGGCGGCGAAGGAGACTAGCATGGCATTGCGACTCGGTAGGGGACAGGCGGGAGTGGTTCGGGCAGGACTGGTTCTGGCGAGCTTGGTTTCGGTGGGGTTGAGTTCGTGTGGGCCGCTGCCGGAGTATAGCCAGGGGCCGTTGCAGCCGCAGGCGGTGAGCGGGCCGTGCGAGGTGAAGAAGTTCTTTCTACTGCCGCTGCGCTCGGTGCCGACGGAGCTGACGGTTCGCAACACGGGCGAGGCGTGCAGGATCGTGTTGGTCAACCCGGCGCTGAATGCGGTGATCAACGCGGCGCTGCTGACGGGTCAGCCGGTGCACGGGGTGGCGACCAACGGGCTGATTACGGGCAACCGGCAGGCGGTCGTGACGTATGTGCCGGCGCCGGGTTACGCAGGGGCGGACAAGTTCGACGTGACGCTGCAGCCGAATGCGGTAGGGGTCACGTTTAACGTGGTGGTGGGGCGGTAGGTCGTTTTCGCCATGCGGCGTGCGGTTCTGGGTCGCCGCGGTGCGCTGGCGATGATTGTTTTGCTGGGGTTGGCCGTGGCGGGAGTGTGGTGGTTGTACGCGCCGGACCGGGGGCGGGCGGGGTTGGAGGCCGAGTATGCGGGGGCGCCTTCGCAGTTTGTGGAGGTGTCGGGGGTTCGGCTGCACGTGCGCGATACGGGGCCGCGGGGGGCGCCGACGGTGGTGCTGCTGCATGGGTTCGGGTCGAGCTTGCACACTTGGGATGCCTGGGCGGGGGATCTGGAGCGGGATCATCGGGTGATCCGGTACGACGAGCCGGGGTTCGGGCTGACGGGGCGGGACCCGGGCGGGTACACGGACGAGCGGGGGGTGGCAGTGCTGCTCGGGCTGCTGGATCGGCTGGGGGTGCAGCGGGCGAGCGTGACCGGGAACTCGATGGGCGGGCGGATCGCGTGGCGGTTCGCGGCGGCGCATCCGGAGCGGATGGACCGGCTGGTGCTGATTTCACCGGATGGGTTTGCGGGGCCGGGACGGGCGTATGGGACTACGGAGGCGGTGCCGTGGGCGATGCGGACTCTGCCATATGTGCTGCCGCGCTTCATGCTGTGGCCGATGCTGGAGGCGGCGTATGCGCGGCCGGGGGTGCTGACGGAGGCGCTGTATGACCGGTATCGCGACATGATGCTGGCGCCGGGGGTGCGGCGGGCGATCGTGGATCGGATGGGGGATCAGGTGCTGGCGGACCCGGTGCCGCTGCTGCGTACGATCGAGGTGCCGACGCTGCTGCTTTGGGGTGAGGGGGATCGGATGATTCCGTTCGGGAACTCCAAGGACTATCTGGCGGCTTTGCCGCATGGGGAGCTGCAGGCGCTGCCGCGGGTGGGGCATGTGCCGCAGGAGGAGGCGCCGGAGACGGTCAACTTTGTGCGGGCGTTCTTGGATCGCAGGTAGGCGTGGTAGGACGCGGCATGGAGACCACCAAAGCACCGACCCCCCGCGCCGTTCTTGTCGGCATTCAACTTCCCGATGTCGATGACGTCGCTCACGCCGGTAGCCTGGAGGAGTTGGGGCGGCTGGTGAAGACGCTCGGCTACGAGGTGGTGGGCGAGGTGTCGCAGCGGCGGGAGGGGACCGGGTCGGGGTCGCTGCTGGGGAGCGGCAAGCTGGCGGAACTGGCGGCGCTGACGGGTGGGACCGGGTTGATCGAGTCCACGGCGCCGAAGCCCAAGTCGAAGGCGCGGGAGCGGTTCGAGGGGGCGACGACCGTCGAAGATGAGGAAGAGGTTGAGGCCGGGGAGCGGAAGCCGGAGTTCGTGATCGTGGATCATGAGCTGTCGCCGAGCCAGATCCGGAATTTGGAGCGGGCGACGGGGGCGCAGGTGCTGGATCGGACGGGGGTGATCGTGGAGATCTTCCACCGGCACGCCAACACGCGGGAAGCCAAGCTGCAGGTGGAGATGGCGCGGCTGAAATACGTGGCGCCGCGGATGCGGGAGTCGTCGGCGGGCGGGGGACGGCAGCAGGGCCCGGGCGCGGGCGAAAGCACGCTGGACCTGGACCGGCGGAAGATCCGCGATCGGTTGTCCGAACTGAAGGAGCAATTGGAGGCGGTGCAGCGCGACG
This sequence comes from Janthinobacterium lividum, assembly GCA_050954595.1. GTDB lineage: Bacteria > Pseudomonadota > Alphaproteobacteria > Acetobacterales > Acetobacteraceae > JAVVHH01. The sequence continues at coordinate 3,099 of JBPBQE010000079.1, read as the reverse complement.
GCGACAACCGGCGGTCGGCGCGGCGGGACCAGCTGCGGGTGGCGCTGGTGGGGTACACCAATGCGGGCAAGTCGTCGCTGATGCGGGCGCTGACGGGGAGCCAGGTGCTGGTCGAGGACAAGTTGTTCGCGACGCTGGATACGACGGTGCGGACGCTGCAGCCGGAGACGCGGCCGCGGGTGCTGGTGTCGGACACGGTGGGGTTCATCAAGCAGTTGCCGCACGATCTGGTGGCGTCGTTCCGGTCGACGCTGGCGGAGGCGCTGGAGGCGTCGCTGCTGTTGTTCGTGGTGGATGCGTCGGACCCGACGTACAAGGCGCAGTTGGAGGTCAGCAAGGAAGTGCTGCGGGAGATCGGGGCGGATGTGGTGCCGTGGAAGCTGGTGTTGAACAAGATGGACCGGGTGGGGCGCGAGGAGCGGGCGGCTTTGGCGGAGCGGCATCCGGAGGCGATCATGCTGTCGGCGCATGTGGCGGGGGATGTGGCCGGGTTGCGGGAGACGATCATCGGCTTCTTCGAGGAGTCGATGACGGAGGAGGTGCTGGTGCTGCCTTATGCCAAGCAGGGAATGCTGGGCGAGGTGTACGAGAGCGCGCGGGTGTTGTCCGAGGATTACGACGAGAACGGGCGGGTGCTGACGGTGCGGGGGTTGCCGGGGGCGCTAAGCCGGTTGCGGCGGCAGTTAGCTTCTTAGCCCATTCGTAAACGCGCTCCGGAGGTCATCCGACGCGTATTTCCTGCGCTCCGGTGCGAGAGGAGAGTCTCGCAGAGCTCACGGACTTATGTCCGCTGCGCTCCGGTGCTCGCAAATCCATGCCGGGCGGCGCTAAGAAGCGCCTCTGACTCACCGGAACACGTTTTCAAACGGGCTAAAGGGGACAAGGGATGGCACACGAGTTCCAGGCTGGCGGGATGCGGCGGGGCGACAATGTCGGGGAGATCGACCCGGTGGCGTTGCGGGAGGCACGGGTCGATCTGGCGGCCTGTTTCCGGGCGGCGGCGGCGGCCGGGTTCGAGGAAGGGATCTGCAACCATTTCTCGGCGATGGTGCCGGGGCGGGACGATCTGTTCCTGGTCAATCCGTATGGGCTGGCGTTTGCGGAGATCACGGCGTCGAGCCTGTTGATGTGTGATTTCGACGGCAACGTGGTCGAGGGCGAAGGGCAGCCGGAGGCGACGGCGTTCTTTATCCATGGACGGGTGCATCAGCTGGTGCCGCGGGCGCGGGCGGCGTTCCATACACACATGCCGAACGCGACGGCGTTGAGCATGGTGGAGGGCGAGCCGCTGGTGTGGGCGGGGCAGACGGCGTTGAAGTTCTACGGGCGGATCGCGGTGGACCAGGCGTACAACGGGCTGGCGCTGGATGGGGCGGAGGGCGAGCGGATCGCGGCCACGATCGGGGAGGCCGACGTGGTGTTCATGCGCAACCATGGCGTGATGGTGACCGGGGCGACGATCGCGGAGGCTTGGGACGATCTTTATTACCTGGAGCGGGCGGCGGACGTGCAGATCAGGGCTATGAGCACGGGGCGGGTGCTGTGCCCGGTGGCGCCGGCGATCGCGGGCCGGGTCGCGGCGCAGATGCGCGAGGCGGATGGGGGAAGTGCGCGGCTGCATCTGGACAGCGTGAAGCGGCGGCTGATGCGTAGCGAACCGGAGTTCGCCGACTAGATAGAGAGCATGTCGCTCCTCCTCCTGTTCACGGTCGTTTCGGTTCTTACCACGGCAGCTTTCCTGGCCTTGATGGCCAGGCAGGCGGGCACCGTGTTGCGGCATCGCGGGGCGGTTCCGGCGGGGTTCGCGACCGAGGTGAGCCTGGAGGAGCACCAGAAGGCGGCGGATTACGAGCGGGCGCGGTTGGGGTTGCGGGCGGCCGGGGCCGTGGTGGGGTTGGCGACCGGGTTGGTTTGGGCCTGGGCGGGATACGATCTGCTGTTCGGGGCGATTGCCGGGCAAATGGGGCCGGGGTTGGGGCGCGGGGTTGCGTTCGTGATTATGGTGGAGGTGGTGTCGACGGTTGTGGGGTTGCCGTTGGCGCTGACCGGAACGTTCGGGGTGGAGCGGCGGTTCGGGTTCAATCGGACAACGCTGGGGCGGTTCCTGGCGGATCGGGTGAAGGGGGCGGTGCTGGGGCTGGTGCTGGGGGTGCCGCTGCTGTTCGGGCTGCTGTGGTTGATGCGGCTGCAGGGGGCGTGGTGGTTCTGGGTGTGGGCCGGGCTGGTGGTGCTGATGTTCGCGATGACGGAGGCTTTTCCCCGGTTCATTGCGCCGTTGTTCAACAAGTTCAGTCCGCTAGAGGGGGAGCTTCGGGCGCGGATCGAGGGGTTGCTGCAGCGGTGCGGGTTCGAGGCGGCCGGGTTGTTCGTGATGGATGCATCCAAGCGGTCGGCGCATGGGAACGCTTATTTCACCGGGTTGGGGCGGAGTAAGCGGATCGTGCTGTTCGATACGCTGATCGCGAAGAACAGCGCGGCGGAGCTGGAGGCGGTGCTGGCGCACGAGTTGGGGCACTTCAAGCTCAACCATATCTGGAGCGGGATGGGGCGGTCGGTGGTCATCCTGTTCGCGGGGTGCTTCGCGCTGGGGGTGTTGAGCCATCAGGATTGGCTGCTGCCGTCGTTCGGGATCGCGCATCGGGATGATGCGCTGTCGTTGATGGTGTGCGTGGTGCTGTTGCAGATGGCGGGGCCGGTTTTGTCGATCGGGGCAAACTGGATCAGCCGCAAGCACGAGTATCAGGCGGATGATTTCGCGCGGCGGATGGTGGGTGCGGAGCCGATGGCGTCGGCGCTGGTGCGGCTGTCGCGCGACAATGCGAGCACGCTGACGCCGGACCCGCTGTATGCGCTGGTGAATTACAGCCATCCGCCGGTGCCGTTGCGGGTGGCGCGGTTGCGGGTGTCCGAAAAGGGGACAGCTTTGTCCGCGTAGGGGACGTTGGTGGCTTTTGCGGACAGGGTGAAAATCGTTCGAGAACAGTAGGTTCGGCTGTGGCATGGGCCTTGCTGATACCGTTGTCGAGTGGGCCGCTACGGTTCACGATTACGGAGAGACCCAATGAAATTCCCCAAGCGCATGCGTTACGTGCTGCTCGC